>JBOHBB010000218.1:0-6607 GCA_050698135.1 Gaiellaceae bacterium
TCGCCGACCGCCACGTCCTTCGGGCCGACGGGCGTCGAGAGCATCGCGTCGTACACCTTCCCGTAGCGGAGCTTCCAGAAGACGTTCGTCGCGTCGTAGAACGCCCCGTTCATCGCGGACGCGGCGAGGAGCGCCGGCGCGACGAAGGCCGCGTACTCGATCACCTGCCCGCTCGAGGTGACCTCGCCGATGAAGCGCTCGAGCGGGTAGACGAAGAAGAAGAGGTAGAAGAGCGGCTCGAAGAAGCCGGAGAACAGGATCATCCAAGTCCGGCGGTAGACCATGACGTTCCGCTCGATGAGCAGGAGGCCGCCGATCCTCGGCATCGACCGGCCGGTGAGCGGTGTACGGGCGACGTACTCGGTCATAGGACGAGCCTCTTTCGATACGTGTAGCGGGCCGCGGCGAGACCGGCCGCCGTGAACGCGAGGAGGTAGGCGAGGTGGCCGAGCGCGCTCCACGCCTCGACGTCGCCGAGTGTCAGCTGGCGGCACAGGCTCACGCCGTGCCAGAGCGGCGTCAGGTAGGCGAGCACCTCGAGCGGCGTCGGGAGGTTCTCGATCGGGAAGAAGGTCCCCGAGAAGAGGAACATCGGCAGGATCACGAAGCGGAAGATCGCGACGAACGAGACCTCCGTCTCCGTGTGCGCGGCCCAAGCGGCGATGGGCGCCGAGAAGGCGATGCCGACGAGCACGGCGACCGGGATCGCGAGGATCGCGAGCGGGGAGTCGACGCCGCCGAAGGCCGCGATGACGACGAGGTAGATCGTCGCGATCATGGTCAGGCGGGCCGCGACCCACCCCTGGTGCCCGAGGAGGACGTCGCCCACGCGGAGTGGCGTCGCGAGCATCGCGTGGTACTGGCGGTCCCACTTGATCGCCGAGAGCACGGGCCAGCTCGACTCGAAGGTCGCGATCTGCATCATCGTCCCCGCCAGCAGGCCGGGAGCGACGAACTCGAGGTACGAGATCCCGCCGGGGAGCGCGGCCGAGCGGTCGACGAACACGCCGAGCCCGACGCCGAGGGCGAGCAGGTAGACGACCGGGGTGACGACGCTCGTGACGGCGCTCCCCCGCCAGACGCGCCGGTACTGGGCGAGGAAGTACTCGAACGGGCGAAGCGCGAGGGCGACCGTCGTCATGGGCTACTCGATCAGGCTCCGGCCGGTGAGGTGGAGGAAGACGTCCTCGAGCGTGCTTCGCCGGACCATGACGCTTTCGGGAACGAGCCCCCGCTCGTGGAGCCCGTGCGCGGCGGCGTCTCCGTTGTCCGTGTACAGCAACACGCGGTCGGGGAGCGACTCGACCCTCGACACGAGCCCGTCGGTCCAGTGCCCGAAGTCCTCCGGGCGGCCGCCGTTGTCGAAGCGGAGCTCGACCACCTCCCGCGTCGAGTAGCGCTCGATCAGCTGGCGCGGAGAGCCCTCGGCGACGATCTTGCCCTTGTCCATGACGACGAGCCGGTCACAGAGCTGCTCCGCCTCGTCCATGTAGTGGGTCGTCAGGACCAGCGTGACGCCGGACTGCTTGAGGCGGTAGAGGCGGTCCCAGACGACGTGCCGCGCCTGCGGGTCGAGCCCGGTCGTCGGCTCGTCGAGGAGCATCACCTCGGGGTCGTTCACGAGTGAGCGCGCGATCGTGAGGCGGCGCTTCATCCCGCCCGAGAGCGGCTCGACCTTGTCGTTCGCGCGCTCCGTGAGCTGGACGAACTCGAGGAGCTCGTCCGCGCGGGGCCCGAGCGCGCGGCGGGGGATCCCGAAGTACCGCCCGTAGATGACGATGTTCTCGCGGACGGTGAGCTCCATGTCGAGCGTGTCCATCTGTGGGACGACGCCGAGGCGGCCACGAATCTTCACCCCGTCCTTCGCGGGGTCGAGGCCGAAGATGCTGAGCGTCCCGTCGGTCACCGGCGACACGCAGCCGATCATGCGCATCGTCGACGTCTTCCCCGCGCCGTTCGGGCCCAGGAAGCCGAAGGCCTCCCCGCGCTGGAGGTCGAAGTCGATCGAGTCGACCGCGACGAGCTCGCCGAACCGCTTGACGAGGCCGCGCGCCTTGACCAGAGGGTCGCCGTCCCTGCCTGCCACGACTGGTAAAGCTAGCTACGCCGCTACGGCCTACGCGCGCGTCGGGTCGCTTCCACGTCCCGCGCGATCTGCTCGACGAGCGCATCCTCCGAGTCGAACGCGGCCTCGTCGCGAAGCCGCTCCCACAGCTCGACGAGGAGGCGCTGCCCGTAGAGGTCGCCCTCGAAGTCGAGGAGGTAGGGCTCGATGCGCCGCTCCGTGCCGCCGTAGTGCGGGTTCGTGCCGATGGAGACGGCCGCCCGCGTGCCCATGGCCGCGCCGGCGTAGATCCCGAACCGCGGACAGAGGAGGTCCGGCTCGAGAAGGAGGTTCGCGGTCGGGAACCCGAGCGTCCCGCCGCGCTGGTGCCCCGCGACGACCGTCCCGTCGAGCTCGAACGGGCGTCCGAGCATCGCCGCCGCGCTCGTGACGTCGCCCTCGCCCAGTGCTGCGCGGATCGCCGTCGAGGAGACTCCCTCGACCTCGTCCGGGACGACGACCGTGAACCCGAGGCGCTCGAGGAGCGCGAGGTCGCCGGAGCGGCGCACGCCGAAGCGGAAATCCTCGCCCGCGACGACCGTCTCCGCCCCGATCGCGCGGAGGTAGCGCTGGGCGAACTCCTCCGGCACGAGCTGCTGGAACTCCGGCGTGAACGACGCAACGAGGGTCGTCTCGACGCCGGAGCCTCCGAGGAGCTCGAGCCGACGCGCGAGCGTCGTGAGCAGCTCCACCCTGTTCCCGAGCGCGATCCTCGGGTGCGGGTCGAACGTGATCGCGGTCACCGCGAGGCCCGTCGCACGCCCGGCGTCGAGCACGGCGACGTGGCCGCGGTGGACGCCGTCGAAGCTGCCGACCGCGACTGCTCGCGGCTGGCGCTCGACCTGCGCCGGGGTGTGCGCGATCCTCACGGCAGCCTCGCGAGCGCCTCGTCCGCAGGGATCACGCGCTCCGGGTCGGCCTCGTCGACCGAGAACGGCCCGATCTCCGTGCGTCTGAGCGTGCGACAGTGGCCTCCGAGCGCCTCCGCGAGCGCGCGGACGTAGGTGCCGGAGGAGACGAGCAGCTCGAGGCGGCAGGCGCCGTCCGCGTACTCCTCCAGCCGGAGCTCGCGCACGTGCATGCGCCGGATCGGCATGTCGACGACGACGCCGCGACGGTGCAGCCGGTACGCACGCTCGCCTCCGATCTTCACGGCGCTCGCCGCCGGGACGGGCAGCTCGACGACGCCCTCGAGCGCCGCGAGCCGCTCGCCGAGCTCGTCGGCGGGCGGCGGGTCGTGCTCGTCGACCACCTCCCCCTCGGGATCCCCCGTCGACGTCTGCGCCGTCAGGTCGATCTCCGTCAGGTAGCGCTTGTCGAGGCCGACGAAGCGCGGCTGCAGGCGGGTGGAGGCGCCGGAGAGGAGGAGCAGCAGGCCCGTCGCGAACGGGTCGAGCGTCCCCGCGTGGCCGGTGCGGGCCCCGGTGCGCCGCCGCACCGCGGCCACGATGTCGAACGACGTCGGCCCGGCGGGCTTGTCGACGAGGATGATCCCGCTCGGATCGAGCCCTCGCGGAGGCATCAGGCCCCGGCGGGAGCGCCGATCTGGGCCGAGACCTCGCGGACGATGAACTCCGTGATCTCGTCGACCGACAGCTCGCTCGAGAAGCCGGCTGCCTCACGGTGGCCTCCTCCGCCCGACTTGCGCGCGATCGCGCTCACGTCGACCTCGTCGACCGATGAGCGGAGGGAGACCTTCCGCGCCGGGCCGCCGTCTCGCGGCGGCTCGCGGATCAGCGCCGAGACGAGCGAGCCCTCGACGGAGCGCAGGACGTCGATGATCCCCTCGGAGTACGGCTCCGTCGCACCGACCGCCTCGAAGTCGTCGCGGAGGAGGTGCGAGACGACGATCTCCCCTCCCTCGAGTACGCGCGCGCGGTCGAGGGCGCGGGCGAGGAGCTTCAGCTTCGCGAACTGGACGTTCTCGTACACGCCCTGGAACACGCGGTGCACGTCCGCGCCGGCTTCGACCAGCTCGGCGGCCAGCCGCAGCGCCTTCGGCGTCGTGTTCGCGTACTGGAAGCGCCCGGTGTCCGTGACGAGCGCGATGTAGAGCGCCTCGGCGATCTCCGGCGTCAGCGCGACGCCGAGCTCCCGGAACAGCTCCGCGAGCACCTCGCCCGTCGACGACGCCTCCTCGACGACGAGATTCACGTCTCCGAAGCGCGGGTTGTCATGATGGTGGTCGACGTTGACCGTGTACGGCGCGCGCTTCACGAGACCCGGCTCGGCGCCGACCCGGCCTGCGCTCGCGCAGTCCACCGCGACGAGGACGCGCTCGGCCGCGTCGTCCGGCAGCGTGCGCGTCAGTCCGCGCTCGGTGAGCTCGAGGAACCGGTACTCGCCGGGCAACGGCGCCTCGCCGCCGAGGAACATGACCGCGTCCTTGCCGAGCGAGCGCAGCGCGAGCTCCATGGCGAGCAGCGACCCGAGCGCGTCCCCATCGGGCGCCTCGTGCGACGTCACGAGGAAGCGGTCCTTCTCCGCGAGCGCGGCGACGACCGCCGCCATGTCATTCGCCTTGGTCATCCGGATCCTCTGGTGCGAGCTCGTCGATGATCTTCGTCAGGCGCACGCCCTGCTCGACCGCGGGATCGTATTCGAACGTGAGCACCGGGGTCCGGCGCAGCCCGAGCTCGCGTGCGACCTGCGCCTGGAGAACACCGCGCGCGGCCTGGAGCCCCGCGAGCGAGCGCTCGCGGTCGCCCTCGCTCCCGAGGACGCTCACGAACACCTTCGCCTGCGAGAAGTCCTTCGTCGCCTGCACCCCGGTCACGGTGACGAACCCGATGCGCGGGTCCTTCAGCGTCGGGACCGCATCCGAGAGGACCTGCCGGATCGCCTCGTTCACGCGGCGGCGACGCTCACTCACCGGGGACGACCACCTCACGCTCGGCGCCCACGAGCTCGAACCCCTGCGAGCCGAGGTAGCGGACGACGGCGTCGAGGTGCTCCTGGAGCTCGCGGTGACCGGCCGCCGCGCAGGCGACGGTCAGGCGCGAGCGCTGCCAGAGGTCGTGGTGGTCGACCTCGGCCACCGATGCCCCGAACCGGTTGCGCAGCTGCGCCTTCGCGGACTGCAGGTGCTTCCGCTTGCCCTTCAGGGAGCCGGACTCCGGGAAGTGGAGCTCGACGGTGAGGATGCCGACGTAGCCGCTTCCGGTCACGCCCTGCATCGTATGGGCGAGGCCGAGCCTCGCCCTGCGACTACTCGGCGTCGTCGTCGGGCGCAGCAGCCGCCACGGGCGCCGGCTCGAGGTCCGTCCGCTCGACCTCGCGCGTCTCGAAGGCCTCGAGGACGTCGCCCTCCTTGACGTCGTTGAAGCCGTCGAGGAGGATGCCGCACTCGAAGCCCTCGGCGACCTCGCGAGCGTCGTCCTTGAACCGCTTCAGCTGGGCGATCGTGGTCTCGTGGATCACCGTCCCGTCGCGGACGATCCGCACCTGGGCCCCGCGGCGGACGACGCCGCTCGTGACCATGCAGCCGGCGATCGTGCCGAGCCGCGAGACGCGGAAGAGCGCGCGGACCTCGGCCTCGCCCAGCGTCTCCTCCGTCTGCACCGGGGAGAGCATCCCGACGAGCGCCTGCTGGATGTCGTCGGTGAGCTGGTAGATGACACGGTACGTCCGGATGTCGACGCCCTCGCGCTCCGCGAGCGCCCTTGCGTCGGCGCTGGGCCGGACGTTGAAGCCGACGACGAGCGCATCCGAGGCGGAGGCGAGGTTGACGTCGTTCTCCGTGATGCCGCCGACGCCGGTGTGGATGACGTTCACTCGCACCTCGGAGTGCTGGATCTTCTGGAGCTCGCCGAGCAGCGCCTCGACCGAGCCCTGGACGTCCCCCTTGAGGACGATGTTCAGGTCCTGGATCTCGCCTGCCTCGAGGTCCGCGTGCAGCGTCTCGAGCGAGATGCGCCTGCGCGGGCGCTGTGCAAGCTGCTCGCGGCGCAGCCGCTCGGCGCGGACGTTGGCGAGATGCTTCGCCTGCCGCTCGTGCTCGACGACGCGGACGAACTCGCCGGCGGACGGCGGATGGTCGAACCCGAGCACCTCGACGGGGTCGCCGGGCTTCGCGTCCTTCACCTTCTCCCCGCGGTAGTCGTAGAGCGCGCGCACCTTGCCGGAGGCGTCTCCGGCGCCTGCGGCGTCGCCGACGCGGAGCGTCCCGCGGTGGACGAGGACGGTCGCGACCGGCCCGCGCCCGACGTCGAGGCGGGACTCGATGACGACCCCCGACGCGTCCGCGCCCGCGTTCGCACGCAGGTCGAGCTCGGCGTCTGCGACGAGCAGGATCTTCTCGAGCAGGTCGGCGAGGTTCGTCTGCTGCTTCGCGGACACCTCCGAGAACTGCGTCGAGCCGCCCCAGTCCTCCGGTTGCAGGCCCTCCGCGGCGAGCTCGCTCTTCACGCGGTCCGCGTTCGCGTCGGGGATGTCCATCTTGTTCACCGCGACGACGATCGGCACCTCGGCGGCGCGCGCGTGCGAGATCGACTCCTTCGTCTG
>JBOHBB010000219.1:0-2760 GCA_050698135.1 Gaiellaceae bacterium
TGCGGTGGCGATGCTCGGCGACGTGGCCGCCGCAGCGCTCGAGGTCGGCCGCGTCCTCGTGGTCACGGACGACGCGGCTGTCGTCCCGCCCGGCGCCGAGCACGTTCGCGACACCGGAGGCGGCCTCGGGTCGGCGGTCGCCGCCGGGCTCGCGCATGCGGACGGGCACGCGCTCGTCCTGAACGCAGACCTCCCGTGCGCGACCACCGCCGCGATCGAGCGCCTCGCCGCTTCGGGGCTCGCGCTCGTCGAGGCGACGGACGGCACCACGAATGCGTTGTCGCTTCCCGATCCGTCGGTGTTCGCGCCTCTGTACGGCCCCGGCAGCGCCGCGAGGTTTCGGGCGCATGCGCCGTTCGCGACGGTTGCGATCCCGGAGCTCGCTGCCGACGTCGACTCGGGCGAGGACCTCGAACGTCTCGCTCCCCGGCTCGGTCCCCGCACGCGGGCCCTTCTCGCCGTCACGGCGTGAGTGTCGTCGTCCTGTCGGGAGGCGGAGGTGGTGCTCGTTTCGCGCGGGGGCTGCAGGACGTGCTCGACCCCGGCGAGCTGACCGTCGTCGGCAATGTCGGGGACGACGTCGAGGTGCTCGGCCTGCACGTCTCGCCCGACCTCGACAGCCTCCTGTACACACTCGCCGGCCTCATCGACGAGGAGCGGGGGTGGGGCCGCGCCGGGGAGACCTGGAACGCGCTCTCGGCCGCCGCGACATGGGGCGGAGAGGACTGGTTCCGGCTCGGCGACCTCGACCTCGGGATCCATCTCGTCCGCACGCTCGCTCTGCGCGAAGGAAAGGAGCTCTCCGCGGTCACGGTCGGGCTGACCGAACGCGCGGGGCTCGGCACGCGCATCCTGCCCGCGACCGACGATCTCCTCCGCACGCACGTCGTCACCGCGGCGGGGACGTTCCCGTTTCAGGAGTGGTTCGTCGCGCGTGCGCACCGCGACGAGGTGGACGATGTTGCCTACACGGGCGCGGAAGGCGCGCTGCCTGCGCCGGGAGTTCTCGAGGCGCTCGGCACGGCGAGCGCGATCCTCCTCGCGCCGAGCAATCCCTACCTCTCGATCGGGCCGATCCTGGCCGTGCGCGGGATCCGCGATGCGCTCGAGTCGCGCCGCGTCCCGTGCGTGGCCCTCAGCCCGATCGTCGGCGGCAAGGCTGTCACCGGCCCCCTCGACCGTATGCTCCTGCGCATGGCCGGCGGCACCACACCAGCGCATGTGATGAGTTGTTACACGGGGCTGGTCGACACCCTGGTGATCGACGAGGCGGATGCGCCCGCGCACGCGCCGGTCGAGCTCGTGGTCGCGTCGACCCTGATGAGCGATCGAGACGCTGCGCGGCGCCTGGCCGAGCGCGTGCTGGAGGCGGCGTGCGGATAGCGATCGTCGGCGGCACCGGGCCGTTCGGCACGGCGCTCGCCAGGCGGCTCCGAGAGGCAGCGGGCTACGAGGTGGTGCTCGGCTCGCGCGATGCGGAGAGGGCAGCCGTCGCCGCGGCCGAGATCGGGGTGGAGGGCGCAGCGAACGACGATGCCGTGCGCGGAGCCGACCTGGTCATCCTCGCGACGAAGGCCGACGCCGCGCTCGTCACGGCCCGGAGCCTGCGGGCGGCGATCGGGGAGACGCCGGTCCTGTCGGTGGCATCGGAGCTCCGCGTCACGCCCGAGGGAGTCTTCCCCTGCACGGACGCGACCTCGCTCGCGGAGCGCGTGCAGGCGGAGCTCGAGGCGCCCGTGGTCGCGGGACTTCACTCGCTCGCCGCCTCGAGCCTGGGCGGGAGCGAGGCGCCGGACGAGGACGCGTTCGTCTGTGGGGACGACGCGGACGCGAAGGCGTTCGCGCTCGAGCTGGCCGAGCAGGTCACGGCGGGCCGCGCGGTCGACGCCGGGCCGCTTGCGAGCGCCCGCGCCTTGGAGGGCCTCACTGCAGTCCTCGTCAGCGTGAACAAGCGCTACCGCGCGCACGCGGGGCTCAAGGTCACGGGCCTCGAGTGACCGGGGAGGTCCGCGTCATCCCACTCTTCGGGATCCCCGAGATCGAGGAGGGGGACGACCTCGGTGCGCTCCTCGTCGAGGCCGCGAACCGCGGCGGCGGGCTTGCCCCCCACGACGTCGTCGTCGTTGCGCAGAAGGCGGTGTCGAAGGCGGAGGGCCGCGTCGTCCACCTCGACGAGGTGGAGCCCTCGCCGGAGGCCCGCGCGCTCGCGGGCACCGAGGATCCGCGCCGCATCGAGGTCATCCTCCGCGAGTCCCGCCGTGTGCTCCGCTCCCGCCCGCCGCTCGTGATCGCCGAGACCCGCCACGGGTTCGTGTGCGCGTCCGCCGGCGTCGACGCGTCGAACGCGAAGGGCCCTGACACGCTCGTCCTGCTGCCGCTCGACCCAGATGCGTCCGCGAGCCAACTCCGCGAGCGGATCCGCGAGCTCACCGGCGTGGAGGTCGCGGTCGTCGTCTCCGACTCGTTCGGGCGCGCCTGGCGGACCGGGACGACCGATGTCGCACTGGGAGTCGCGGGGATGGCACCGCTCATCGACCTCCGTGGGACCCGCGACGCCGTCGGTCTCGAGCTCCATGCGACGCAGATCGCCATGGCGGACGAGATCGCCGGCGCGGCGGAGCTCGTGATGGGGAAGGTCGACGCCGTACCCGCGGCCGTCGTCCGCGGGCTCGAGCCGAAGGGCGAGGGCAGTGGCGCGGATCTCGTGATGCCGCCGGAGCGCGATCTCTTCCGGTAGCCGCCCGGCCGGGCGATAGACTC
>JBOHBB010000220.1:0-4956 GCA_050698135.1 Gaiellaceae bacterium
GTCCTCGCGTACTACGTCTGCGTCGGCGAGCAGCAGGGCGTCCCGCGAGAGCTCCTCCGAGGCACGGCCCAGACGGACATCCTCAAGGAGTACATCGCCCAGAAGGAATGGATCTTCCCGCCCGAGCTGTCGATGCGGCTCGTCGTCGACATGATCGAGTTCTGCGCGCGGGAGATGCCGCTCTTCCACCCGATCTCGATCTCCGGCTACCACATCCGCGAGGCCGGCTCGACCGCGGCGCAGGAGCTCGCCTTCACGCTCGCCGACGGGTTCGCCTACGTCGAGGCGGCCGTCGAGCGCGGGCTCGACGTCGACGACTTCGCGCCGCGGCTCTCCTTCTTCTTCAACGCGCACCTCGACTTCTTCGAGGAGATCGCGAAGTACCGCGCCGCACGGCGGATCTGGGCACGGGAGCTTCGCGACCGGTTCGGGGCGCGGAACGAGCGCTCGCTGCTCATGCGCTTCCACACGCAGACCGCCGGCGTCTCGCTGACCGCCCAGCAGCCCGAGGTGAACATCGTCCGCACCGCGCTCGAGGCGCTCGCCGCGGTGCTCGGCGGGACGCAGAGCCTGCACACGAACTCCTTCGACGAGGCGCTCGCGCTGCCGACCGAGGAGGCCGCGCGGCTCGCCCTCCGCACGCAGCAGGTTATCGCGCACGAGTCGGGTGCCGTGAACACCATCGATCCGCTCGGCGGCTCGTACTCCGTCGAGCATCTGACGGGCGCGCTCGAGGCGCAGGCGTACGAGTACTTCGACCGGATCGACAAGCTCGGCGGCGTGATCCCGGCGATCAAGGACAACTTCTTCCAGCGCGAGATCGCCGAGGCGTCGTTCCGCTACCAGTCGGAGGTCGAGTCGGGTCAGCGCGTCGTCGTCGGCGTGAACCGCTACCTGCTCGAGGACGAGGAGCCGATCCCGATTCTCAAGATCGACCCCGCGCTCGAGCAGAAGCTGGTCGACCGGCTCGCCGGGGTGAAGGCGCAGCGGGACTCGGCGGCTGTCGAGGCGCGGCTCGGGGCACTGAGCGACGCGGCCGCGAAGGACGGCGTCAACCTCATGCCTCTGATCGTGGACGCCGCCCGCGACTACGTCACGCTCGGCGAGATGTGCGACGCGCTCCGCGAGGTGTGGGGCGTGTGGCGCGAGACGCCGGTCTTCTAAGCGGCGCGACGACGGACGAGCACGACCGTCCACGGGAACGGCTTCCGCACGCGCACGGCGCGGCCGTGCTCGGAGACCAGCCGCTCGAACTCGCTCGACGACCAGTGGTTGACGTGGCCCGGGGTGTTCCCGAGGCTGCGGAGGTCCTGGAGGGCGAGCAGGTGCGAGATGCGCCAGACGGGCTCTCGGGGGACGCTCACGAGGACCGAGCGTCGCGAGACGCGGGCGAGCTCGGCAAGCGCGTCGCGGGGCCGCTCCAGGTGCTCGAGCACCTCGAGGGCGCAGACGAGGTCGAACGAGCCGTCCTCGAGCGGGAGGTCGTAGGCCGACGCGGGGCGAAAGGAGAGGCGCCCGCCCTCGCGCCGGCGCCACTCGGCCAGGAGGTCGTCCGTCCCCAGGTCGACGCCGACCGTCGGGGCGTCCGCGACCGCCGCGATCCGTTCCGTCACGACGCCCTCGCCGCAGCCGACGTCGAGGATCGAGGCCGGCCCGGCGATCCGGACGGAGGCGTCGATCTCGCGGAGGAAGCGGTCGAGCAGCCAGCGCGTGAGCGGGTTCTTCCTGCCGTACTTGTCCGTCGCGTTTCCGGACGGGCCGACGAAGTCGCGCTCGTCGGGAAGCTCGTGCTGCGCGCTCAGCGCAGGACTTCCTCGACGACCTGCTGGGCGCGCGTGCGCTCGTCCGTCCGCTCCTCGTGCTGGGACGTGATGAGCTCCGAGAGCAGCCCGAGCGAGAGGAGCTGGATCCCGACGACGACGAGCAGGACGCCGAGTGTGAGCAGCGGCCGGTGGCCGATCGCGGCGCCGCCGATCTTGATCACGGTGAGGTAGAGGAGGACGAGCGACCCTGCGAAGCCCATGAGCAGGCCGACCCCGCCGAAGAGATGGAGCGGGCGGTGGCTGTAGCGCCCCATGAAGGTGACGCTGAGGAGGTCGAAGAAGCCCCGGAGGTAGCGGTTGAGCCCGTACCGCGAGCGTCCGTGCTGCCGTGCGCGGTGGTTCACGGGGATCTCGGCGACCCGGAAGCCGCGATACGAGGCGAGGACGGGGATGAAGCGGTGGAGCTCGCCGTAGATCCGCATCCCGCGCAGGACCTCGGCCTTGTACGCCTTGAGGCCGCAGTTCACGTCGTGGAGGCGGACCCCGGAGACGACCGCGGTCGCCCGGTTGAACACGCGCGAGAGCAGTCGCCTCGTCCACGGGTCGTTCCGCCTCGACTTCCAGCCCGAGACGAGGTCGAAGCCCTCGTCGAGCTTGGCGAGGAGCTGCGGGATCTCGGCCGGGTCGTCCTGGAGGTCGGCGTCCATCGTGACGACGACGTCGCCACGCGCCTCGAGGAACCCGGCCTGCAGCGCCGCCGCCTTGCCGAAGTTCCGGCGAAGGTGGACGACGACCACGTTCGTCGTCTCGGCGTGCAGCCGCTCGAGCACGGTTCTGCTCCCGTCCGTCGAGCCGTCGTCGACGAAGACGACCTCGTACGGCTCCGGCTGCGAGTCGAGCACCGCCGCGATCTCGTGGTAGAGCGCGGCGAGCGAGTGCTCCTCGTTGAACAGCGGAACGACGACCGAGATCACGACACGGAGGGTATCGGCGTGCCAGGCCGGTGTCTTCAGCGGCGCCGGAGCGCGCGCACGCCGAGGAACGCCCCGCCCGCGACCGTGGTCGGCACGTACCAGCTCGCCTGCATCAGGATCGTGAAGGCGAGCGCTTCGTTGACCGGGACGTCGAGGAGCCCGAGCGAGGCGACGCCGACCCACTGGTACGTGCCGACGTATCCCGGGGAGGACGGGATCGCGACACCGAGGGCGAGCGCCGCGGAGACGAAGACGGCCTCGAGCGGGGTGAGGTCGATCCCGACCGAGCGGGCGACGAGCACCACGGCGACCGTGCCGAGGCTCCAGGTGCCGATGCTCAGGGCCATCCAGGTCGCGGCATGGCGACGGCCGATCGGCTCCGCGAGCGTCTCGATCGTGTCGCGGACGATCCGGCGCACGCGGCCGCGGGCTCGCCGGTCGCGCGGCCTCCTTCTCGCGTACTGGCGTGCGAAGACGAGGGCGGCGGCGATGAGGACGACGAGGACCGCGGCACCCACGGCCATCCGCACGAGCCAGCCCGGGCTCGCGACGACATTGAGGCCGACCGCGAGGAACAGCGCGAGCGTGACGACGTCGCAGGCGCGGTCGAGCGCGACCGTCCCGAGCGCCCGCCCGCCGGGCATCGGCGCGTCCGTGCTCAGCCAGCGCGCGCGCAGCAGCTCGCCGATCCGCACCGGGAGGACGTTGTTGCAGGCGAGCCCACCGAGGACCATCCCGTAGAACCGTCTCCAGCCGAGGCTCGGCGTGTCCGCGATCCGACGCCAGCGGGCGGCCTGGAGCGCGTACCCGGCGAAGAGCACGACGACCGCGGCGAGGACCGGCCCGAGGCGCGCGTCTCCGAGCTCGTCCAGGACGACGTCGAGGTCGGCGTTGCGGACGGCGAGCCAGAGGAACACGCCGCTGATGACGAGGCCGACGGCCAGCCCGGCCAGCGCTCTCGCAGACACGGTCCGGCCGGTGCTCGCGACGCTCTCCATGTCCCCGCTGTGATCGGCTCGGGCGTCGCCGGGCACGACCCGCGAACGCGACCTAGATGACTGACCGGCAATCCCTCGTCGCGCGGATGGTGGCCGAAACGCGTCGCTGGCTGGCGCCGCACTCCCTCGCCCGTACTCCCGGTACGCGCTCGGTCGGGCGGCGTCCCCAGCTCGGTCTCGGCCATCCCCGCATCGACGGCGATTCCCGGTCAGTCATCTGACTTCGATCTCGAGCCCGTCGTAGGCGAGCTCGTGGTCCTCGGGGTCAGGGAGCTCGCACGGCCGGTGCGTCACGAGCAGTCGTTTCGCGCCCGAGGCCTCGTAGGCCTCGACGCACTCGTCGAGGGAGAGATGCCCGCGCGGCTCGCCGTCGAGGTCGCCGCGGAGAAGGGTCGCCTCGCAGACGAAGAGGTCGGCGTCGCGCGCAGCGGTGACGAGCTCGGGCGAGGGCGCCGAGTCGCCGGAGTAGGCGAGGACGGCGCCGTTCGACTGCACCCGGAACGCGTACGTCTGGAGGGTGTAGTGCGGCACACGCGTCGGCGTGACCGCGAGTTTGCCGATCCGGAACGGCGTGTCGGGCTCGTACTCGGCGAGGTCGAACGTGCGCTCGAACATGTCGGGGAACCCGAGCCGCTCGCCGAGGCCGGCGAGGTACTCCTTGCCGCCGGGCTGCACCCAGAGCGCAGGCTTCGGCACGGGTCCGTTCGTCGCGAGGTAGAAGGTGCCCCAGACCCATGGGACGAGGTCGCCCCAGTGGTCGAGGTGGAAGTGCGTGATCGCGATCGCGTCGACCGACGGCCACCTCTCCGTCTCGCGCAGGCGGCCGAGCACTCCCGGCCCGCAGTCGAGGAGGACGCGGCTGCCGTCGGCCTCGAGCATGTAGACCGAGTGCGCGCTGCCGGGGTTCTGCCAGGCCGGCGACGAGCCGATGACGGTCAGGCGCACGGCGGTATTCTGCCGATGTGCCGGCAAAGATCCGAGTGGTCATCGCCAAGCCGGGACTGGACGGTCATGATCGCGGCGCGAAGATCATCGCCAGAGCGCTGAGGGACGCCGGCATGGAGGTCATCTACACGGGACTCCATCAGACGCCGGAGCAGATCGTCGAGACAGCGATCCAGGAGGACGCCGACGCCGTTGGCGTCTCCATCCTCTCGGGCGCGCACATGACGTTGGTGCCGCGAATCGTCGACGGGTTGAAGCAGAACGGAGCGGATGATG
>JBOHBB010000221.1:0-4366 GCA_050698135.1 Gaiellaceae bacterium
CGGGTACCGCCTGACCCGCTTCGTGCGCGGGTCGACGCGCACGATCGCGTTCAGCCCGCCGTCCGTGATCCACGGCGCTCCGTCCGGGCCGACGATGACGCCGTGCGGCGCGGAGCCCGACCCGAGCGCCACGTGGCGCGTGGCGCCCGTCCTGGGGTCGAGCCAGCCGAGCCGGCCGGTGTGCTGCGCCGTGTACCAGACGCCTCCGTCGCGGGCGGGCGCGACGTCGTGAGGATGGCTCCCGCTCGGCACCGGATACTCGCGGACACGGAGCTCCGGAGCCTGCGACGTCGCGGCGCTGGCGGTACCCGCGACGACGATCGCGGCGATCGCGACGAGGAGGGAGGAGCGAGGCATGCCTCGCCCGTCAGTACGCGACGGCTCCCCGGCCGGTTTCGGCGGCGTGGCGCTGCTCGTCCGCGCGGTACGAGGAGCGGACGAGCGGCCCCGAGAAGACGGAGCCGAACCCGAGCGCCTCGCCCTGCTCGCGGAGCCACCGGAACTCGTCCGGGTGCACCCAGCGGTCGATCGTCGCGTGCCTCGGCGAGGGCTGGAGGTACTGGCCGATCGTGACGACGTCGACGCCGTGCTCGCGGAGGTCGCGCATCGTCTCGACCACCTCGTCGTTCGTCTCGCCGAGCCCGACGATGATCCCGGACTTCGTCAGGACCCGGTAGTCCGCCAGCTCCTTCACCCGCCGGAGCAGCCACAGGGCCTTGTCGTAGCTCGCCTTCGCGCCACGCATCCGGGCATGCAGTCGTCGCACCGTCTCGATGTTGTGGCCGAAGACGTCCGGACGCGCGGCGAGCACGGTGCCGAGCGCCTCCTCCTCGACTCCGAGGAAGTCGGGCGTCAGGATCTCCACGTCCGCTTCAGGGAGCTTTCGCCGGAGGGCGCGGATCGTCGCCGCGTAGTGCCCCGCGCCTCGGTCGGGGACGTCGTCGCGGTCGACCGACGTGACGACGACGTGCGAGAGCCCCATCCGAGCCGCCGCCTGCGCGAGGCGCAGAGGCTCGAGCGGGTCCGGCGGCTGGTCGGGCTTCCCCGAGTGCACGTAGCAGTACCGGCACGCCCGGGTGCACGTCGCGCCGAGGATCTGGAACGTCGCGGTGCCCCGTCCCCAGCACTCTCCGATGTTCGGGCAGCGGGCCTCCTCGCAGATCGTGTTCAGCTGCCCCTCGCGCATGAGGCCCTTGACCTCGAAGTACCGAGAGTTCGCGCTGGGTGCGCGCACTTTCATCCATTCGGGGCGGCGAGGTCGCTCGGAAACGGGAAGCGACTTCTGCATCGCCGACTAGTGTAAAGAGCATGGTCCCGGAGGCCCCACTCGAGCGGACGGAGCACGGAACCTTCCCCTACGGCGAGGGCTGGTTCGTCGTCAACGCACGCGACACGCAGTGGTTCGACAGCGAGGGGCTGGGCTTCTACGCTCCGTTCGAGGGCGAGAACGCGATCTTCGGCGAGCTCGGGATCAACCTGAGCCTGCTACGTCCCGGTGAGCCGAGCGGCATGTACCACGGCGAGGAGGCTCAGGAGGACTTCCTCGTGCTCACCGGCGAGTGCCTGCTCATCGTCGAGGGGCAGGAGCGGATGCTCGGGCCCTGGGACTTCGTTCACTGCCCGCCGTGGACGGAGCACATCTTCGTCGGCGCGGGCGACACGCCGTGCGTGATCCTGGCTGCCGGCAGGAGGGCGGAGGGGCGTGGCCTCCGCTACCCGGTCGACGAGGTCGCGCTGCGACACGGAGCCGGAGTCGACACCGAGACGAAGGATCCCAGGGAGGCGTACGCGGGCTTCGAGAAGCCGACCCCGGTTCCCTGTCCGGACGACTTCCCCGGACTCTGATTAGTCGAACCGCTCGATCATGAGCGTCGCCATGGTCGAGCTTTCCGTCCACAGCCTGTGCGGGATGTCCTTGGGCCAGCGCACCTGGCGGCCTTCGCGGAGCGGCTCGATCTCGCCCGCGACGGATGTGAAGCCCTCGCCCTGGATGCACACGACGATCGTGTCGCGGTCGCCCGGATGCTCGTGGATCGTGGCGTGCTCGGAGAATCGCAGCTCGGCCACGAAGAACTCGTCCTCCCGCACGAGCACTCGACCGACCACGCCGACCACGCCCTCGCCCGGAAGCGGGTCCCAGCCCGGCCGCGGGATCGGTCGGATGTCGACGCTCATCGCGACGAGAGCGCGGCGTGGATCCGCTGCGGCCAGAGGCCGGCGCCGTCCTCTGCCGGAAGCTCCTCGAAGTCGAGCTCGAAGACGTCGGCGAGCGCGTCGATCGCGTGCGGCCGCACTTCCGCGACCGAGAGGGGCCGTGCGAGCTCCCGCGTCATCGTCGTGAACGCGGCGTCCTCGAGCCCGCAGGCGGTGATCCAGTCGGTGAACGGGGCGGGGTCGAGGTCGACGTTCAGCGCATATCCGTGCGTCGTCACCCAGCGCGAGACGTGCACTCCGATCGAGGCGACCTTGCGCGGACCCTGCGCGCCGCTCGGCGGCATCCACACCCCGGTCAGGCCGTCGTACCTCACGCCCTCGAGGTCGAAGGCGGCGAGGGTGCGGATCAGGGCTTCCTCGAGGTTCCGGACGTACAGCTTCACGTCCTTGCCGTGGTACCGGAGGTCGAGGATCGGGTAGCAGACGAGCTGGCCGGGGCCGTGGAACGTCGACTTGCCACCGCGGTCGGTTTCGGCGACCTCGACCTCGGCGCCCTCCGGGATGTGCAGCTCGCTGCCCGGCTCGGTCCGGCGGCCGAGAGTGACGACCGGCGGGTGCTCGAGAAAGACCACCGTCTCCGGGATCGCTCCCTGGGAAACCGCGCCCGCCAGCGACCGCTGGAGGCCGAACGCTTCGCCGTACGGGACGAGACCGAGGGTCAGGAGGTACGCGCCGCGCGAGCTCATGCCTGCTGGAACATCCAGCGATGGCCCTCGAGATCTTCCGCCGTGTAGAGGCGGCCGTCGGGGCCCTCCTCCGGCGGCCGGATCACCGCTGCGCCGGCTGCTACCGCCCGGGCATGGTGGGCATCGAGATCGCCCACGAGGACGAGCACGCCGTCGACCACCCATGGGTTGTCGAGCCACCGCCGCGCGGCGTCGCATGTCTCTCGATGTCGCTTCGGGCTCTGGTAGTCGCGGGTCGGGGTCGCCAGCATGACGATGCTGCCGTCCAGCTCGAGCTCCGCGTGCCCGATCGTCCCGTCCTCCATGACATACCGTTGGCCCTCGCGCTCACTGAAGCCGAACGCAGACGTCAGGAAGTCGATCGCGGCCGCGGCGTCCTCGTAGGCGATCATCGGGATGATCCGCTGCGTCACGGGCTGCGAATCTCGTAGCGCTCGGCGCCGTCCTCGGGGAGCACCTCCCACGGCGCGATCGACCTCACGAAGATGTGAGACTCGATCCGGCCCCGATACGGCTCGTCGAGGGTGGCCAGCCTGACGCTCGTGCCCTGCGACTCCGGCCAGCCGCCTCCGAACAGGTTCGTCCCGCAGATGGAGCAGAAGGTCTTCGCAGAGCCCTCGTCGGGCTGGTACGTGGTCAGGAGCTCGGCGCCGGAGAGGATGCGGATCGCGTCCGTGCGGACGCCGCCGCTCGCCGTGCCCACGCCGCCCGAGAGCTTCTTGCAGCTCGCGCAGTGGCACATCGTCGTCCGCTCGAATGGCTCCGTGACCTCGAACGTCACGCCACCGCAGAGGCAGCTTCCGGTGTGCTCTGACACGTCCTAGTAAGCGGCCTCGTCCCAGTTCTCGAGCTTCTCGCGGATGTCCCGGAGGAAGCGGCCCGCGAGGGCGCCGTCGACGAGGCGGTGGTCGTAGGTCAGCGTGAGGTTCATGATCGGCCGGATCGCGATCACGTCCTGGCCCATGTCGTCCTGGACGACCCACGCCCGCTTGACGACCGCGTAGGTGCCGAGGATCGCGGCCTGGGGCTGGCTGATGACGGGCGTCCCGTGGAACGTGCCGTAGCCGCCGGGATTCGTGATCGTGAACGTCCCGCCCTGTACCTCGTCCGGCAGGAGCTTCTTGTCACGCGCGCGCTGGGCGATGTCGACGACGCCCTTCGCGATGCCGAGCAGGTTGAGGGTTTCCGCGTTCTTGAGCACGGGGACGATGAGACCTTTCCCGTCGGCCAGCTCGACCGCGAACCCGAGGTTGACACTCCCGCGGGTGACGATCTGGTCGCCGCGGATCTCGCCGTTGACCCACGGGTACTCCTTCAGGGTCTCGACCGCTGCGCGGGCGATGAACGCGAGGTAGGTGACGTTCACCCCGTGGGCCGCCTCGAACTCGGGCTTCAGCTTCGTTCGGAGCGCGACGACGCGCGACATGTCGACCTCGATCGCACTCGTCACGTGCGCGGACGTGTCG
>JBOHBB010000222.1:0-2165 GCA_050698135.1 Gaiellaceae bacterium
ACCTTGCCCCGCACGCCGAGTTGGTTGAGACGCTTGAGCTCGCGTGCCGTGTCGGCAAGGTCGCGCGGGCACTCACCTGGGCTCGCGCCGTGGCGCAATCGGATCCCGACAGGCTCGACGACCACTCCGCCCGCGCCCCGCTTATCACTCTCCGCTCGCTGCTCGACGACTCGTACCTCGGCGGGGAATGAGATGCCCGCCGACCTCCTACCCTGGGGCCCCGCCGAAGACTGGGCGACGATTCACAAGCACGCCCGTGCCCTTGCCTCGACGAAGGAGGCGATCATGATCGCGCAAGGACGCGTCTGCAGCGTCGCACCTTCAGCTAAAAGAGCTGGGAGAGCTCCTCAGCGCCGAAGCAGAGGGCTTGGTCGAGACCAGCGGGTCGACGAGCTTCGGAGCGCGTCGCGGGAGGAGGCCACGTGAGGACGAACAAATGAGCCGACTGGTGGAGGACTACGCCTTCCTGGCCGATCTCGAGACCGCGGCGCTCGTTCACCGGCACGGCTCGATCGACTGGTGCTGCTTCCCTCGTTTCGACTCAGACGCCTGCTTCGCGGCGCTCCTCGGCCGCTCGGAGCACGGGCGCTGGCGTCTCGGACCCGTCGCGGAGGGCGAGGCGACCCGCCGCTACCGGCCGGGGTCGCTCGTCCTCGAGACGGAGTGGAATACGGCGGATGGCCGGATCCGCGTCCTCGACTTCATGCCTCCCCGCGGTGACGCGCCTCACATCGTCCGGATCGTCGAAGGACTCGCGGGCTGCGTCGCGGTCGAGTCCGAGCTCGTGATCCGGTTCGGCTACGGACGCGTCGTTCCCTGGGTGAGTCATGTCGAGGACGCCCTCGTCGCGACCGCGGGGCCGGACGCGCTCTTGTTGCGAACACCGGCGGCGACGAGGGGGGAGAACATGACGACGTGCTCGACCTTCGAGGTCCGCGCAGGCGAGCGGATCCCGTTCACGCTTACGTGGTTCCCGTCGCATTCCGAGCTGCCGGCCTTCGTCGATCCGGACGAGGCGTTGCGAGAGACGGGGGAGTTCTGGAGTGCCTGGGCGTCGCGGTGCGCCTACGACGGCCCGTACCGCGACTCTGTTCTGCACTCGCTCGTCGTTCTGAAAGGCCTGACGTACCGCCCGACGGGAGGGATCGTCGCCGCGCCGACGACTTCCCTGCCGGTCGCGCTCGGGGGTGTCCGCAACTGGGACTACCGCTACTGCTGGCTCCGGGACGCGACCTTGACGTTGCTCGTGCTCCTCAAAACCGGCTACACCGAAGAGGCCGAGGCGTGGCGGGCGTGGCTCGTGCGGGCGGCGGCCGGCGACCCAGACGTGGCCCAGATCATGTACGGCGTCGCGGGCGAGCGGCGGCTGACGGAGTGGGAGCTCGATTGGCTGCCGGGCTTCGAGGACTCGCGGCCGGTACGCGTCGGTAACGCAGCTGCCGAGCAGGCGCAGATCGACGTCGTCGGCGAGGTGACGGACGCGATGTACCAGGCGCTGAAGCACGGGTTGCCCGCTATGCCGCCTGCCTGGGAGTTCGGCCGGCACCAGCTCGAGCTGCTCGAAAGGCGCTGGCGCGAGCCCGACGAGGGGATCTGGGAGGTGCGGGGCGGGCGGAGGGACTTCACCCACTCGAAGGTGATGGCATGGGTCGCATTCGATCGGGCGATCCGATTGAGCGAGGAATTCGGTCGCGAAGCGCCCCTCGAGCGCTGGCGCCGCGTCCGCGACGAGATCCACGCGGAGGTCTGCCAAAAGGCGTGGAGCGAGGCGCTCGGGTCGTTCGCCCAGTCGTACGGCAGCTCCGAGCTCGACGCGAGCCTGCTCCTCTTGCCGCTCGTCGGATTCCTGCCGCCGGAGGACCCTCGCGTCCGCGGCACCGTGGCGGCCGTGCAGCGGGAGCTATCGCGAGACGGTCTCCTGCGGCGTTATCGCGACGAGCAGGCCGTCGACGGCCTACCGAGCGGAGAGGGTGCCTTCTTGCCGTGCTCCTTTTGGCTGGTCGAGGCGCTCGTACTTGAAGAGCGCAACGACGAAGCGACCGAGCTGTTCGAGCGTCTGTTGAGCCTACGCAACGACGTCGGCCTCCTTGCCGAGGAGTACGACGCAGATGCCGGACGGCTGCTCGGCAACTTTCCGCAAGCCTTCTCGCACATCGGGCTCGTCA
>JBOHBB010000223.1:0-2204 GCA_050698135.1 Gaiellaceae bacterium
GTCTGCCTCCTGGCGGACGGCCACCTCCTCATCGAGGGCGTGCCCGGCCTCGCGAAGACGCTGACGATCAAGACGACCGCCCAGGTCCTGGGCGGGACGTTCAACCGGATCCAGTTCACCCCCGACCAGATGCCGAGCGACCTGATCGGCACCAGGATCTATCGCCCGAAGGACGGCGAGTTCGACGTCGAGCTCGGCCCCGTCTTCTGCAACTTCCTTCTTGCGGACGAGATCAACCGCGCGCCGGCGAAGGTGCAGTCCGCGCTGCTCGAGGTGATGCAGGAGCGGCAGGTCACGATCGGCAAGGAGTCGTTCGCGGCGCCGAGCCCGTTCCTCGTGATGGCGACGCAGAACCCGATCGAGTCCGAAGGCACCTACCCGCTGCCCGAGGCCCAGGTCGACCGCTTCATGCTCAAGGTCGTCGTTGGCTACCCGGGGGCGGAGGATGAGCTGACGGTCGTCGAGCGCTCGCTGGCCGGGATGGCCGAGGTCAGGCAGATCATCGACCTGGACGAGCTCACCGAGCTGCGAGCGGTGACGCGTGAGGTGTACGTCGATCCCGCGCTCGCGCGATACGCGGTCCAGATCGCGGGGGCGACGCGCGACCCCGCCTCCGTCGGGCTCGCCGACCTCGCCGCCTACGTTGCGTTCGGAGCCAGTCCCCGAGGGCCGATCTCGCTGATGACCGCGGCGCGTGCGCTCGCGCTCATCCGCGGCCGCGACTACGTCCTGCCGCAGGACGTCCGCGAGCTCGCCCGCGACGCGCTGCACCACCGGATCGTCCTCAGCTACGAGGCCCTGGCGGCCGACGTCGGCGCTGACTCCATCGTCGACTCCGTCCTCGAGGTCGTCCCCGTGCCCGAGATCGTCGTTGAGCGGGCGGCATGAGCACCGCAGTCTTCGCGCGGGAGCGCCCGCCGGACCGGCCTGGCCCTGGGCCGATGCCCGAGGCGCTCCTGCGCGCCCTGGATCTTCAGATCGGCAGGCGGATCGACGGCCTTCTGGCCGGCGAGCACCGCACAGCCGCGCTCGGCATCGGCACCGAGCTCGCGCAGATCCGCGAGTGGGGGCCCGGCGACGACGTGCGCCGCATCGACTGGAACGCAACGGCGCGCTCGCTGGACGTTCAGGTCCGCGTCGACGTCGCCGAGCGGGCGCTCACCTCCTGGGTCGTGCTCGACATCTCGCCTTCGATGAGGTTCGGGACGGCGGACCGGCGGAAGTGGGACGTCGCCGAGGGGGTCGCGGTGGCGATGGGCCACCTTGCCTCGCGCCGCGGGAACCGGATCGGCGTCACGACGTTCGGCGGCGACGGCGTCGTGACGCTCCGTCCGCGCCAGGGCAGGGTCGGCCTGCTCGGCGTGCTGCTCGCAGTCCGTCGGGAGCCGGAGACGGAGCGTGTCGGGGCGACGTCGATCGGCACTGCGCTCTCGCACGTCGCACGAGTGGCACGCCAACGGTCGCTCGCGGTCGTCGTGTCCGACTTCCGCGGCCCGCGCGACTGGCGCGCCGCCATGCTCCGCCTCGCGGCCAGGCACGCAGTCGTGGCCGTCGAGATCAGGGACCCGAGGGAGCAGGAGCTCCCGAACGTCGGCCACATCTGGCTCGTGGACCCCGAGACCGGCCGCAGGCTGCACGTGGACACCGCGAAGCGGCGACTGCGTGAGCGGTTCGCAGCTGCGGCGGCCGAGGAGCGGGCCGGTCTCGCCCGCGAGCTGGCCTCGCTCGGAGTGCCGCATCTCGTCCTGTCCACCGGCGGCGACTGGCTGCGCCCTTTCGCCCGGTTCGTCGGGAACGAGAGGAAGCGGCGATGAGCTTCGCGACCCCGTTCCTGCTCTGGGGCCTGCTCCTGATCCCGGTGCTGTTGATTGCCTACTGGCTCGTCCAGCGGCGGCGGATCAAGTACGCGGCCCGCTTCACGAACCTCGACCTGCTAGCGAACGTCGTCGACGCGTCGCCCGGACGGCGGCGGCACCTGCCCGCGCTGCTCGCGCTCGCCGCACTGGCCGCATTGATCGTTGCAATGGCGCGACCGCAGGCGGTGGTGGCGGTGCCACGCGACGATGCGACCGTCCTGCTGACGATGGACACCTCGGCGTCGATGACGGCGACCGACGTCGCGCCGACCCGCCTCGAGGCGGCGAAGTCGGCGTCGGCGTCGTTCCTCGACAAGGTCCCCGACCGCTTCCGCGTCGGGCTCGTCT
>JBOHBB010000224.1:0-2838 GCA_050698135.1 Gaiellaceae bacterium
GCGTACAGGAGGAGGCCGGCGCCGCCGGCGAAGACGAGGACCAGCGCCGCGATCCGGATGAGCACTGCGTCGACGCCGAGGTACTCGCCGAGGCCTCCGCAGACGCCCGCTATGACGCGGTCGTCGCGGCTGCGCTCGAGGCGGCGCGGCCGGGCTGGTGCCGGCGTCGCTCCAGGGGTCGGCGCCTCGGCGCGGTCTTCGGGCTCAGGCGCCGGCTCCGGTTCAGGCGCCGGCTCCGGCTCGGGCTCCGGCTCTGTCGGCTCAGGCTCTGTCGGCTCCGGCTCTGTCGGCTCCGGCTCGGTCGTCGGCTCAGGCTCCGCCTCCTGCGGCGGCTCGGGCTTTGGGCTCGGGGGCGTGACCTCCGTCGGTTCCTGATCGCTCATCTGTCCTCCCGGTTCGAGGAGTGCGGTCGCGGATGGCGCGAAACGCCGCCAGCCTCGGCTGCGTCGGCGACGGCCTCGGCCACGCGCGGGGTCACCTCGCGGTTGAAGACGCTCGGGATGACGTACTCGGGGCCGAGCTCGTCCCTCGGGATGACGGAGGCGATCGCGTGCGCGGCCGCGACCTTCATCTCGGGAGTGATCGCCGACGCCCGAACGTCGAGCGCTCCGCGGAACACGCCGGGGAACGCGAGCACGTTGTTGATCTGGTTCGGGTAGTCGGAACGCCCGGTCGCGACGACCGCGACGGCGTCGTGGATCGCCTCGGGCTCGACCTCGGGGGTCGGGTTCGCCATCGCGAAGACGATCGCGCCCTTCGCCATCCGGCGCACGCCGTCGGCGGTGACCGCTCCCGGCGCCGAGAGGCCGATGAAGACGTCAGCGCCTTCGAGGGCCTCGTCGGCCGAGCCGTGGAGGTTCCCGGGGCTCGTCCGCGCCGCGAACGCCTTCTTGTGCGGAGCCAGGCCGGGCCGGCCCGGGTAGACGACTCCCTCGTGGTCGCAGCCGACGATCGAGCGCGCGCCTGCGGCGAGCAGCGCGTCCGCCGTCGCCACGCCCGCGGCGCCGACTCCCGTCGTCACGATGGTCACGTCCTCGAGGCGCTTGCCGACGACCTCGAGCGCGTTCACGAGCGCGGCGAGGACGACGATCGCGGTCCCGTGCTGGTCGTCGTGGAAGACCGGGATGTCGAGCTCCGCCTCGAGCCGCGACTCGATCTCGAAGCAGCGGGGCGAGGAGATGTCCTCGAGGTTGATGCCCCCGAACCCGGGCGCGATCGCCTTGCACACGGCCACGATCTCGTCTGGCTCGGTCGTCGCCAGGCAGATCGGCCAGGCGTCGATCCCGCCGAACTCCTTGAACAGGAGCGCCTTCCCCTCCATAACCGGCATGGCCGCCTCCGGCCCGATGTTGCCGAGCCCGAGCACCGCGGTCCCGTCGGAGACGACGGCGACGGTGTTCTGCTTGATCGTGAGGTTCCACGCGGAGTCCGGGTCGTCCGCGATCGCCTCCGAGATGCGCGCAACGCCGGGGGTGTACGCCATCGAGAGATCGTCCCTCGTCTTGAGCGGGATCTTCGATCTGATCTCGATCTTGCCGCCGAGGTGCATCAGGAACGTGCGGTCCGAGATGCGCAGGACCTCGATTCCCTCCAGCGCCCGCACGGCCTCGGCGATGCGGTGAAGGTGGGCCTCGTCCGTCGCCGACACCGTCACGTCCCGCACCTTGCTGGCCCCCTCGACGCGAACGAGGTCGATCGCGCCGAGCAGGCCTCCGGCGGCGCCGATCGCACCGGCCAGGCGGGCGAACGAGCCTGGCTTGTCCTCGAGCCGGACGCGGAGCGTCGCGCTGAACGAGGGCGAGAGATGCGCCATCGCCGGGAGCCTAGCCCTCGTCCGGACGGGCCGAGAGACGAACGACCTCGGCTGCCGCGAGCTCCGCGATCTCGCGGTCGCCGTAGCCGAGTTCCGCCAGGATCTCCGACGTGTGCTCGCCGACTGCGGGCGGCGGCAGCGGATGGACGGGACGCTCGCGGTCGAACGACAGGGGAAGCGCTGCGAGCTCGAGGTCGGGGATGACCGGGTGCGGGACCCGCTGCACCATCCCGAGCGCGGTCGTCTGCGCGGAGGAGACGACTTCGGAGACGTCGGAGACCGGCGCGGCGGGCACCCCGACCCCGGTCAGGAGCGGGAGCCACTCGGCGCCCGGCCGTGACCGGAGCCGCTCCGAGAGGAGCTCGACGAGCGGCAGGCGGTTCTCGACCCGGTCCGGATTCGTCCGGAAGCGCGGATCGCCGACAAGCTCGGGCACGCCGAGGGCCTCGCAGAGCGCGGCGAACAGCCGATCGTTCCCGGCCGCGACCATGAGCTCCCCGTCGCCGGTGGGCAGCACCTGGTACGGGGCGACCATCGGGAAGACCGTGCCCTCCCGCGTCGGAATCGTTCCGTCCGCGAGGTAGCCGACGAGGTGGTAGCCGACGTAGGCGAGCGCGGTCTCGTACAACGATGTGTCCACGACGACGCCCGCTCCCGTCCGCTCGCGCTCGAGGAGCGCGGCCGCGATCGCGAGCGCGGCCCACATCCCGGCGCCCATGTCGATCAGCGACGAGCCGACCCGGACGCCCGGCCGCCCCGGCTCGCCCGTCATGCTGATGAGGCCTCCCGCCGCCTGCATGAGCGCGTCGTACCCTGGCTCGTCGGACAGCGGGCCGACATGGCCGTACGCGCCGATCGAGCCGTAGACGAGCCGATGGTTCCGCTCCCGGAGCGTCTCCACGCCGAGACCGAGGCGCTCCGCGAGGCCGGGCCGCAGGCTCTGCAGGAACACGTCTGCACGATCGACCATCCTCAGCACCGCGTCGCGGCCGCGCTCGTCGCTCAGCGACGCGGCGAGTGAGCGC
>JBOHBB010000225.1:0-3124 GCA_050698135.1 Gaiellaceae bacterium
GCCACAGGTCGCGTGGGCGGCACTCGCAGCCGTCGCCACGCTCTTTGCCGTGCTCCTCGTCGGCGCCGCCGCCCCAGCACAGGCGAGGCCACCGGAGGACGCGGTCCTCGACTAGAACCAGTACGCGGTCGAGGCGCTCGTGAACGTACCGAACGGACCGGTTCCGAACGCCGGACAGAGCCCGCCGGTGGCGGTCATCCATCTCGCCATGGTGCAAGGGGCTGTCTACGACGCCGTCAACATGGCCGACGGCGGTCACGAGGCGTATCTCGACGATCTTCCGTCGGCGCCCGCGTCCGCCTCGATGCCCGCCGCGGTCGCCACGGCCGCCCACCATGTCCTCGTCGGGATGGTGGTCGTGCCGCCTCTGGCGGCCGGGATCGTCGATCGACTCAACACGCTGTATGCGGACTCGCTCGCGGCGATCCCGAACGGTGCCGCCAAGAGCTCCGGGATCGCGGCCGGGGAGGCCGCCGCGGCGGCGATGCTCGCGGAGCGGGCGAACGACGGCCGCTACGGGCCGTCCGGTTCACGTGCGGCGACGACCCGGGGGAGTGGCGGCCGGCCACCTCCACGGTCTGCACGACGCCCTCCGGCCCGAGTGACCCGAACGCCTGGGTCGCGAGGGTCGAGCCGTTCGTGTTGGAGAGCACGTCGCAGTTTCGCTCGAAGGGGCCGCACGCGCTCACGAGCGGCGCATACGCGAAGGAGTACGACGAGGTCAAGAGCCTCGGGGCTGCCGGGAGCCTGCGCTCGCCCGACCAGGAAGCGGTGGCGCGCTTCTTCACGAACACCACCCACACGCCGGAGTGGTACAACCGCACGTTCCGCGGGATCTCCGACGACGTCGGGCTCACGCTCGCCGAGCAGGCTCGCCTCTTCGGGATGCTGAACATGGCCGGGGCGGATGCGCTGATCAACTGCTGGGACGACAAGGCGTTCTGGAGCTTCTGGCGTCCGATCACCGCGATCCGGACCGGGGACGACGACGGGAACCCGAAGACGGACGGCGATACCGCCTGGACGGCCCTCGAGGAGAACCCCCCGTATCCCGACCACACTTCCGGGTACAACTGCGTCACCGGCGCGTTCATGCACACGGCAGGCGCGTTCTTCGGCAAGACGCCGATGACGTTCGATCTGGTGAGGAAGGTGACGGGCGTCGCAGACGTGACGCGCTCCTACGACCAGTTCGCCGACGTGATCGACGACACGATCGATGCGCGCGTGTACCAGGGCATCCACTTCCGAGCGGCGGACGTCCAGGGAGCCGCCATCGGCAGGGACGTCGCTCACTGGCTCGACAAGAACTTCTTCCAGCCGGTGAAGTGAGGCGACTCGTCCGGGCCGGGCCGTGGCTCGCCGCGGCCGGCCCGGCGAAAGTCAGGGGGTTCTCCCGGTTTCTCCGGGCGCTGCCGAGCGTACCGTCGATTCCATGCCGACCTATCGCGTCGAGACGTTCCTCGCCCGAGAGGCGACATCGGAGTGCACGGCCCGCGAGTGGCGCGCCCGCTCGACCGCCGGTGAGCTCCGGCGCCAGGGCGTCATGGTTCGCTTCGACCGGGTGATCCGGGTCCCGGAGGACGAGACCTGCCTGTTCGTGTTCGATGCGGCCTCGGCACGAGAGGCGGCACTCGTGGCCGAGCTCGCCGACCTCGGCCCGTTCCGGGTCGTCGAGGAAGCGCGGAGCGCGGCCGGCTAGCGGAACGCGTTCACGCCGGTCAGCGCCTGTCCGACCACGAGGGTGTGCACCTCGTGCGTGCCCTCGTACGTGAGCACGGACTCGAGGTTGTTCACGTGCCGGATGACCGGGTACTCGAGCGTGACGCCGTTCGCACCGAGGATGGTGCGCGCCGAGCGCGCGACCTCGAGGGCACCGCGCACGTTCCCCATCTTCCCGAGGCTCACGTGCTCGGGGCGGAGCGTTCCCAGGTCCTTCATGCGCCCGAGGTGGAGCGCGACGAGCGACGCCCGGTTCAACTCGAGCGCCATCTCCGCGAGCTTCTCCTGCGTGAGCTGGTAGGCGGCGATCGGCTTCCCGAAGACGATGCGCTCCTTCGCGTACTCGAGCGCCGACTCGAAGCACGCGCGGCCGGAGCCGACCGCGCCCCACACGATCCCGAAGCGTGCCTCGCTCAGGCAGGAGAGCGGCCCGCGGAGCGTCGTCGCGCCGGGGAGGACGTTGTCGTCCGGCACGCGCACGTCCTGGAGCACGAGCTCGGAGGTGACGGACGCCCGCAGCGAGAGCTTCTTGTGAATCTCGGGCGCCGAGAAGCCGGGCATGTCCTTCTCGACGATGAAGCCGCGGATCGCGTCGTCGTCGGTGCGGGCCCAGACGATCGCGAGATCCGCGATCGAGCCGTTCGTGATCCACATCTTCGCGCCGTTCAGGACCCAGTCGGAGCCGTCGCGCCGCGCATGCGTCCGCATCGAGCCCGGGTCCGAGCCCGCGTCCGGCTCGGTCAGGCCGAAGCAGCCGATGACCTTGCCGGCGTGCATCGGCGGGAGCCAGCGCTCCTTCTGCTCCTCGGAGCCCCACTTCCAGATCGGGAACATCGCGAGCGACCCCTGGACGGAGACGGCGCTCCGGACGCCTGCGTCGCCCGCCTCGAGCTCCATGCACGTGAGTCCGTACGCGACCGAGCTTGCCCCCGGTAGCCCGTAGCCCTCGAGGTGCATGCCGAGGAGCCCGAGCTTCGCGAGCTCGCCGAAGAGCTCGCGCGGGAAGATCCCCTGCTCGAACCAGTCCCCGACCTCGTCGAGGACGTTGTCGCGGACGAACTGCCGCACCGTGTCGCGGATCGCCCGCTCCTCGTCGTCGAGGAGGGCGTCGAGCGCGAGGTAGTCGAGCGGGTCGAGCGCGGGCAGGTCGGTCGTCGTCGTCGCCATTGCCGCACATCCTACGAGACGGCCTCCCCGGCTTGACCCGGGGGCGTGGGTGCCCGTAGACTCCGCTTTGACTGACTAGTCAATCGACGGAGGAGCGGAGCTCATGACCACGACGGAGACCGGCGTCGCCGGCGGCGTCTCGTTCGCGCTGACGCCCGAGCAGCGGGAGCTCCGCGCGCTGGCGCGCGAGTTCGCCGAGAAGGAGATCCGGCCGAAGGCGGCCGAGTACGACGAG
>JBOHBB010000226.1:0-7366 GCA_050698135.1 Gaiellaceae bacterium
GCGGCGGGCGCGGAATGCGGGTCGTTCGCTCCGCGGCCGAGCTCGAGGACGCACTCGCCGCCGCCGGGCGCGAGGCGACCGGCGCCTTCGGCGACGGGACGCTCTACTGCGAGCGCTACCTCGAGCGTCCGCGCCACGTCGAGGTCCAGCTCCTCGCCGACGCGCACGGGAACGTCGTCCCCCTCGGCGAGCGCGACTGCTCGGTGCAGCGCCGTCACCAGAAGGTGCTCGAGGAGGCGCCGGCCCCCGGGCTCGAGGAGAGCCTGCGCGCCGCGATCCTCGAGGCCGCTGTCGCCTTCGGCCGCGCGATCGGCTACCGGAGCGCCGGAACGGTCGAGTTCGTCGTCGAGGACGGCGAGTTCTTCTTTCTCGAGCTGAACGGGCGCATCCAGGTCGAGCACCCCGTCACCGAGGCCGTGACCGGGCTCGACCTCGTCGCGGAGCAGCTGCGGATCGCGGACGGTCATCCGCTCGCGTCGGGACCGCACGAGGCCGAGGGCCACGCCGTCGAGGCCCGCCTGTACGCGGAGGACCCGCGGACGTTCCTCCCCCAGTCCGGCCGCGTCGAGCATCTACGGCTGCCGCGAGACGTCCGTGTGGACGCGGGGGTCGGGGAGGGCGACGAGGTCGGGCTCTCGTACGACCCGCTGATCGCGAAGCTCGTCGCCCACGGGCGCGACCGCGGTCACGCGTTCGATCTGCTCGCCGCCGCACTCGAGGAGACGCAGGTCGACGGTGTCACCACGAACCTCCCGTTCCTCCGCTGGCTCGTCGCGCATCCGGTCGTCCGTGCGGGCGAGGCCACGACCGCGTTCCTCGCCGAGCACGCGCCGCTCGCGCCTCCGCCGCTCGTCCGCGCCCCCGCGCCGTGGCGCACGTCCTGGCGGCTCAACCTCGCCTCGCCCCCTCCTGCCCCGCCTCCGGACGTCGACGCCGGGGCGCACCGCCACGGCCCGGCCGAGCAAGGGAGCGCCGTGACGGCTCCGATGCCCGGGACGGTCATCCGGGTCGAGGTCGAGCCGGGGGACGAGGTGGAAGCCCGGAAGCCGCTCGTCGTCCTCGAGGCGATGAAGATGGAGATCCCCGTCCACTCGCCCTTCAGCGGGACGGTCTCGTCGGTGCACGTCGCGGCGGGCGATCGCGTCGCCGGCGGCGCGCTCCTCGTCGAGCTGGACAGCTAGCGCGGAGCTACGAGGCCGGCGCGGGCGGCGGTTGTGACAGCGCCACCCGGCAACGCCAGAAGATCAGGCCGCCGGCGGCGGCGGCCCCCGCGACCGCCCACAGGATCGGGCTCGCATCGTCGAAGCTCGGCTTGACGGCCATGTCGTAGAGGATCAGGAAGAGCAGGACGAGGTCGAGACGGGAGAGCAGGAGCAGCCGCAGCATGCGCGGTCCCGCCTCCGGGGACCCCTCCGCCGTCAGCTTCCCCACACGGCCGGACTCCGGGCCCATGAACAGGAGCCCGGCGAGGAACGTCGTCGCGTAGAGGACGAGGGCGATGACGATCCAGTCGTCGCCGAAGCCGTAGAAGTCCGAGTCGACGACGAGCAGCACGCCGCTCGCGAAGGCGAGGAGCGAGAACGGGATGAACACCCGTTTTGAGATCCACTCGATGTCCTGACCGAGCACGGCCATGCGCGAGGGGTCTCCGGACATCACGGTCCGGATGCCGAAGAAGTGCATCATCAGCCCTCCGCCGACCCAGATCACCGCCACCCAGACGTGCAGGAAGAGCAGGAACTCGGACCAGGACATGTCGCCCCTCCTACGTCTCTCGATGTCAGGTGCCCGGCTTCACGACCATCACGAACACGATCGCGACGAGCACGACGAGCAGGACGCGCGCGAGCAGCACGAGCCTGCCCACCCGGGCGACGAGCGCCGGGCTCGGCCCCTCCGCGGCCATCCGCGCGCCCGCCTTGCCCATCTCGCGCGTCAGGTACCCGAACGCGGTCACCGCCACGACCGCCCACCCGACGATACCGAGGGCCACGAACGGCTCGTCCCAGCCCCAGTTGCCGTCCTCGACGAGCAGCGCGCCGGTGACGAGGACGACGAGGGCCGAGGGCAGGAACACGTACAGCGCGACGACCGACATGTTCCGTCCGAACGCCGCCGACTGGCCCGGATCGCCCGAGCGCTGGGCGAGTACTCCGAATACCTGGGCGACGATCGCGCCGCCGATCCACACGATCGCCGCGGTGATGTGGAGGAAGACCCAGAGCTCGTAGGAGGTCATGCACTCCGCGATTCGCCGCGGACCCGGTCGAGCAGCCAGCCGACGACAATGTTGACGAGCGAAACGACGATCGTCGCTCCGACGTACGTCCAGAACCCGTCGATCGAGAAGTCGGGCGCGATCCACTCCGCGAGCGCGAGCATCCCGACGTTGAGGGCGAAGTACGAGAGGCCGAACGTGAGGATGACGAGCGGCAGCGTGAGGATGGTCAGGATCGGCTTGAGGAACGTGTTGCCGATCGTCAGCACCGCCGCCCCCAGGAGCAGCGATCCCCAGCGCCCGATCGCGATGCTGGAGAACATCCAGTCGACGACGATCAGTGCGAGGGTGTTGATGCCCCAGAGGACGAGCAGCCGCACGAGCAGGATCACGCGCGCGAGCCTAACGGGCGGCGTGGCCGCATGTCACGAGAACTTCGAGCGTGCGATCAGAACAGCTTCTGGAGCTTCATCGCCGCGCCCATGTCGCCCGAGATCTTGAGCTTGCCCGTCATGTAGGCGGTCGTCGGGTTCTGCTCGCCGGCGACGATCTTCGCGAAGCTCTCCTCGCTCGCCGAGAACGTCGTGTCGGCGTCTCCCGCCCCCTCGGTGACCTCGATCGCGCCGTCCGCGATGGCGACGGTCCACGTGCCGGCGCCCTCGATGTCGAAGACGTAGGTGTTGTTCATGCCCTCGATCCGATCCGGGCTCACCCGGGCCGCGAGGCCCTCGAAGAACTCCTGAACGCTGCCCATGCCCTCGACCTCTCCCTTCTCGATTGACGAACGGCCGGGAGCCTATCGCGCGGATACGATCGCGCGCGTGGACTTCGACCTGACGGACGAGCAGGAGCTGATCCGGGACACCGTGAGAGGGTTCGCGCGCGACCGCGTGGCGGCGGTGGCCGCCGAGCTCGACCTCGAGGCCCGCTTCCCGTACGAGCTCGTCGCCGAGCTCGCCGAGCTCGGGCTGATGGGCCTCCCGATCCCGGAGGAGTACGGCGGCGCCGGGGGCGACACGGTGGCGTATGCGATCGCGATCGAGGAGCTCACGCGGGTCGACTCCTCCGTCGCGATCACGGTTGCGGCCCACACGTCACTCGGGACGATGCCGATCCTTCACTACGGAACCGAGGAGCAGAAGCAGCGCTGGCTCCCCGATCTCGCGTCGGGGCGCGGACTCGCCGCCTTCGGGCTCACCGAGCCGGGCGCGGGGTCCGACGCGGGAGCGACCCGGACGACTGCCGAGCTGCGCGACGGCTCCTGGGTCGTGAACGGCTCGAAGCTCTTCATCACGAACGCCGGCACGGACATCACGTGGGGTGTGACGATCACGGCCCGGACGGGCGACGACGAGGTCTCGAACCTCGTCGTCGAGAACGGAACGCCCGGGTACGTCATCTCCGCGCCGATGAAGAAGCTCGGCTGGCGCGCATCGGACACGCGCGAGCTGTCCTTCGAGGACTGCTCGGTGCCCGAGGGAAACCTCCTGGGCGAGCGCGGCGCCGGCTTCCGCCAGTTCCTCGAGATCCTCGACGGAGGCCGGATCTCGGTCGCCGCGATGGGCGTCGGGCTCGCGCAGGGCGCCTACGACCTCGCGTTCGCATACGCGCAGGAGCGCGAGCAGTTCGGCAAGCCGATCTCCCGCTTCCAGGCCGTGCAGTTCAGGCTGGCGGACATGGCGACCGAGATCGAGGCCGGCCGCGCCCTCGTGTACCGGGCGGCCTGGCTCAAGGACCAGGGCCGCCCGTTCGCGCTCGCCGCGGCGATGGCCAAGCTGTACACGGGCGAGCTCTCCGCCCGCGTCGCCGGAGCCGCGCTGCAGATCCACGGCGGGTTCGGGTACATGGAGGAGGCGGCGATCTCGCGCCTCTACCGCGACCAGAAGATCCTCGAGATCGGCGAGGGCACGAACGAGGTCCAGCGCATGGTCATCGCGCGTCACCTCGGCCTGTAGCCCCACGACCGGCGCCTCCGCAGGCGGACGGTGCGCGGTTGGCCGCGATCGGATCGGCCGAGTCCTTCCGTTTTCTCGAGGCCGCGGAACTAGGCGGACTCAGCGTTCACACGCAAGCGCGAGAGCGAGACAACTTCGGTCGACGACGCAGCGATCCAGATACGCGCCGCTCCGACGCGATTGTGGACCCCGAGCTTCTCGAAGATGTTGTCCAGGTGTTTCTTCACCGTGCCGGGAGCAAGGCTCAGCTCGCCAGCGATTTCGGCATTGGAGCTCCCTCGCGCGACACAATCGAGGATCTGCGCCTCCCGCTCGGTTATGCCGAGACTCTCGAGCTGCCGTGGAACAAGTGGTGGCGGCACCCGGACGGCCATCCCGAGTACGGTCGCCAGGACATCGAGCAGCAGGAGATCTCGGTGTTCGAAGTCGACGCTGTCGCGTGCGCACGCGAGATCGTAGACTCGGCTCGCTCCGAAGAAGCGCGCAGTGATGCAGTAGTTGAGGTCGAAAGGTCGCAGGATGGTGTCGTAGACCTCGAGCGCGTGGAGTTGTCGCAGGGTCACGAAGTCGGATAGCCGAAGCGGGCGGGTCTCGGTGGGGTGCCGCATGCGCTCGATGGCGAGCGGATGCTGGTCGACGAGCCTCGCCCACTCGGCTCGCCCTTCGGAGCTGTTGCGGAACGCCGCAAATCGCGGCTCGGTGCCGACGACGTGGAGAACGTCGGGCTGGACCGGCCATCTACGGATCGCGACGTGGACTGTGTCGGCCGGAATGAGTGCCCCGACATGTTCGACCAACCACCGCTCCAGTCGTCGCGGCTCGAAACGGGCGATGCGAGCGGCGTCGTGGGCAAACGCAACGAGCGTTCGAAGTTCTCGTTCCTGCAGCCCCTCCATTCGTGATCAACGATACGACCCGCGTGTACGAGACACAACGCGTCGCGGCCTGAATACGCCGATCGGCGTATCGCGTCCCGGATATGCCGATCGGCGTATCGCGGTGTCGCCCGCAGCCCCAGAAGCTTCATCGCACCGTTCTTCCACGAAAGGAGCAGCGATGAAGTGGCTCGCGCCCATCACCGCAGCGACATGCGCCGCAGCGCTCGCGGTCATCCTCTGGCTCGCGCTTCCGGGAACGTCCTCACCGACCCGCAGCGACAAGGCGCTCGTCGACGCGCCCCGTCGCTGCGCCGTCGAGCCCGCATGGTTTGTCCCGATCCACGAGTACTACGGCTGCAACCCTCGAATCACGCCCACCTTCGACTTCGCCTCGCTCTACTCGGGGGTGGTTCACCGAGACACGGTGCCGAGCTCGCAGCCCATGGACGGACCGAGGTAGCGCGCAGCCCTTACGGATCGGGCGGCACGGGCAAGATTGGCGCGTGCGCCCCGCTGCCGTTCTCTGCGCGACTCTCGCCCTGCTCGCCTGGGCGGGGGCGGTCCGCGCGCATCCCACCGTCGTGCCGACCTTCGTCACCGCCGGCGAGCGCGGGACCGTGACGTTCGTCGCCCCGAACGAGCGTCAGACGCCCCAGACCGGGTTCTCGGTGACGGTGCCGCCGGAGCTCGAGATCATGGCCGGGGGCGCCTCGGACGTCGGCTGGCCCGGCACCGTGCGCGGCTCGACCGCGAGCTGGTCGGGCTGCTGTGTCGCGCCGGGCGCGGTCGCGAGCTTCTCCGTCGACGTCCGAGCAGCGAACGTTCCCGGCGACGTCCGGGTCGAGGTTCGCCAGCTGTACCCGGACGGGGAGCGCGTGCGCTGGCCGGTCCCGCTCACGGTGCTCCCGGGCGATGAGGAGTCGGCAGGCGTCGGCACGGTGCTGCTCGTGTCGCTCGTCGGGCTCGTCGTCACCGTCGGCCTCGTCGTCCTCGTCTGGCGTCGGCGCTCGCCCCCACTTCAAGAGAAATAGCGGGACCGGCTGGTACGGTCGCGGGTCGTGATCTTCACGCAGTTCGTCGACGACGCCCTCGGGTGCGCGTCCTACCTCGTCGGCGACGAGAACGCCGGCGTCGCGGTCGTCGTCGACCCGGCATTCGCGATTGAGCAGTACCTCGAAGAGGCTGACCGGCGTGACGTCCGGCTCGTGCGGGTCGTAGAGACGCACACGCATGCGGACCACGTGTCCGGCCACGGCCGGCTCGCCCTCGAGCACGACCTGCCCGTCAGCGTCCACTCCCTCGCCCAGGCCGAGTACCAGCACGACGTGCTCAAGGACGGCGCCGAGATCGAGCTCGGCGACGTCGTCCTCCGCTGCCTCCACACGCCGGGCCATCGGCCCGAGCACTGCTGCGTCGCGGTGATCGACCGCTCGCGCGGGGACGAGCCCTGGCTCGTGCTCACGGGCGACTCGCTGTTCGTGGGTGACGCCGCCCGCCCCGATCTCGCGGTCGAGGCACGCGAGGGCGCGGAGGGGCTCTTCCACTCCCTTCGCCGTCTCGTCGAGCTCGGCGACGGCGTCGAGGTGTATCCCGGCCACGTCGCGGGGTCGCTGTGCGGGAAGGCCATGAGCTCGAAGGCGTCGACGACCGTCGGGTTCGAACGCCGCTTCAACCCGGCGCTCGCGTTCGACGACGTCGCCCTCTTCGTCGCCGAGTCGGCCGCGATCTCGACTCCGCGGCCGCCGAACATGGAGCTGATCGTCGAGCTCAACCGCGGTCCGTTCGTCGGCGCCCGCCCGGAGCCGCCCGAGCTCGCCGTTCCGCCCGACGGCGCTCAGGTGCTCGACGTGCGGCCGTTCGCCGACTTCGCGGCCGGCCATCTGCCGGGGGCGCTGAGCGTTCCCGTATCCGGGTCGCGCTTCTCGACCAAGGCCGCCTTCGTGCTCGAAGCCGAGCGGCCGCTCGTCGTCGCGGCGTCGGATGAGCACGAGGCCGAGATCGCGGTGCGCGGGCTCCGCTCGGTCGGCTTCCTCGACCTCGAGGGGTACGTCCTCGGCGGAGGCCCGGACACGCTGCCCGTAGTCGAGGTCGACGAGCTGGACGGGCTGCTCGCCGAGGGCGCGGAGCTCGTGGACGTGCGCGAGAAGGACGAGCGGGACTCGGGATACATCGCGGGGAGCCGCAACATCCCCTACCGCCTGCTCGCGCTCGGGGAGGCCGACCTGCCCCGCGACCGGCCGCTCGTGACGATCTGCGAGTCGGGGCCGCGCGCGGCGATCGCCGCGAGCATCCTCGCCGCCCGCGGCTTCGACGCC
>JBOHBB010000227.1:0-19404 GCA_050698135.1 Gaiellaceae bacterium
GGCGAGGGCACGGGCGAGCGCCACGCGCTGGCGCTCGCCGCCCGAGATCGTCGCCGGGCGGGCGCGGGCGAGCGCGGCGATCCCGAACCGCTCGAGCAGCTCATCGACGCGCTCGCGACCGCCGAAGCCGACGTTCGCCCGCACGGTCATGTGCGGAAACAGCGCGTACTCCTGGAACACGAGCCCGACGCGGCGCCTTTCCGGCGGGAGGTCGACACCGGACACCGTGTCGAGCCACGTGTCGCCTCCCAGCGCCACCCGGCCATGCTCCGGCCGGAGCAGGCCGGCGATCACCCTGAGGACGCTCGTCTTTCCCGCGCCGGATGGCCCGACGAGCGCGACCGTCTCGGCCGCGACGTCGAGCGCTAGCGCGAGGCGGAAGGAACGAAGGCCGTGGTCGAGGTCGACGTGGAGCGTCTCCACGCGGGGATCACCTTGGCGGCGAAGAGGACGAGCGCGCTGCCGACGACGAGGAGCGCGCCGATCGCGAGCGCGGTGTCGAAGTCGACGTCGAACTCCTGGTAGATCGCGAGCGAGAGCGTCTGCGTCACTCCCTGGAGCGAGCCCGCGAACATGATCGTCGCGCCGAACTCGCCCAGACCGCGCGCGAACGCGAGGGCCGCGCCCGCGCCCAGCCCGCCGGCCGCAAGAGGGAGCGCGACGCGGAAGAACGTCCGCGCGGGACCGGCCCCGAGCGTCCGGGAGGCCGCGACGAGGTCCTCGTCGACGGCCTCGAACGCGGCGATGGCGGTGCGGACGTAGAACGGGCTCGCGACGAAGGTGACGGCGAGCACGACCGCGGTCTTCGTGAACGCGATGTCGATGCCGAGCGACTCCATCGTCCCGCCGAGCAGGCCCAGCCTCCCGAACGCCGCGAGGAGGCCGATGCCGGCGACCGCCGGCGGCAGGACGAGCGGGAGCTCGACGAGCGTCACGAGCATCGTCCGCCCGCGGAAGCTCCTCGAGGCGAGGAGGTACGCGGTCGGTGTCCCGAAGACGAGGATGAGCGCCATCGCGACGAGGTTCGTCTCGAGGGTGACCCGCAGCGCGTCGAGCGCGACCTCGCTCGTCAGCCCCGCGCGCAGCTCGCTCACCGTGAGCTCGGAGAAGATCGCGACGATCGGGAGCAGGAGGAACGCGAGAGCGACGGAGGCCGCCACCCAGAGCGCGATCCCGAAGGGCGAAGGCCTCATGGGATCCCGAACAGCGCGGCCCGCAGCGCGCGACGACCATCGGGCCCGAGAACGGCGATGACGAACTCCTGGGCGGCCTCGACGTCCGCCGGGCGCGAGGCGATCGCGAGCTCGTAGCTCACGGTGGGCTGCGCCCTGGCCGGGATCGCGATGGCGCGCACGCGGGACGAGACGGGCTTGACGTCGGTCCTGTAGACGAGGCCCGCGTCGGCCTGGCCGAGCGCGACCTTGCCCACGACGCCCTTGACGTCGGGCTCGAGGCTCACGGTCTTCTTCAAGACCCTGAGCAGCCCGAGGCGCTTCAGGACTTCCCTCGTGTAGAGGCCGACCGGCACCTTCGGGCCGGCGACCACGAGACGGAGCTTCCGCCGCTTCGCCAGGTCGCCGATGCGCCTGATCTTCGCCGGGTTCGACCGCGGGACGATCACGACGAGCGAGTTCGTCGCGAACGCGACCGGCTTGCGAAGGAGCCCCTCGCGGTGGAGGGCCTGCGAGTAGATCGGGCTGGCCGACAGGTAGACGTCGAACGGCGCCCCGCGGCGGATCTGCTCGGCCAGCGCGTTGGAGCTGCCGAACGAGTAGCGGCCGTCGGGGACGATCTTCGGCAGCACCTCGGTGAGGGACGCCGCGGCGAGGACGATCGGGCGGTCGGCGTCCGACGCCTCGGGTGCTCCTCGAGCTGCGCCGGCAGCAAGCGCGACGACGAGCGCGAGAGCGGAGACGAGCACCGCCCGCCTCATCGCTCCACCATGACCGACGTCGCCTTGACCACAGCCGTGGCGCTCGCACCCGCCTTGAGCCCGAGCTGCTCCGCCGAGTCGCGCGTGATGATCGCGACGACGTGCGCGGGCTCGCTCACGTCGATCTCGACCTGCGCGAGCAGCCCCTCCACGGTGACGGACCGCACGACGCCGCGCAGGCGGTTGCGGGCGGACAGGTGGTCGGAGCCCTCTTGCCCCCTGAGTCGCTCGACCTCGGACGCGGGCACGACCCGTCGGTTCGAGGCGTCCCGCTCGACCCGGATCTTGCCCGCCCGGTCCCAGCGCCGCAGGGTGTCGAGCGAGATGCCGAGCGCGCGGGCTGCTTCGGCCGCCGAGTATCTTTGCCTAGGCATCGCCTATGAGTTATACGATCGTGGGATGCGTGTCAAGCCCTCCGAAACGCGCTCCCGTGCGACGCCTGCGACGACGTAGTGGAGCCCTGACGAGCGAACTCAGGACCGCGCTCGTCGTCGAGGTTCCCGAGGCGGCGCCTGCGGTGGACGGCTGGCGCGAGCGGACGTCGCCCGCGAAGCCCTCGAACGGCGTTCCGGCGCACGTCACGATCCTCTTCCCGTTCGCGCCGGCGGCCGGGGTCGACGACGAGCTCCTCCGCGGCCTGCAGGCCCTCTTCGCCGGCTTCCCCTCGTTCCGCTTCGAGCTCCGTGAGTGCCGGCACTTTCCCGCCGTGCTCTATCTTGCCCCCGAGCCGCCCGAGCCATTCGTCTCGCTGACGGAGGCCGTCGTGGCCGCGTACCCGGAGTTCCTGCCGTACGAGGGCGTGTTCGACTCGGTCGTCCCACACCTGACGGCGGCGGAGGGCGAACCGGCGGTCCTGGGCAGGGCCGAGCGGGACGTCCGGCAGTGGCTGCCGATCGCCGCGGAGGCGAACGAGGTGGTGCTCCTCGAGGAGGTCGAGCCGGACCTCGCGCGCTGGCGCACGCACACGCGACTGTCGCTCGGCGCGCCGTAGAGTGCCGCCGTGCCCGATCGCCTCCGCCCCCTCTGGGACTTCGCCGACCTCGACGCGTCGGAGCGGCGCTTTCGCGCCGCGCTCGCGGAGGAGCCGTCGCCGGAGGGCCGGGCCGAGATCCTGACGCAGCTCGCCCGTGTCGAGGGCCTGCGAGGGAACTTCGAGGCCGGGGAGCGGCTCGTCCAAGAGGCGGAGTCCGAGGCCGGCGACGGTGCCGTCGCGAAGGTGCGAATCGAGCTCGAACGGGGCCGTCTGTATCGCTCGAGCGGCGATCCCGAGCGTGCCCTCCCGCTGTTCGAGTCGGCGTTCGAGCGCGCGCTCGCGGCCGACGAGGGCTTCCTCGCGGGCGATGCCGCGCACATGGCGGCGCTCGCGGCGCCGGGACGAGAGGTCTACGCCGCCTGGACCGAGCGTGGGATCGCGCTCGCCGAGTCGGACGACGACGCGACGTACTGGCTCGGCCCGCTGCTCAACAACCTCGGCTGGGAGCACTACGAAGCAGGCGAGCACGCCGAGGCGCTCGGCGCCTTCCGGCGAGCGCTCGTGGCGCGGGAGGCAGAGCCCGAGAACCCGGAGCCGATCGCGCTCGCCCGCTACGCGGTCGGCAAGGCGCTCCGGGCCCTCGGCTGGTCGGAGAAGGCTGTGCCGCTCCTCGAGCAGGCCGTGGCGTGGGCCGAGGGCGAAGGCAGCCCCGACGGCTGGTACCACGAGGAGCTCGCGCTCGAGTATGCGGCTCTCGACCGAACGAGAGAGGCCGCGGAGCAGGCTCGGCTCGCGCTGCCGCTCCTGCAGGAGGCAGATCCCGAGTTCCACGAGGACGGCGAGCGGGCGATCCGCCTTCGCGGTCTCGCGGGCGGCTAGCGAGTCAGGCGAGCTGCTCGAGCCTGTCGACGAGCGAGCCGAGGACCGCGAACGTCTCCTCGACCGGCTCGCTCGACGTGAGGTCGACACCTGCGTGGCGCAGGATGTCGAGCGGGTAGGCGGACCCGCCGGCGCGCAGGAAGTCGAGATAGCGCTCCGCCGCACCGGGCTCGCCGGCGAGGACGCCGCGCGCGAGCGCGTGGGCGCCGGAGATGCCCGTGGCGTACTGGTACACGTAGAACGGCGCGTACAGGTGCGAGAACTGCGCCCAGGTGATCCCGACCCGCTCGCGGTCGACCGAGAAGTCCGGCCCGTACGCCTCGGCGAAGAGATCCGCCATCCGCTCGTCGAGCAGGTCGGCCGTGAGCCCCTCGCCCCGTTCGACGCGCTCGTGCATCTCGCGCTCGAAGCGTGCGAGCGTCGGCATGACGAAGAAGTAGCGGTGGAAGTTCGCCATCGCCTCGTCGAGCACGGCGAGCTGGAGGTCGCGATCGGTGATCACCTCGAAGAGATGCGCGCGCAGCAGCACCTGGTGGAAGTTCGACGCCACCTCGGCCACGAACATCGAGTACCGGCTCGAGACCACGGGCTGCGTCTCCCAGGTGAGGTAGGAGTGCATCGAGTGTCCCAGCTCGTGGGCGAGGGTGCCGAGGCTCGTCGCCGTGCCGTCGAAGCTCATGAGGATGAAGGGGTGCGTGCCCGGCGCGCCGGAGGAGAACGCGCCGCCCGTCTTGCCCTGGTTCGGATAGACGTCGACCCACCGCTCCTCCAGGCACCCACGGCGGACCGTGGTCACGTACTCGTCCCCGAGCGGCGCCAGCGACTCGCAGATCCACTCGACGCACTGCTCGTAGGTGAGCTCCGGCGGATCCGCGGCGAGCGGCGCCCAGAGGTCGTACGGCTGGAGCGAGTCGACGCCGAGCAGGGCTGCGCGGACCTGCCAGTACCGGTGCCAGGTCGGCAGGTGCCGCTCGAACGTCTCGAGCAGGCTGTCGAACACCTCGAGGGGGATGTTGGAGCGGTGGAGCGAGGCGGCGCGACTCGATTCGTGACGGCGGGCTCGCCCCGAGAAGACGTCGTGCTTGATCGCCGTCGCGTAGTTCGCGGCGAGCGTGTTGCGAACGCTCCGATAGCCGTCGGCGTAGCCCTCCCAGGCGCTGCGGCGCAGAGCTCGGTCGGGACTCCCGAGCAGGGCGTGGATGGAGCCCTGCGTGACCTCGACGGTGTCACCGGAGACTCCGCTCGCGACGGCGAAGCCGAGGTCGCTGTCCGTGAGGCCGCTGTAGACGAGCGCCGGTCCCGACTGCGCGTCGGCGAGCAGGCCGAGCAGCTCCTCGACCTCGGACGAGCGGACGTGCTCCCCGCGCCGGAAGAGATCCTCGAGGTAGTGCGCGTACGGGTCGAAGCCGGCGTCGGCGCCCGACCACTCGAGCAGCCGGTCGCGCCCGAGCGCGAGCAGCTCGGGCTCGAGGAAGGAGATCGCGGCCGCCACCCGTCCGAGCAGCGCCTGCCCGCGGCCCAACCGGGCGACGGCTTCCTGGTCGGTCGTTTCGACCGAGTAGTCCATACCGCAGTACGCGAGGACGCGCCCGAGGCGCCGGATCAGCTCGTCGCGAGCTTCGAGCGCCTCGAGGGTCGCGGACGGCCCCTCCGCGAGCCGCCCCGCGAACGCCTCGAGCTCCGAGAGGTCCTCGGCGAGGGCATCCGCCTCCGCCTCCCAGTCCTCGACCGTCGGGAAGACGCTCGCCGCGTCCCAGGTGCGGTCGAGCGGGACGGCACTGCGGGGTGGCGTGGCGATGTCCGGCATGGGCGTCAGAGCGGGATGTTCCCGTGCTTGCGCTTCGGCTTCGGCACGCGCTTCGTGAGCGCGGTCTCGAGCGCGGAGAAGAGGACGGAGCGCGTGCGGCGCGGCTCGATGACGTCGTCGACGTACCCGCGCTCGGCCGCCGTGTACGGGTTCGCGAAGCGCTCCTTGTAGTCGGCGATCAGCTCCTCGCGACGCGCGGCTGCGTCGTCGGCCTGCTCGAGCTCGTGGCGGAAGACGATGTTCACGGCGCCCTCGGGCCCCATCACCGCCACCTCGGCCGTCGGCCACGCGACGTTGAAGTCGGCCCGGATGTGCTTCGAGGACATGACGTCGTAGGCGCCGCCGTACGCCTTCCGCGTGATCACCGTGAGCTTCGGCACCGTCGCCTCCGAGTACGCGTACAGGAGCTTCGCGCCATGCCGGATGATCCCGCCCCACTCCTGTGCCGTCCCGGGCAGGAACCCGGGGACGTCCACGAACGTCACGAGCGGGATCGAGAACGCGTCGCAGGTGCGAACGAACCGCGCTGCCTTGACGGAGGCGTCGATGTCGAGGACGCCGGCGAGCGCGCCCGGCTGGTTGCCGACGACGCCGACCGAGTGGCCCCCGAGACGCGCGAAGCCGCAGACGATGTTCTCCGCCCAGTACGGCTGCACCTCCAGGAACTCGCCGTCGTCGAAGACCCGCTCGATCACCTGCCTCATGTCGTACGGCTTGTTCGGACTGTCGGGGACGATCGAGTCGAGCGACGCGTCCTCACGGTCGACGGGGTCGGACGGCGGCGCGTACGGCGGCGGGTCGAGGTTGTTCTGCGGCAGGAACGAGAGAAGGTAGCGGGCGTCCTCCAGGCACGTCTCCTCGTCCTGCGCCGTGAAGTGCGCGACCCCGGACCTGGTCGCGTGGGTTGCGGCGCCTCCCAGCTCCTCGAAGCTCACGTCCTCGCCGGTCACCGTCTTCACGACGTCGGGCCCGGTGATGAACATGTACGACGTCTTCTCGACCATGAGGACGAAGTCGGTCATCGCCGGGGAGTAGACGGCTCCCCCTGCGCAAGGGCCCATGACGAGCGAGACCTGGGGCACGACCCCCGAGGCCTGGACGTTCCGCCAGAAGATCTCCGCGTAGCCCGCGAGCGAGACCACGCCCTCCTGGATCCGCGCGCCGCCCGAGTCGTTGATCCCGATGACCGGACAGCCGTACTTGACGGCCATGTCCATGACTTTGCAGATCTTCTCCGCGAACACCTCGGAGAGGGAGCCGCCGAAGATCGTGAAGTCCTGGGAGAAGACGAAGACCTTGCGTCCGAAGATCGTCCCGTACCCGGTCACGACGGCGTCGCCCCACGGCCGCTTGTCCCGCATCCCGAACTCGACCTCCCGGTGCCGCACGTACCGGTCCAGCTCGACGAACGATCCCGCATCGAGCAGCTTCTCGATGCGCTCGCGCGCGAGCAGCTTGCCGCGCTCGCGCTGGCGCGCAACGCTCTTCGCCCCTGCCGCCTGCAGCGACTCCTCGCGGAGCTCCTCGAGCCAGCGGAGCTTCGCCTCGGTCGTGTCGTGCGTCTCGGCCACCGCGGCGGAGCCTATCCACGCCGGGTGAGACGCGGCCCGGGCGGCCGCTACCCGCTGGGATCGAGGAACTCGTTCGCGCCCGAGAAGCCGAGGTCCGCGATCGGGCTGCCACCGATCGCGTACACCTTCCCACGGACCCCCGCGACCGCCATCCCGTGCCGCGCCGTCGGGAGGTCCGGGAGCCGCTTCCACGCGCCGCCGGCGAGCTCGTACGCGAACACCGATCCGATCGTGGAGAGATCGGGCCCCTCTCCTCCGACCGAGACGAGCAGGCCACCCACGTGTGCGAGCCCGGTCCCGCTCCGCGCCTCGGGGACGGGCGGGAGCGCGGACCAGCGTCCTTCGTCCGGCGAGTACGCCTCGAAGGTGTCCAGGTTCGCATCGACCCCTCCGAGCCGACCGGCCAGCGCGTAGAGGCGCCCGCCGGCGACGGCTGCGGCGAGGTGCTCGCGTGGTGTCGGGCCGGGGATGCTCGACCAGCGGCCGGTCTCGAGGTCGAGGACGAGAGCCGTCTCTGCGAGCCCGGCGGGCGTCACGCCCCCGACGACATACAACTTTCCCTCCAGGATCGCGCCGGCCGCAGCCCCGCGTGGCGCCGGCATCGGCGCCAGCCTGCGCCAGCGCTTCCCGTCGTAGACGAGCGCCGCACGCATCCAGAGGCGCGGCGAGCCGTACCCGCCGACCACGTAGAGCTTGCCTCCGGCCGCAGCGGCGACCGCGTGGTGCGCCGCGATCGGGAGATCGGGCAGTCGACGCCAGCGATTGCGCGCGGGCAGATAGAGCTCGACCCTGTTCGAGACCCGGCCGGGCGAGAAGCCGCCGACGACCGCGATCCCACCGCGGTACGGCGTCGCCGCGACCTCGCTGCGCGGCGACTGCATGGGCGCCCCTCGTTGCCAGCCACCCGCGCCGGACGCACTCGTGGTCAGCACCCCGACCGCCGCGATCAGGAGCAGCGCACGCGTCACTGCACCTGATACGCGCGGGGAGCAGGCTCGGTGTCCATCACATGCCGCCGGCGGCTCACCGTCTAGAGTCGGCGCATGGGAGGCTCGACCCCGCTCGACCGCTCGACGACCTGGCCGTACGAGGCGGGAGAGCCGGGCGCGTTCGTCTACTCGCGCTACGGGAGCCCGACCGTCGCGGAGGCGGAGCGCGAGCTCGGCGAGCTCGACGGCGGCGTGGCGGTGCTCTTCGCGTCGGGCACCGCAGCCTGCGCGGCGGTCGTCCTCGCGGTGCTCGAGCCGGGCAAGGTCGTCGCGCTCGCGGGGGGCGCGTACTACGGGACCGGCGTCCTGTTCGACGAGCTCGGCCGCTGGGGCCTCGAGCACGTCGAGTTCGACCAGACCGGCGCTCCGCCCGAGCACGCGGATCTCGTCTGGCTGGAGGCGCCAACGAACCCGTTCCTCACGATGCCGGACTTCGAGGCCGCCGCGGCCCACGCAGCGCCCGTCCTCTGCGACTCGACGGCGGCCACGCCACTGAACATCAGGCCGCTCGAGCGAGGCTGCGACCTCGCGCTCCACTCGGCGACCAAGTACCTCGGTGGCCACGACGACGTGCTCGCCGGCGTGGTCGTCTGCCGCGATGCGGCGACGGCCGCGCGCCTGCGCGAGTTCCGGACGCGAACGGGCCCCACACCGTCCGCGGACACGGCCTGGCTCCTCCTGCGCGGCCTGCAGACGCTGGAGGTGCGGCTCGCCCGGCAGACCGAGAGCGCGCGCGAACTCGCGGGGCGCCTGCGTTCCCACCCTGCGGTCGCGACGGTCCGCTATCCGGGCTTCGCGGCGCTCCTCTCGTTCGATGTCGCCGACGCGGAGGCGGCGCAGCGCGTCGAGACCGGGACAGGGCTGATCGCGAACTCGACGAGCCTCGGCGGAGTCGCCTCGCGGATCGAGTCGCGCTCCCGCTGGGAGGGCGACCGCGTCCCGCCCGGGCTCCTCCGGCTCTCCGTCGGGCTCGAGGAGGTCGAGGCGCTGTGGGCAGATCTCGAGCAGGCGCTCGCGAGAGCCTGAACCGTGGCGCTCTTGACGCGACCGAGTGCGTACCTGCACTACAACGCTGGCGCGTTCGTCTCCGGCGGCGGGGCCTGCCTCGTCGATCCGGGGATCACGCCCGACGAGATCGCCGGGCTCGCGGCCGAGGTCGGCGGCGCACGGCTCTGCTTCGTCGTCCTCACCCACGCGGACTGGGACCACGTGCTCGGACCGGAGCACCTTCCGGCGACGCCGATCGTCGCGCACTCCTCGTACGCCGCCGGTCTCGACCGCGACGGCATCCGCGCCGCGCTCGCGGGGCTGGAGGCCCACGCCGGGATCACGCGCGAGACGGCGTTCGAGCCCCCGCTCCCGGACGTGACCTTCGACGACGAGACGACGCTCGAGCTCGGCGAGCTCGAGCTCCTCCTCACCCACGGGCCAGGTCACTCGCGGAGCATGCTCACCGTCTACGAGGCCGCGAGCGCGACGCTGTGGGCGGCCGACGTCTTGAGCGACGTCGAGCTCCCCTCGGTCATCGACGACCTCGAGAGCTACGAGCGGACGCTCGAGCGGATCGCGTCGCTCCAGCTACGCCATCTCGTCCCCGGCCACGGGACGCCCACCGAAGATCGAGGCGACATCCGCCGCCGCCTCGACGAGGACCGCGGGTACCTGGCCGCGCTGAGGGAGACCGTCGCCGCGTCCGTCGCCGCCGGGCGCTCCCTCGAGGAGACGGTGGCCGCCGCGGCCGCGATCTCCCTCCGCCGGGCAGACGGCGACGACGAGCTGCACCGCCTGAACGCCGAGAAGGCGTACGCGGACCTCGGCGGCGATGCCGACCCGCTCGAGGTCGGGTACGCGCGCGCGTGGAAGGCGCTGACAGGCCGGTGAGCCTTCTCGACCGATTTCGGCAGAAGCGGCCTCCGGCTCCCGAGCTCGACCTCCTGCTCGTCCGGCGCCTGCGCTCCGTCGGCGCGGACCTCACGCGGCCGCGCCCGATCGCGCACTTCCTCGACTTCGGGAGCGAGGCCGATGCCCGCGCGGCGGCCGTCGAGATCGAGGCCGGCGGCTACGAGGTGACGGTGACGGCCCCGGCCGCGAGCGACGACCCGTGGTCGCTCCGCGCGCAAGGGGCACGCGTGGTCGACGAGACGACAATCTCCGTCTTCCGCTCCTGGTTCGAGCGGATCGCGGCCGCATATGCAGGCGAGTACGACGGCTGGGAATCCCCCGGCTAGCGGCGCTCACGGGGCACTCGTCGGCGGCCGTTGACAAATCGATGAACTTCGATAATATCGAGTAACATCGATATGAGCGAGAAGATGGCCAGATGACGGCAGTCGAGACCACGATCGCATGCTGTGCGCCGCTCGGCGCGCCGGCGCTGGACGACGACGAGGCCGACGCGACGGCGGAGCTGTTCAAGGCACTCGGCGACCCGGCACGGGTGCGGATCGTGAATCTGATCGCGACGAATCGCGGGCCCGTCTGCGCCTGCGAGCTCTACGAGCCGCTCGGCCTCGCCCAGCCGACGGTCTCGCACCACCTGAGGAAGCTCGTCGAGTCGGGCCTCCTCGAGCGTGAGCAGCGCGGGAGATGGGCCTATTTCTCGTTGAGACGAGACGCCGTCGACAAGCTGGCGACGGTCGCCGACCTGAAAGGAGTGTGCTGCTGATGGCCACGACCGCTGACGAGCTGAGGGAAGAGGTGCGTCGTCGCTATGCCGAGTCGGCCCGGGCGGTAACGGGGCAGGACGCCGCCGACGGCGGCTGTGGTTGCGGCTCCGGCGGCTGCTGCGCGGACGACGCGACCGAGTCGGCGTTCGCCGAAGCGCTCTACGACGCCGAGCAGCGCGCCGAGCTCCCGGATGCGGCCGTGCTCGCATCCCTCGGCTGCGGCAATCCGACGGCGGTCGCGGACCTGCGCGAGGGAGAGACGGTCCTCGACCTCGGGTCCGGCGGCGGCATCGACGTGATCCTGTCCGCGAAGCGGGTCGGCCCGACCGGCACCGCGTACGGGCTCGACATGACCGACGAGATGCTCGCGCTCGCCCGGCAGAACGCGCAGGACGCCGGCGTGACGAACGTGCACTTCCTGAAGGGGATCATCGAGCGCATCCCCCTCCCCGCGAGCTCGGTCGACGTCGTGATCTCGAACTGCGTCATCAACCTCTCGACCGACAAGCCGGCAGTGCTGACGGAGATCGCGCGCGTCCTCAAGCCGGGTGGGCGAGTCGGCGTCAGCGACATCGTCGCCGAGGACCGCCTGTCGCAGGACCAGCGCGCCGAGCGCGGGAGCTTCGTCGGCTGCATCGCCGGCGCACTGTCGCAAGGAGAGTGCGAGGCGGGCCTCGAGGCGGCCGGGTTCGAGCAGATCTCGGTCCAGTTCACGCACGAGGTCGCCGACGGCATGCACGGCGCGATCGTAAAGGCCGTGAAGACGAGCGAGCCGGAGAGGAAGGGCCTTCCGGTGACCCAGCCCGCGGCGACGGCAGGGTGCTGCTAGGCGCGTCGCACGTGTCGCCGCTCGACGTGACAGCGGTCGCGCCACGTATGCGAACCACGGATCCAATATTTTCGATCAGTCGATAGGCTGGATTGGTGCCCGAGTCCGCGTTGCTCGAGAGTTGCCGTCCGCTGGCCCAGCCGACGATGTCGGTCGGTGAGGCCGCGGAGCTCGAACGGCTCTTCAAGGCGCTCGCCGACAGGCATCGAGTGCGCATCGTCAACATGCTCGCCGGCGCCGGAGAGCCGGTCTGCGTCTGCCACCTCGAACCCACGCTCGGCCTCGCGCAGCCGACGGTCAGCTATCACCTCAAGCTGCTGCTCGACGCGGGCCTCCTCGAGCGGGACCGGCGCGGTCGTTTCGCCTACTACCGGCTCGCGGAGGGAGCGCTCGAACGGCTCGGCGACCTCGTGCGCGAACCGACGGGCGCCGAGGTTGCATCACCGTGAACGTCCTCTTCGTCTGCGTCCAGAACGCGGGTCGCTCGCAGATGGCCGAGGCGCTCCTCCGCCGCCTCGGCGGAGGCGAGCACGAGGCGCGGTCGGCCGGTACGAGCCCCGCGGCGCGCGTGCACCCCGAGGTCGTCGGCGCGATGCGGGAGGTCGGCATCGACCTCGCCGACCGTGTCCCGCGCCGGCTCGAGCGAGCGGACGCCGAGTGGGCCGACGTCGTCGTCACGATGGGCTGCGGCGACGCGTGCCCGTACGTCCCCGGCAAGCGCTACCTCGACTGGGAGCTCGAGGACCCCGCCGGCATGAGCCTCGCCGAGACGCGCGCGATCCGCGACGAGATCGCATCCCGGATCGAGCGCCTGCTCCCGGAGCTCGCCGAGGAGAACGCGACCGATGGCGGTCGCTGAGCAGCACCGCACGCCGGACGAGGGCGCCGTCCTCGCGCGCCTCTCGCGGCTCGACCGCTTCCTGCCGCTCTGGATCGCCCTCGCCATGGCCGGAGGCCTCGCTCTCGGCTCCCTCGTCCCCAGCCTGAACGACGGGCTCGAGAAGCTGCAGGTCGGCACCGTCTCGCTCCCGATCGCGATCGGGTTGCTGCTGATGATGTACCCGGTGCTGGCCAAGGTGCGCTACGAGGACCTCGGCCGGATGAGCGACGACGGCGTCGGCAACCGGCGCTTCTTCGGCACCTCGCTCTTCCTTTCGTGGCTCGTCGGTCCCGCGCTCATGTTCGCCCTGGCCTGGATCTTCCTCGCCGACCAGCCCGCGTACCGGACGGGCGTGATCATCGTCGGGCTCGCGCGCTGCATTGCGATGGTGCTCGTGTGGAACGACATCGCGCTCGGCGATCGGGAGCGGGCGGCGATTCTCGTCGTATTCAACGCCCTCTTCCAGGTCGTCGCCTACTCGTTGCTCGGCTACTTCTATCTCACCCTGCTCCCGGGTTGGCTCGGCTTCGACACGCAGGGCTTCGAGGTCGGGATCTGGGAAGTCGCCCGCACGGTGCTCGTCTTCCTCGGCATCCCTCTCGCCGCCGGCTACCTGACACGGCGGATCGGAATCCGCCGACGCGGGCGGGAGTGGTACGAGGCGCGCTTCGTCCCGCGGATCGCGCCGATCACGCTGTACGGCCTCCTGTTCACGATCGTCCTCCTCTTCGCGATCCAGGGCGACGAGATCACGTCCGAGCCGCTCGACGTCGCGCTGATCGCGGCCCCGCTCCTCGTCTACTTCGCGCTCATGTGGGCCGCCGGCTTCGTCGCCGGGCGTCTCCTGGGCTTCCCCTATCCCCAGACCGCCGCCCTCTCCTTCACGGTCGCGAGCAACGACTTCGAGCTCGCCATCGCCGTGGCGGTCGGCGTCTTCGGCGCCGCGTCCGGCCAGGCGCTCGCGGGCGTCGTCGGCCCGCTGATCGAGGTGCCCGTGCTGGTCGCGCTCGTCTACGTCGCGCTCTGGCTCCGCCGACGCCTCGTCTGGCCCGCCCCTCGGATCACGGCGGAACGCGCTGCACCAGCCGGCGCGCAGCCGGACGCCGCGACCATCGCCGACGTCCGCCGTCGGCTCGAAGCCGTGAAGAAGTGACCGCACCGACGGGCGCAACCGCAGCCAGGATCGACCTCTACTGGCTGCCGCTCGGCGCGGGCGGCCACTCGGTCCGCATGAACGGGAAGGTCTTCGAGGCCGTGGCTGCGCGGCTCCAGGGCCGAGAGCGCCGCGACCTCTACCACTCGGGGCTCGAGGTGCGCGTGCCGGAGGGGCGGTACGTGATCGAGCAGGCACCGGTCGGAACGGGCGCCCCCGCCGAGCGCGGCGTCGTCGCCGTGGGCGCAGTGGGGGCACGTTTCGCCGGCCGGTTCCGGATCTTCCGGTACGAGATCCGCTGCTGGCAGGACGGCGTCATCCCCGACGTCGCCGAGGCAGTCGCGAGCCCGGTCCGGCTGAGCGACGATCCCGATTGCGCGCGGCGCCTGCTCAAACTGGTGCCTCGGGCGCCGACACCCACCTGGGGCCGCGACGAGCTGGACGCCGGCGAGATGTGGAACTCGAACTCGATCGTCTCGTGGCTGATCGTGCGCTGCGGCCTCGACGTCGACGCGATCGAGCTTCCACCCCGCGGGCGAGCTCCAGGCTGGGACGCGGGCATCGTCGTCGCGCGCCGACAGCCCCGCCGCGGGATACGTAGTTCGAGGCAAGCCGACCCGGGGCGACCCCGATCCGTGCCGCCCTTTGGCGGGAGAGACTGGCCCTGGTAGCGAAGACCGCTCCGCCGCAGCGACAGCGAAGCTGTCCCGCGGGGGGTTTCGAGGAGTTGTCCGATGACGACGAGCGCCGATGGCGCGTCGAGGTCCGGCCGACTTGCCGCCGAAGTCCTGTGGCGCGCCCTGGTGCTCGTAGCCGGCCTGCACACCTACTGGGTGCTCGGAGGAACCTGGGGCGTGCACGCGGCGTCGGGCGGCGGGTACAGCGAGCCGACGACGACCTTGCGGATCCAGAGCGCGGTGATCGCCGTCCTTCTCATCGCTGCGTGTGTCGTGGTGCGGGCACGCGCCGGTCTCTCGCGGCTACCGCTCCCGGACCGCTTCGTGCGTATCGCGATGTGGGCGCTGGCGGCGACCTTGGTGCTGGCAGCCGTCGCGAACCTGGCGGCGACGACGAACTGGGAGCGTCATGCGATCGGCCCCTTGGTCCTCCTCCTCGCTCTGCTCGCGTTCGTCGTAGCCGGCTCGGGACAGGACTGGCGTCGCGCGCACCCGCCCCACCCGACGGTGTCGCCGCATTGAGCCGACGATGCTCACCGTCCGCGACATCAGCAAGCGGTTCGGGCCGGTAGTCGCGCTCGCCGGCTGCTCGTTCTCGATCGAGCGTGGACGCATGCTCGGCTTCCTCGGGCCGAACGGCGCAGGGAAGACGACCACGATGCGCGCGATCTTCGGGCTCGTCGAGCTCGACAGCGGAGCGGTGCTCTGGGACGGACGGCCGGTCGGCCTCGAGCAGCGGCTGCGATTCGGCTACATGCCCGAGGAGCGTGGCCTCTACCCGCGGATGCCCGTCGGCGAGCAGCTCGCCTACTTCGGCCGCCTGCACGGGCTCGACGCAGGCGAGGCTCGGGCCGCATCCTCGCAGTGGCTCGAGCGGCTCGGCCTGGCCGACCGCGCCGAGGCGAAGGTCGAGGAGCTCTCGCACGGGAACCAGCAGCGCGCGCAGCTCGCCGCCGCGTTGGTGCACGAGCCGGAGCTGCTCGTCCTCGACGAGCCGTTCGCTGGCCTCGACCCGGTTGCCGTGCGCACGCTCGCCGATGTGCTCCGTGACGAGGCCGCGCGGGGCGCCGCCGTCCTCTTCTCGAGCCATCAGCTCGAGCTCGTCGAGGACATCTGCGAGGAGGTCGCGATCATCGACCGCGGCCGTATCGTCACGACCGGCGACATGGATGCACTGAGACGCGCCTCGCGGCGGCGGCGGATCGAGCTGCAGCTCGACGGCGCACCGCCGGAGTGGCTGCCGGAGGTCGCCGGCGTCGAGCTCGTCGAGCGCCGCAACGGCGACCTGCGGCTCGTGGTGGGGCGAGAGGTCGACCCGGAGGACGTGCTCGCCTCCGCCGAGCGAACCGCGCGAGTCGTCGAGTTCAGCTACGGCCCGCCCTCCCTTGCCGAGCTCTTCTTGGAGCTGGTCGAACGATGAGCGGGCGGCGTGCCATCACGCTCGTCGCCCTGCGCGAGATCCGCGAGCGCGTGCGTAGCAAGGTGTTCCTCGTCTCGACGGTCGTCATCCTTCTGCTCGTCGGTGGGTCGACGGCGCTCCAGGGCGCGCTGTCGAAGACGCCGACGTACCGGGTCGCAGTGATCGCGCCGGCGCCGCCGGGGCTCGCCGCCGCGCTCCAGCGTGCCGCACAGCCCTTCGACGACGCGAAGGTGAGGCTGCGCATCGTCGCGTCACCGGGGTCGGGACGGAAAGCGCTCGAAGACGAGCAGGTCGACGCGCTGCTGCTCCTGTCGGAGGACCGGCTCGTCTTCCGCTCGGACGTCGATGCGAAAACGGCGGCCGTCGCGGATACAGCGGTGCGCGAGCTCCGCCGGCACCTGCCGCCCGAACCGGAGCTGACGACGGCGACCCTCCGTCCTCCGGAGAAGACAACCGACGCCGAGACGTTGGTCGCGGTGGTCGGCGCTCTGCTCTTGCTGACGTCTCTTGCGATCTACGGCCAGTGGGTGGTCACGGGCGTCGTCGAGGAGAGGAACAACCGCGTCGTCGAGCTGATCCTGTCGACGGTGCAGGCGCGTCACATGCTCGCAGGCAAGGTGATCGGGATCGGGCTGCTCGGATTCGTGCAGCTCGCGCTCATCGCCGGCCTCGCCGCCGCCCTCGTTACCGCCGGGGCGTTCGACGCTCCGAGGTCGCTCGGCGGCAACCTCGCGCTGGTCATCCCCTGGTTCGCGCTCGGGTTCGCGCTCTACTCGGTCGCGTACGCCGCCGCCGGCGCACTCGCCTCGAGACAGCAGAACGCGGACACGGCGGGACAGCCGGTGACGTACACGCTCCTCACGGTCTACTTCGCGGGCTACTTCGCGCTCGCGACGGACCCGGAGGGGCTGCTCGCGACCGTCCTCACGGTCTTCCCGCTCAGCGCGCCGCTCGTGCTTCCCGCCCGTAGCGCGCTCGTCGGCGTGCCTCTCTGGGAGCACGTGCTGGCCGTCGTGCTCGTCCTCGGCTCGATCTACGCGCTCGTCCGCTTCGCCGGCCGCGTCTACGCCCACGGCCTCCTCCACGGCGGTCCAGGGCTCGGCGCACGCGCCGTCTGGCGGCTCGCCCGCGAGCGCTGACGAGCCTGCTCAGGGGCCCCCGCCCGGGAAGCGGCTCAGGAGCCTCGTACCGCCGAGAGCCCGGCCGCCGTCTCGCGGACTGCGACGACGTCGAACGCCGCGACCGGCCGACTGAAGCCCTTGAGGACGAGCTCTCCGACCGGCTCCACGTCGACGGCGTCCTCGACCTCGGCGTAGAGACGCTGCTCGATCAGGATCTGCCCGGCCGTCGCCTCGTCCGCGAGTCGCGAGGCGAGATTCGTCACGGCGCCGATCGCCGCGTAGTCGGAGCGGCCCTCGAAGCCGACTTCGCCGCACGTCGCGTAGCCGAGCGCGATCCCGGCACCGAAGTCGAGGTCGTAGCCACGCCGCTGCCACCGTGGCGTCAGGTCGGCCATCTCCTCGCGGAGCGCCCAGCCCAGCCCCACGGCTCGCAGCGCGGCGTCGGGAACTTCGATCGGGTCGTTGAAGAAGAGCTGGACTCCGTCTCCCTCGATGAAGCCAACGGTCGCGTCGAAGCGCCTCACGAGACCGCCGATCGTCGCGTGGAACTCGCCGAGCACCCGCATCAACTCCTCCGGCTCGACCGTGTCGACGAAGCTCGTCCACCCGCGGAGGTCGGCGAAGAGCATCGCGACCTCTCGGCGATGGCTGGCCAGGATCGACTCGTCGCCCGACGAGACGATCGCCTCGGCGAGTTGGGGCGAGAGGAACCGCTGGAGCCGCCGAAAGCGCTCGATCTCCCCCACCTGGCATCGCACGCGCTCCTCGAGCGTCCGGTTGAGCTCGATCAGCTCCGCCGCCTGATCCTTGATCGTGTCGTGGTAGCGCTTGATCCGGAGCAGCGATCGGATCCGCGTGAGCAGCTCGTCGCGGTCGAACGGCTTGGGGATGAAGTCGTCCGCGCCTGCCTCGATGGCCTTGAGCTTCTCGGACCCTTCGCTGGCCGTGAGCATGATCACCGGCAACATCGCCGTCTCCTCGCGCTCGCGGAGCTGCCTGCAGACGGCGTAGCCGTCGGGCGGCGGCATCACGACGTCGAGGAGGACGAGATCCGGTCTCGCCGTCTCTGCGAGCTCGAGGGCGGCGACGCCGTCTGTCGCCGTGACGACGTCGTAGCCACTGGCCATGAGCACCGCGTCGAGCAGGCGCACGTTCTCGGGAACGTCGTCGACCACGAGGATCCTGGCCGCGGCGGAGCTCATCGGCCGCCTCCCTCGCAGTGCTGCTTCACGGTCGCGACGAGGTCGGCGATGTCGACCGGCTTGGAGAGGTAGCCGTCGAAGCCGGCGGCGAGGAACCGCTCGCGGTCCCCCTCCATCGCCTGTGCGGTCAGCGCAAGCACCGGGATCGAGGCGGTGCGCTCGTCCGCGCGCAGCCGGCCCAGCGTCTCGACGCCGTCGATGTCCGGCAGCTGGATGTCCATGAGCGCGAGGTCGGGCCCGTGCTCGATGGCGAGCTCTACAGCCCGGCCACCCGTCGTCGCCTCCAGGGTGAGGTATCCCGCCGCCTGGAGGACGTCGCGGAAGAGCCTCATGTTCTTCTCGTTGTCCTCGACGACGAGGATCTGCGCGCCGGGCATGGCTACGCCGCCCTCGTCGGCAGCGTGAACGTGAACGTGCTCCCCGCGCCAAGCTCGCTGTCGACCCAGATCCGTCCCCCGTGCAGCTCAACGAGCCGCTTCGAGAGGGCGAGGCCGAGACCCGTTCCCTCGCGCTGCTCGAGCCCTGCCTCAGTCTGCTGGAACTCCTCGAAGATCCGCTCTCGATCCTCCGCCGCGATGCCGGGGCCGGTGTCGGCGACCGAGATCCGCACCTCGCCGTTGACCTGCATCGCGCGCACGTCGACGGATCCACCCGCGGGCGTGAACTTCACCGCATTCGAGAGCAGGTTGAAGATCACCTGTCGGACTCGGCGCTCGTCGCCCGCGACGAGATCGACCTCCGGGCTGTCCGCGAGCGTTACCCGGACACCGTCCTTCGTCGCGCGCTCACGCACCATCACGACGCCGCGCTCGAGCGCCTCCTGCAGCGAGAACGGCGCGATCTCGAGCTCGACCTGCCCCGCCTCGACCTTGGACAGGTCGAGCACGTCGTTGATGAGCGAGAGCAGGTGATTCCCCGAGGAGTGGATGTCATCCACGTACCCCTTCTGCCTTTCGTTGAGCTCGCCGAAGAGCTCGTCCCTGAGCACCTGCGAGAACCCGAGAACAGCGTTCAGCGGCGTACGCAGCTCGTGCGACATGTTGGCCAGGAACTCGCTCTTGTGCAGGCTCGCGGCCTCGAGCTCGCGGCTCTTCTCGTCGAGCTCGGCCATTGTCGTCTCGAGCTCCCTCGTCCGCTCCTCGACCTTGTGCTCGAGGCCCGCGTAGGACTCCTGGAGCTGCGCCGCCATGCGATTGAACTCCTCGGCAAGCGCGCCGAGCTCGTCGTTGGTCGCGACCTCGATCCGCTCGTCCAGCGCGCCCGAGCCGATCTTCGCCGCCGCAGCCTGGATCGACTCGATCGGG
>JBOHBB010000228.1:0-4715 GCA_050698135.1 Gaiellaceae bacterium
CGGCGGTCTCGAGCTCGGTCGAGCCCGCGCGCTCTGGCCCGCGCGTCGCCTGGCTCGCGTCGATCGCGCTCTTCGGCGTGCTGCCCGTGCTCACGACGATCGCGCTCTTCGCGACGACGATTCAGGACGGTCCCATCGCGACGGACCTGCGCCAGTTCGTCGGCGCGGCGGAGGCGATCCTCGACGGCGAGAGCCCGTACCTGCCCGCCGGCGTTCCGCTGACGGAGTGGGGAGGCCCCTACCCGTACCCGCCCCTGCCCGCGCTCGCCGCGATCCCGCTCACGGTGCTCCCGTTCGACGTCGCCGGAGTGCTCGTCATGGCCGCGCTCGTCGCGGCCGCGCTCGCAACCCTTCGTGTCCTCGGCGTGAGCGACTGGCGCTGCTACGGCCTCGCGTTGCTCTGGCCGCCGGTCCTGTCCGCGGTGCAGACGGGCAACGTCACGCTCTGGTTCGGGCTCGCCGCGGCGCTCGCCTGGCGCTACCGGGACCGGCTGCTGCCCGTCTCGGCGACTGTCGGCCTCACGCTGGCCGTGAAGTTCTTTCTCTGGCCGCTCGTTGTGTGGCTCGCGGCGACCCGGCGCCTCGCGGGCGCCGTGCTCTCCTGCGTCGTCGGTGGCGCGCTCCTCCTCGTCTCGTGGGCAGCCATCGGGTTCGCGGGCCTCGTCGACTACCCGGACCTCGTGCGTCGTCTCGAGGACACGGTGGGCGAGGACTCGTACACGCTGTACATCGTCGGGCTGGACCTCGGGCTTCCCTCGGGGCCGGCTCGAGGGCTCTGGCTCCTTTTCGGGCTCGGGCTCCTCGCAGCGGTCGTCGTCCTCGGACGCCGCGGCGACGAGCGGAGCGCGTTCCTGCTCGCGCTCGCCGCATCGATCGCGCTGACCCCGATCGTGTGGCTGCACTACTTCGCACTGCTCCTCGTGGTCGTCGCGCTCGCGCAGCCGCGGCTCGGATTCGTCTGGTTCGTCCCGCTCGCGATGGTGATCACGCCGGGCAGCGGCCATCCCTCTCCGTTCGAGACGGCCGCGACGCTCGCGATCGCGGCGCTCACGATCGGCCTCGCCCTGCGCGCTTCCCTCGGAGAGCAGCGAGCCCCCGAACCCTCGGCGACGCCCGTACGCGCCACTGCCGAGGCGGCATGAGCGGATCGGCGACCTCGGCCGGCGGCCTTCGCGCCGTGGGGTCCACGGCCCGCGCGGGGATGGCCGTAATCGAGCGCGCGTGGGCGATCGCGATCTGGGCTGCGATGATCGGCTGGACGGCCGTGCTCTTCGCGATCGTGCGCGGCGCGTACCTCGATTTCCGGCTCGGCCGGTTCGACCTCGGGAACATGGTGCAGGCGGTCTGGAGCACGACGCAGAACCGGCCGCTCGAGTACACGCACGGCTCGACCGGGGACCAGATCGTCCGTCTCGGCGCCCACGTCGACCCGTTCCTCGTCCTGCTCGCACCGCTCTGGGTCGTCTGGCCATCGCCGCTGGCACTCGCGCTCGCGCAGATCGCGGTGACCTCGCTCGGCGCTCTGCCCGTCTTCTGGCTCGGCAGAGCGCACCTGGGCTCGGAGCGGGCGGCGGGCCTCCTCGCGCTCGGCTACCTCGCGTACCCGTGGATCGCGACGAGCGCGATCGGCGCGATCCATCCGGTGACGTTCGCGATCCCGCTCTTGCTGTTCTGCATCTGGTTCCTCGACACGGACCGGCTCGTCCCGTTCGCCGTATGCGCGCTCCTCGCGATGTCGACCGGTGAGCTAATGGGGCTCCCAATCGCGGCGCTCGGCGTCTGGTACGCGCTCGCCCGGGGACGGCGCCGGGAGGGCAGCGTCATCGCGGTCGCCGGGGCGGCGTGGACATTTGTCGCCGTCTATTTCGTCGTACTGCACTTCGCCGGCGAGTCGAGCATGTACTTCGGGTTCTACGACGAGGTCGGCGGCTCGCCGCAGGGCGTCGTGCGCACGCTCCTGACCGACCCGGGCACGGTTCTCCGTGCCCTCGTCGAGTCGCACGACATCGTCTACGTCGTCTGGCTCGGCCTGCCGCTCCTGTTCCTGTTCGTGCTGTCGCCCGGGCTCGCCCTCGTCGGCCTGCCGCAGCTCCTGGCGAACGCGCTCTCCGACTTCCGGTCGATGACGGACCCCCGGTACCACAGCGTCGCGGCGATCGTGCCGTTCCTGATCGCGGCGACCGTTTTCGCAGTGTCCCGCATCCGCCGCGAGCACAGGGTGCTCGCCGCTTCCGCGGTCCTCGTGGTGTCCGCGTCGCTCGCCCTGGTCGTCGGGCCGTGGCCGCGCGCAGTCGGGATGACGCCGCTCGGGGGGCGCGCGAGTCTGTCGGAGAGCAAGATCGAGGCCCTGCGGGACGCGCTCGCGCTCGTCCCCGACGGCGCTTCGGTCACCGTGAGCAACGACGTCGGAGCGCACCTCTCCGCGCGGCGCCGGGTGTACAGCGTCCCGGTGGTCGGCGAGGCGGAGTGGGTCGTCGTCGACCTCGACGAGCCATGGGTGACGCGCCCCGACTCGCCCATCCTCACTAGTCACCCGGAGGTCGTCCGCGCGTTCGCTAGGCGCCTCGGACGGGACCCGGGCTGGACCAGGGTCTTCGAGCGCGACGGCGTCCTCGTCTTCCGGGCGGTCGAGCGATGAGGGCGGCCGCGACCCGCATCCTGTGGCTCGTCCTCTGCGGGTTCCTACCTCTCGTCGCGCTCTGGTACGCGATCGCCCCGGTCGCATTCGGAGACAGGCAGGCGGCCGACTTCCACTTCAACTACTACTACGCGGCGGAGGCCATTCGCGCGGGCGAGGATTTCTACCCGACCGACGGCTTCGTCGTGCGCGGTGCGAACGATCTCATCATCGACTACGTCTACCCGCCGCTTCTCGCGATCGCGACGGTGCCTTGGACGGTCGTCCCGATCGGCGTCGCGGAGGTCCTCTTCCAGCTCGTGCTCGTCGCGGCCTTCGTCGCGACCTTCGCCGTGCTCGGCGTCCGGGACTGGCGCTGCTACGGGCTCGCGTTCCTGTGGCCCCCCGTCACGGATGCCGTAACGACCGGCAACGTGACCATCCTGCTCGGCCTGGGTGCGGCGCTCACGTGGCGGTACCGCGACCGGCCGCTCGTCGCCGGCGCGAGTGTGGGGATCAGCGTGGCGACGAAGATCTTCCTGTGGCCGCTGACGATGTGGCTCGCCGCGACCCGCCGGACGCGGGCCGCGGCGTGGAGCGTCGTGATCGCCGCTGTGGCCTTGTTCGCGAGCTGGGCTGCCGTCGGGTTCCGCGGCCTCGCGGACTACCCCGATCTTGCCCGGCGGCTGAGCGACAGGATGGACGAGCGCGGCTACACAGTGTACGCGCTCGGCGTCGACCTCGGGCTCTCGCACGGCGTCGCGAAGGCATTGTGGGTCGCGCTCGCGGTCGCCCTCCTCGGGGCGACCGTCGCGCTCGCCCGCCGAGGCGAGGAGCGGCACGCCTTCGTCCTGGCGCTCGCCGCAGCGATCGCGTTCTCCCCGATCGAGTGGCTCCACTACTTCGCGCTGCTGCTCGTCGCGGTCGCCGTCGTCCAGCCGCGACTGGCGCCGATCTGGTTCGTCGGGCTGCCGCTGCAGCTCGTCGTCACGACGGGCGTCTACAATGGCTCGACGCTTCAGACGGCGGCGGTGCTGGGGGCCGCCGCGCTCACCGTCGCGCTCGCCCTGCGGCGACCCGAGCGGGAGGCGAGGCCGGTGGCGCTCAGCTCGCCGGCCGCAGCACGATCGTGATCTCATCGTCGCTGTAGACGACGCGCGCGCCCGGTTCCTCGAGAAAGTCGTCGGTGTGCGAGCGGCGCGTCTCGTCGACGAGCGTGATGCGGTAGCCGTCCGCGAACGACCTCCAGTCGCCTGCTTCGCCGTTGTACTCGGCGAGCCGGTCGAAGAACTCCCGGTCGTACAGCTCGAAGCGCACGTCGTAGGCGATCCGGCCGCGCAGTTCCGGCACCTTCCAGAGGAGCCAGTCGGAGAACCGGTCGGGCGCGAAGACCCGGTCCCCCGGCTCGAGCTCCGCCCGCACCGTCTCGACCGCGTCGCGAGGCCAGTACTCCTCGAACCAGGACTCGTCCCGAAGGAACAGTGACCCGCCGACGGCGAGGAGCGCGGCGACGAGACCGGCGCAGATGGCGACGTTCAGCTTCCGGCGCGGCTCTCCCGGGTTTCGGCTCTCGAGCTTGTGCCCGATCGCGACCGGCACGAAGACCATGCAGGCGAGCGCGAACCAGACGATGCCGCGGATCGCCGTGACGGCGCCGACGAACGTGAGCGCGAGGACCGCGAAGTCGAACAGCGTGAGGCGACGGCGGCCGAGGACGACGATCGGGATCGCGATCGCCGCGAGGACGTAGAAGAACATCGTGTTGACCGCCGGCTCCGCCCAGTGCCACTCGGTCACCCGCCCCGCGAACGGGGGGTCGACGAGGAGGAGGTGGAAGTAGCGGGCGGTGTCTATCGGGCCGTACGGAGTCGCGAGCGCCGCCAGCGGCGCGAGTGTGATGAGCCCGCCGCTCCGGAGCCACGACCGCCCTCTGTTCCTGACGAGCTCGTACCCGCCGAGGAGCATCACGAGGAGCGCCCCGAGCGCCACGCTCCCGTGCACGTTCGCCCACACGACGAGCAGCGGCAGCGCGAGCCACACGCGGTTCGTCGGCCGCCGGGCCTGGGTTGCGAGAAGCCAGAGCATGCTCGTGTAGAGC
>JBOHBB010000229.1:0-36740 GCA_050698135.1 Gaiellaceae bacterium
ACGACGTCGCCCTTGACGCGGAAGCGCCCGCGGCCGAGCACGGTGTCGTTGCGGACGTACTGGCTGTCCACGAGCTTCTGGAGCACCGCGTCGCGGTCGTGCTCCTCGCCGACCTCGAGGATCAGGACGCGCTCGCGCCACTCCTCGGGTGAGCCGAGGCCGTAGATGCACGAGACCGAGGCCACGACGACGACGTCGCGGCGCGTGAAGAGCGACGAGGTCGCGGCGAGCCGGAGCCGCGCGATGTCGTCGTTCTGCGACGAGTCCTTCTCGATGTAGAGGTCGGCCTGCGGGACGTACGCCTCGGGCTGGTAGTAGTCGTAGTAGGAGACGAAGTACTCGACCGCGTTCTCGGGGAAGAACTCGCGGAACTCGTTGCAGAGCTGCGCGGCGAGCGTCTTGTTGTGGGCGATGACGAGCGCGGGGCGCTGGAGCTTCTCGATCGACCACGCCATCGTCGCGGTCTTTCCCGTCCCGGTCGCGCCGAGGATCGTCTGGAAGCGGTTGCCGGAGGCGACCGAGGCAGCGATCTCGTCGATCGCGCGCGGCTGGTCGCCGGTCGGTGCGTACAGGTCGGACGCGTGGAACTCGCGCATGTCGAGAGCGTAGCCACGGGGATCGGCCGCGCCCGCTCCCCCGATCGTCGACCCCGGGCTCGCTGACGAGCGGGATGTGCGGTCCGGCACTACCATCGGCCCATGGCGACGAGACGAGCCGTCGTCGCCCTCGCGCTCTGCGTCGCGGCCGTGGGCGGTGTCGGCTCCGGAGACGAGCTGGGCCAGGTCGCGGCCGGGCAGGCCTCGGTACGAGCCACTGCCGGACAGGTCACGCCGCCGCGAGCGCTCGTGTGCAAGCCCCCCTCCGGAAGCGAGAAGCTGCCCGCGACCGCCCGCCACGGGCTCGTCGGGCACCTGCGTCAGTACCCGATCGTCGCACTGGCCACGCCGGGCGAGCGCGCTCGCGCTCGGCGCGTGCATGCCGAGCTCGTGTCGGCCGCTCGGACGGGCGACTGGCGGGACCTGCGCGCCGCCGCGCGCGCCGGCTACGGCACGCGCACGGCGATCCGCAAGCCCGGCGACCGCTCGGTGCGGTACTTCCATTCCGAGCGCCACGAGGAGCCCCGCGGCCGCGTCCTCCTCGACCCCCGACGACCGAAGGCGCTCATCTACGCGAACGCGCCGGGGCGTCCCCTCGTCCTCGTCGGCGCGATGTGGAGCACGCGGGACGGCGAGCGCGGGCCCACCCCGGCCGGCCCGATCATGCGCTGGCACTCCCACGTCGTGTGCGCGAAGCCCCACCGTCGAGGCATAAAGCCACTCCCCGGCGGGAGATGCCGACCCGGCGCGCGCCTCATCCAGGGCCGGAGCGAGATGCTGCACGTCTGGTTCACGGGCGACCTTCGCAGCGCGTTCGCGATCCGAGCGCCGGAGCCGGAGCTCTGCGCCGCGGGCCACCTTCCGGCCGGGTACTGCACGAAGCTCCGCGAGCGCTGACGCTGCGTGCGGGTTGAGCGCTTCTTGAGCGCGACCGCCCATCGTCGCCTCGATGGCTCGGCGATCGATCTCCGTGTCCGGAGCGGCTGCGTGCTCGGCTGTCCTCGTCCTGCTCGGAGCGTCGCCGCCCACCCCGCGTGAGCGGGCACCCGAGGGACGAGCGCCGACCCGTGCCGAGCTCAGGCCGAGCATCGCGGCGGCGTTTCGAGAGGAGAGCTACCGCCCCGGAGACGCGGCGAAGCTCGTGATCACGAACCGCGCGAGTGGCATCGTGCTCCAGCTCTTCCGCTCGGGGCCGGAGCGAATCGTCACCAGGAACGGCACGACGATGCACGGGGTCCCAGTCGCGGCGAAGGTCACCATCGGCGCGAGCCGCGGCCGGCGGGTCGTGGAAGTACGGATCGGGGACTGGCCGAGCGGCCTCTACTTCGCGCGCCTCGTCGCCGCCGACGGCCGGGTCGGGTTCGCGCCGTTCGTCGTGCGACCGCGCCGCCTCGGAGAGCACCGGGTCGCCGTCGTCCTGCCGACGCTGACCTGGCAGGCGTACAACCTCCGCGACGAGAACGGTGACGGAGTGGGCGACTCCTGGTACGCGAGCTGGCAGACGAAGACGGTGCGCCTCGGGCGGCCGTACCTGAGTCGCGGGGTCCCGTACAACTTCCACCGCTACGACCTCCCGTTCCTCCGCTGGCTCGCGAAGACGGGGAAGCAGGTCGACGTGCTCGCACAGTCCGACCTCGCGGCGGTCCCGAGCGCTCGCTCGCTCGCAAAGGCATACGAGCTGGTCGTCTTCCCCGGGCACCACGAGTACGTGACCACGCGTGAGTACGACCTCGTCGAGAGGTATCGCGACCTCGGAGGCAACCTCGTGTTCCTCTCGGCGAACAACTTCTTCTGGCGCGTGGTGCTCCACGGCGACCGGATGACGAAGACGGAGCTCTGGCGCAAGCTCGGGAGGTCCGAGGCGGCGTTGATCGGAGTGCAGTACCTGGTCAACGGCCGCGCCCCACGTCAGCCCTGGATCGTGCGGGGGACGCCGGCAGCCTCCTGGGTCTTCGCAGGGACCGGGCTGCGCGAAGGGTCGAGGCTCGGCCGCGGAGGCGTCGAGATCGACCACACCGTTCGCGCATCGCCGAGCGGCGTCCAGGTGCTCGCCGAGATCCCGAACCTCTTCGGGCCGGGGCACACCGCCCAGATGAGCTACTACGAGACGCGCGCCGGCGCCAAGGTGTTCGCGGCAGGCGCCTTCTACCTCACGCGACTCCTGCCCAGGGATCGCCCGGTCTCCCGCCTCCTCGAGAATCTCTGGGCCAGGCTCTCCGCGGACTAGCCGACGTAGAGCTCGCGCTCCTGCTGTGTCAGCTCGCGGCCCGTCGCTGCCAGGCGCTCGTCGGCGAGCTCGAGCAAGCCGGGGATCCCGTCGCAGACGCGGCAGCGATAGCGGCTCACGACGCCATCGGCGGACGCCGCGACGATCGTGCGCGAGTCGGGGGTGAACGCGACGGCGGTGAACGGCCCCGGCGGCCCGGCCAGCAGGCGGACGAGCTCCCCGGTCGAGGCCTTCCACAGGCCGACCGACCTCGGCCCGGCGGTCACGATCCAGCGGCCGTCCGGGCTGAAGCGCGCGTCGGAGACCGGCCCGAAGTGCCCGCGGAGGACGCGGAGGGCCTTGCCCGAGGCGACGTCCCAGAGGATCGCATCGCGGTCTCGGCTTGCGCTCACGAGCCGCCGTCCGTCGGGTGAGAAAGCGACGCTCGTGACCACCCGCTCGTGGCCGGAGAGCTCGGTCGTCGAGCCGTCGGCGCGCTCGAGCAGGATCCGCCTGTCGTCGATCGTCGCCCGCGCGTCGCCGCCCGGGCTCGCGACCTCGCGTGCTGCGCGATCCGGGCCAGCCCCATTCGCTCTCACGAGCTGACCGCTGGTCTCGGCGTCCCAGGTCCGGACGGTGCCGTCCTCGCCGCCGGTCGCGACCATCGTGCCGTCCGGCGAGAAGACGGCGTCGAGCACTGCGCCCGTGTGGCCGGCGAGAACCGCCAGCGGCCTCCCGTTGATCAGGTAGGTACGCGCGGTGCCGTCGAGGCTCGCCGTCGCGATCGCCCGTCCGTCCGGGCTGAAGTCGACGGCACCGACGAAGTTCGTGTGCCCGAACAGCACTGCCGCAACGGTCCCCGCCGGGACGTCCCAGGTCCTGCCCGTCCCGTCAGTGCTCACCGTCGCCGCCACCACCCCTTCCGGGTCGACCGCGACGTCGAGGATCTCGCCGCGGTGACCTCGCAGCACGCGTCGGAGGCGACCCGTGTTCCCGCTCCAGACGCGCCCGATCCGGTCGCCCGCCCCGGTGACGATGGTCTCCCCGTCGCCGTCGAACGCGAGGCTCGTCACCGCCCCCGGGTGCTCGAGCTCGAGCAGCGCCCGTCCGCTCGGGATCGCGACGATGCGCGCGACGCGACCCGACACGAACGCGACGCGAGAGCCGTCCGGGCTCGCCACGGCCCGGACCGCGGTCGTACCGACGTCGTCGATCGTCTCCAGCAGCCGGCAGCGCGCGCGATCCCAGACGTACCCGCGCGCGTTGCGGACGACGACCGCGTAGTCGCCTACGACAGTCGCGTCACCGGCCGGCCGACCGGCCTGCTCGAGCACGCACGTCGCCTTGCCGCTCGTGGCCTCGACCTCGAGCGGAGGGCTCTTGCGCCCGTGGAGGACGAGCGACGCCCCGTCCGCGGAGAACGACACGCCTCCGTCGTCCCCCACCCGCCTCGCGAAGACGTCCTCGCCCGACCGGAGGTCGCGCAGCCGTACCCATCCGCTCTCGCTGACGAAGGCGAGACGACGCCCGTCCGGCGAGAAGGCGACCTCGCCGACCGGCCCGCGCGTGCGCGCGATGCCGCGTGCGTGCGAGGCCAGGAGCGACTGGCGGAGCGCGTCCTCGGCCGCGGGCCCCGGCGACATCCGCGCCGACTCCGACGCGAGCAGCAGACCGAGCTCGGGATCGCTCTGCAGCAGCGCGACCGCGGACGCGTCGAGACGCCGGGCTCGCGCGTCGCGCTCCTTGTCCTCGGCGTTGCTCCGCTGGACGAACGCGAACACCGTCGCCGCGGCGATGAACCCGAGCGTGAGGAGCGTGAACGCGAGCAGGCGCTGCAACCGCGAGCGCCGCCTGTGCGCCTCGGCGAGCTGCGCCTCGACCTCCCGCTCGGTGCGGTGCCTCGTGCGCCACGCCAACACCGGTTGCGCGAGGACGTCGTGGAAGATCTCGTAGCGCATGTCGCCGCCCTCCTCGAGCGACCGCAGGATGCGGCGGTCGGCAAGCGTGTCGAGCACGGGCTGAAGCTCCTCCCGAGAGACACCGCCGAAATCCGCGAGGTCGGCGACCTCGTGCGCGATCTTCGTGCCGGACGGGGTGACGAGGTGGTTGAAAAGCCGGGCGGCGATGTCCTTCTGCTCGGGCTCCAGCTCCTCGAGCGCCCCTTCGAGGTGCTCCTCGACGACGTGCTGGGCGCCGCCGAGCCGCTCGAGCGTCTCGGTCCGGAGCGTGTCCGACCCGCCCGCTCGCTCCTCGTCCCAGATCCGCTGCATGACGAGCTGGAGGTACGGCGCCTCGATCCGCGCCTCGTCGCCCCCGCTCTCGACGGCGCCGAGCCCTCCGAGCGCAGGCTCGATCCGCCCCGTGCCGACCTCGTCCAACACGCGCTCGACGAGGCCGTCCTCGACGGCGATGGGCTCGCCCGTGAGCTCGGCGAAGCGCTCGACCGGGCGCGTGATCGCCGCGCGCGCGGCCTGCCGGTCGAGCCGATCGAGCCGCAGCGTGTTCGCGAAGAGGCCGGGGATGCGACCCGTGAACCGGTCGAGCTTCGCGAGCGAGTCCTCCCGCAGCGAGATCAGCACGTTGATCCGGTACGGGGACGTCAGGACGGCGGGCAGCGTCTCCGCGAACGAGCCCGGCCCGCGATCGTCGGCGTGGTAGAGGAAGTACTCCTCGGCCTGGTCGAGCACGAGGTACACGTCCCGCCCCGTCTGCGCGCGCTCGAGTGCCTCGAGCGGCGTGCCGACCGCGCCGTTCCCGCCCGAGCGGCCGATCGCCTCCGCGAGCGCGGTGGCCGGATCCTCGCTCCAGCGCGAGAAGACGACGACGAGCGGCTCCTCGGGGAGCTCGCGAAGCGAGCGGGCGACGGCCGCGCGGAGCAGCGACGACTTGCCGACACCGCTCGGCCCGTAGAGCACGGTCAGCCGTGACGCGATGAGGTTCGCGACGACGATCTCCCGCTCGCGCTCGCGGCCGAAGAAGAGGAGCGCGTCGAGCTCCGAGTCGTCGAACGCGTTGAGCCCCTTGTACGGGGAGGTCGGGCGCGCGCTCACCCGGCCTCCAGCCGCGACTCGAGCAGCTCGGCGTACGCCTGCGGGTCGACGTCGACCGGCGTCACGTCGTAGCGCCGCCAGAACGCCTGGGCGAGCGGGCTCGGCGAGGGCTGCACCGCCCACGACCGGTACCCGACAGGCCGCTCGCCCCAGATCCGGTTCAGGATCAGGCGGAGGTTCCAGTCGGCCATCTCGTATCCGAGGAAGAGGAAGTGGCTGCGGCGGAGTTTGGCCGCGAGCGCGACCGGGACGACGGCGGTCAGCTCCGAGTGACCCAGGTAGTCGATGTAGTCGTCCTCGGTGATGACGAAGCTCTCCCATTCGCGCTCGGGGAGTGGGTCGACGGCGCCGTGCAGCTTGAGCAGGATCGTCCGCCGGTCGAGCGACAGCTCCGTCGCATACGTGTTCGGGACGTCGATGGGGCGGGGCGCCTCGCCCGGCGGCCGGTGCCAGAAGTGGCCGCGGTGCGGCCCGGTCGCGACGTACGCGACGATGTCGACTTCTTCCTCGGCCTCCTCGAAAGCCCGCTCGAGCGCGAGGTCGTAGTTCGTCGTCACGATGAGCTGGTGCGGCGCGCCCCGCTCCCGTAGAAGCGAGGGCAGGCGCGCGAGGAACCGGTGGAGCGGACCGGGCTCGACCGCCGCCTCGAACCGAGCGTGCAGCTCGTCGTAGAGCGGGCCGGAGCCCTTCATCGTGGCGACGTACTGGGAGACCCGCGCGAGGTCCACGGGCCGGTCGTCGGGCACGTCGAACGCCGACGCGAGGTGCTCTGCGAGATCACCTGCGCCGTCGAGCCCGATCACCGGGACGATGCGGCCGGCGAGCAGCGCCTTCACGATCTCGCCCTCGTCGTCGGGCGGGACGGCCGCCGCGCCGGGAACAGCGAGCCCAGCCCCGTGCCGCAGGATCTCGGCCTGGAGCTGCCTGAGCTCGGGGCCGGGCTCGATGCCGAGCTCGTCGACGAAGCGCGCCCGCGCCTCCTGGTACGCGTCGAGCGCCTCGGCCTGGCGCCCCGCCCGGTAGAGCGCGAGCATCAGCTGCCGGCGGAGCGTCTCACGCAGCGGGTGCGCAGCGACGAGCGCATCGAGCTCCCCGACGACGTCGCCGTGCCGACCGAGCTCGAGATCGGCGTCGATCCTCTCCTCGACCGCGACGAGCCGCAGCTCCTCCAGCCGACGGATCTCGGCCTGCGCGAACTGCTCGAAGGCGAACTCGGCCAGCGCCGGCCCGCGCCAGAGCGAGAGCGCCTGCACCAGCAGCTCACGCCGCTCGGGGGCCGCGGCGCCCCGGGCAGACCGGAGCAGCCGCTCGAACTGGTTCGCATCGATCTGGCCGGGGTCGACCTTGAGGACGTACCCGGGCGCCCGGGTCTCGAGAAGCTCCTCCCCGAGCTCGCGCCGCAGGCGCGAGATCGCGTTCTGGAGCGACGTCGTGACCGTCTTCGGCGCCTCCTCCCCCCACAGCCGGTCGACGAGCTGCTCGGTCGGGACGACCCGGCCGGCGTCGAGCAAGAGCGCCGCCAAGAGCGCGCGCTGGCGCTGCCCCCCGAGGGCGACCGGCCCGCTCTCGCTCTCGACCTCGAGCGGGCCCAGTATCCGGAACACAAGCGTCACGGGCGACCTTATGCGCGCAACCTCGGCTCTGTCCATCGAGCGCGCAATCGCGCGGCAAGGGGATCAGACGCGATCGCGTTCAAGAGACGCTCAAGACGTGATGCACCAGTCACGCGCGGTCCTCGTTAGGCGCCTGTTGGCCAGCCGTTGCCGGCCGGTTGGAGCCCCCTCGGACCGTGCCGGGCATGACCTGCTCCCCCGCTCCTGCCGCGTGGCGGCTCGTGCTCGGCGCCGCCCTGGCGCTCGCCGTCGCACTCAGCCCGGGCACGGCGCGGAGCGCGCCGACGGGAGACGCAGCGCGCGACCCGCACGTCGCGATCCTCATGTACCACGTCCTCGGCGACCCGCCCGCGGGCGCCCCGTTCCCCGACCTGTACGTCCGCACGACCGACTTCGTCGCGCAGCTGCGCTGGCTCGGGCGGCACGGCTACCACCCGGTGACGCTCCGCCGGGTCTGGGAGCACTGGCGCCGAGGATCGCCGCTTCCGTCGAAGCCCGTGGTCGTCTCGTTCGACGACGGGCACCGGAGCACGGCCGAGGTCGCGCTCCCGCGCCTGCGCGAGCGCGGCTGGCCGGGCGTGCTGAACCTGAAGACGCTGAGCCTCGCCCGCGCGTGGGGGCTCCGCCCGCGTCAGGTTCGCCTCCTCATCGCCGCCGGCTGGGAGATCGACGCCCACTCGATCACCCATCCGGACCTCACCGCGGTCGGCGACCGTCAGCTCGTGGCCGAGGTCGCGGGCTCGAGAGGGGAGATCCGGCGACGGTTCGGCGTCCCCGCGAACTTCTTCTGCTACCCGTCCGGGCGGTTCGACGGCCGTGTGATCGCCGCCGTGCGTCGTGCCGGATTCCTCGGCGCCACGACGACCCTCGACGGCCTCGCCGACCCCAACGAGCTCTTCACGCTCCGCCGCGTCCGCATGGGGCGGAGCGACGGCGTGTCCGGCCTCGCCGCGCATCTCGCCCGGCTCTCCCAGCCGTAGCCCTGACGCGTTAGCGGGCGGTTAGCCCGCCGTTGCCGCCCGGTTGGAGGCCCCTTCGACCGTGGAGGCATGAACAGTGCACACACCAATATCGCGCAGCGGCTCCTTCTCGGCGCCGCCTTGACGCCCGTCCTGACGGGCTCCGTCCTCGCCTTCACGATGCAGGCTTCGGCCTCGGATCCCGCCCTCGGAACTCGCGCCCCCGCCGTCGCGGCGCAGCCGACGGGCACGCTCGTCCCGGCTTCCCGGCCCCGGGCGCAGGCCGGACCGTACCGGTACGCCTGGCCGCTGAAGCCCTTCCACGCGCAGCACCCGGTTCGAGGGTTCTTCGGCGACCCGCGGATCTCGAATCACCAGCGCACGAAGCAGTTCCACTTCGGCGTCGACATCTCGGCTCCGAACGACACCCCCGTCTATGCGACGCTCACGGGCCGGATCTCGATCCACCCGCGCCACCCGCACACCGTCGGCATCGTCGGGCGCGACGGCCAGGAGCACAGCTACTGGCACGTGATCCCGACCGTGCGGACGGGCGAGCGAGCGATCGCCTTCCGGACCGTCGTCGGCAGGATCGAGGCGCCCTACGGCCACGTCCACTTCTCCGAAGCCCGCCATGGCAGGTACCTGAACCCGCTCCGCCCCGGGGCGATGGACCCGTTCGCCGACGGCACGCGGCCTTCGGTCACGAGGGTCGCCGTCGACCTCGGCGACCGGCAGCTGCTGTCCGCCGGTGTCCGGGGGCCCTTCGACCTCGTCGCCGAGGTCCAGGACGAGACGCCGATCGCGATCCCGCGTCCCTGGCACGACCTCCCGGTGACGCCCGCGCTCGTCCGCTGGCGTCTCGTGAGCCGCAGCGGGCACGTCGTGCTCTCCTGGCGAACCGCAGCGGACTTCCGGCGGACGATTCCTCCGGCCTCCGAGTACGACCGTGTGTGGGCACCGGGAACGACCCAGAACCACGTTCGGCTCCCTGGCCGCTACCGCGTCTTCCTCGCCCGCGGGCTCGAGCTTCCGTCCGGCAGGTACCTGGTCGAGGTCGCCGTCCGGGACACGCGGGGGAACGCCTCCTCGTCGCGTTTCCCGCTCTTCGTCAGTTGAGCGGATCTTGAGGAGCGTGCGACACCCTCCGGCCATGAACCGCAAGACCCCAGGCGACTGCGAGGAGCTGATCCGCGAGATCCGCCGCTACCTCGCCGTCGTGGACGCGTTCCGTGCCGCCGGCTGTGAGCCGACCTGGCTCGCCGAGCACGCGGCTACGAGCGCAGGAACGCGAGGACCGCGAGCACGCGGCGATGCTCGTCCGGCGCCGGCATGAGACCGAGCTTCAGGAAGATCGAGTTCACGTGGGTCTCGACGGTCTTCGGGCTGACGACGAGCTTCTCGCAGACGCCGCGGTTCGACAGCCCCTGCGCCATCAGCTCGAGCACCTCGCGCTCTCGAGGTGTCAGCTCCGCGATCGGGCCGTCGTCCGTGCGTCGGCCGACGAGCTGGCCGATGACCTCCGGGTCGATCGCGGTTCCGCCCCTCCCCACTCTCCGCACGGCTTCGAGAAAGTCGTCGATCTCGAGCACGCGGTCCTTCAGGAGGTACCCGAAACCCTCCGGCCGCTCGCTGAAGAGCCGCACCGCGTGCGCCGCCTCGATCACCTGCGAGAGCACGAGGACGGCGACGTCGGGCTGCTCCTCACGGATCTCGACCGCTGCGCGGGCGCCCTCGTCCGTGTGCGTCGGCGGCATCCTCACGTCCACGATCGCGACGTCCGGCTTGTAGCGGCGCACCGCCTGGCGCAGCTCGTCGGCGTTCGCCGCCTGCGCCACAACCTCGAACCCGCCGTCCGCGAGCACACGCGCGAGTCCCTCGCGCAGGAGCACAGAGTCGTCGGCGATCACGACCCGCACGGGATCTCCCCGACGATGCGCGTTCCCGAGCCGGGCTCGCTCTCGATCCGGAGGCTGCCGCCCTGCGCCTCGACGCGGTCGGCCAGGCCGCGCAGCCCGGACCCGTTCCGCGATGCCGCCCCGCCGACCCCGTCGTCCTCGACCTCGACGACGAGCGTGCCGTTCGCGTGCGTCGCGCGGATTCTCGCCTTCGTCGCACCCGAGTGCTTAACGACGTTCGCGAGCGCCTCCGAGGCGACGAAGTAGGCCGTCCCCTCCACCTCGGGCGCCAGCCGATCCTGCGTGGACTCGACGGTGACCGGTACCGGCGAGCGTCCGGCGAGCGCCTCGAGAGCGGCGGCGAGCCCGCCCTGCACGAGGACGCCCGGATGGATCCCCTGGGCCAGCTCGCGGAGCTCCTCCACGGCGACCTGGAGCTCGTCCGCGGTCGACTCGAGCAGCGCCTCGAGCTCGGGGTCGACGTCTTCGCCGAGCCTGCGCTGGGCGCTCCGGAGCTCGAGCGCGAGGGCGACGAGCCGCTGCTGGGCGCCGTCGTGGATGTCGCGCTCGATGCGCCTGCGCTCCTCGTCGGCCGCGGCGACGATCCGGGAGCGCGACTCCTTCACCTTCTCGAGCTGGGCGCTCACCTCCGCGTGCAATCGTGCGTTCTGGAGCGAGAGCCGAGCGGCGGCGGCGACGGCCTCGACGAGCTTCGGCTCCTCGAGCAGCGACGGGTCGTGGACGAGCACCGCCAGGGGCTCCCCATCCTGCTCGAGCTTCGTCACCGCACGCGTGGGGCTCTCCTCCGGGACGTCCACGTGGCGCCCGTCGGCGTCCACGTACTCGAAGCGGCCGGGTAGCCAGAAAGCGACCTCGAGCGTCGGATCTCCGAGCGTGCGTGCCAGCTCGTCGCGCACCTCGCCCGGCGATGCGGTCTCCAGGTGCACGACGAGGTCGCCGACGTGCGCCCGCGCGAGCCGCTCGCGCAGGAGGCCCCAGAGCAAGGCGAGCGGGAGCGCGATCAGTCCGAGGACCTGCCACCAGAAGAGGTCGTGGATGACCGGTGGTGGGGTCGTGGCGAAAGTCAGGAGCCCGTTCAGGAGCGCCCAGGCGGCAGCGGCGGCGGCGGCGATGAGCAGCGGCGCGAGGATCCGGCGCGCTCGCGGCGTCGCGAGGACGAGCTTGCGCGCGACGAGGAGGATGAAGACGATCGCGAGCCCTCCGTAGGCGATGACACCGAACGCGTCCTGGAGCACGCGGACGACGTCCGCGTTTCCTCGGAGAAGCACGAGGCTCTCCCCCGGAGCCGTCCCCAGGTACCGGAGCCCCGAGGAGCCGTCGTACGCGAGGAGGATCGCGAACGGGAACGCCAGCGCGACGGCGTACGCGACCCCGAGGAACCAGCGCTCGAGCCGATCCGTGACCCGGCCGGTCGGGTACGCGAGCGCCACGTGGGCGACGAGCGCCCACGCGACCTCGCCGAGCGCGAAGAAGACCGTGAAGGCGAGCGGGTCGCCGCTGTAGCGGAACTGCCGGCAGAGCAGCGCGAAGCACGTCACGACCATGAGGGGGCCGAGTCGGTTGCCCGGCCGGCGCCTCCACGCGACGAGGCCGGCGACGAGGAACGACCAGGCGGCGACGACCGACGCGCCGGACCGCAGTACGGTCGTCTGCGCCAGCAGGTTGTCCATCTGCACCCGGTAGGCGACGACGCCGAGCGCGATCCCGGCAGCGGCGACAACGGCGGTGACGAAGCGGTTCACGACCCAATCGTCACGTACTTCCCTGCCGGAGACAACAGGGCGCCCCCCGAAGACGCCTCCGGGTGGGCCCCGAGGCGGCTCCGGCCCGGCGCGAATCGCCTGGGGATGGCCCCGAGGTCCGATCGCGGGAATAGCGCAAGCGAAAATCCTGAGTTTTCCCGAAGAGAAAGAAACTCGGAAATCAGAGCATCCGGCGCATGGAAATGCAGCGCCGGATTTACGGAACTACCGCGGCAGAGATTAGCGACCCGTTAGCCGCCCGTGACCGGGCGGTTGGCGGTCGGGCCGAGCGTGACCGGCGCACTCGAGAAACCGGAAGGGAGGGAACGATGCGCCAGGTCACTCATCTGCACCGCACGCTCGTCGTGCTTGCGGTCGGTCTGCTCGCGCTCGCGGCTCCGCTCGTCGCATACGCCGACGGCGGCCCAGCGGGCGGGTAGGCCACGCCGACCGAGACGATGAAGGGAGGCCCCCGGAAGGGCCTCCCTTTCCTATGCCGGAACCTCGAGATCCAGGAGATCGGCGGCCTCGGCTGCAGCCACCGAGTTGCCCTTGCGCTCGAACAGATCGATCGCCTCGAGGGTGGCGCGACGGGCTTCGCCGTGGACATCGGCCGCTCGGAGCACCTCGGCGAGCGCGAGGCGCGTGAACGCGATCAGATTCAAACCGTCCGTGCCGTCGGCGAGACTCACCGTGCCCTCGGCGAGCTCGCGGGCGTCGGAGACCGCCCCTCGTACGGCGAGTAGCTTCGCCTCGACGGCCCCGACCACCAACTGCGCGCTCTGATCGTCGCTCGCGGCGCACGATCGAGAGACGAGCACCCAGTGTTCGCACTCCTCCCAGCGTCGTTGCCTGTAGAGCGCCTCCGCGAGCTTGGCGGCCCGTACCGCCAGGTGCGCCCGATCGCCCACGCGCTCGAAGTGATCGCACTGCTCACGCAACGTCGCCTCCGCCGCGTGAAGATCGCCCGCGAGGAGCTCGACGTCTGCTCGCACCGTTCCGCAATTGGTGAAGGCGGTCGTCGCAGCGCCGAACCCGGTGAGCGTGTGCTCCGCCTCGGCGATGAGCCCGCGTGCCGTCGCGAACTCGCCGGCCTGCCCGTACAGACCGCCCAGAAAAGGAGCGACCGTCGCATGTCCGAACCGGCCGAGCGTTTCGTCCTCGAGCAAGGTCGCGAGTCGTTCGATTCCCTGCGACACCGGCGTCGGCCCCCAGTAGATCGCAGCGGCGATCTGCTGCATGCAGGTCGCGGGAGGAAACTCCGTTCGGCGGTAGTAGCCCAGCGCTCGCTCCTCCGCCTCCTCCCACGCTGCGTGGTCCCCGTGGATGCCGCCCCGCACGTAGCCGATCAACAGCCAGGCACGCGCGAGCGACCTGTCGTCTCCGAAGGCCTCGAAGGTGGGGATCGCGTCCTCGGCGAGAGCGAGGAGGTCTCGCGCCGCGCCCTCGGGTTCGGCGAGGAGGCGACCGTATGCCGCCTCGATACGGGCTCGGAGCTCGATCCGCCTGTGGCCCTCTGCCTCGGCGCCCGTCATCGCGTCGACGAACGCTGCGCTTGCTCCATCGTGGTCGCCCATGGCGTGACGTGCGACGCCGAGCTCGCACATGCGCTCGAGCCGCGTGGCGTCTCCCGGCGGAAGCAGTGAGATGGCACGGGCGAGCAAGTTGACGGTGGCCGACATGTCGCCTCGCTTGAGCGCCCCGAAGCCCGCTTCACCCAGTCGACGGCCGGCATCCTCGCCCAGCTGCGCAGTCCGTCGGTCCGATTCGCCGAGCTCCGTGCGGAGACGGTACGCCTGCTCCAGGTGGTAGCCGGCAAACTCGTCGACGTCTCCGGTACTCGCGCGCCGCTCCTCGAAGCGGTCGATAAAGCGCTCGTGGAGATCGGCGCGGAGGCGCTTCGGAGTCGCGCGGTAGACCGCCTCCTGGAGGAGCACGTGACGGAATGCGAACTCGCCCGGCTCCTCGGGCCGGACGAAGCCCCGCGCCGAGAGGGCGCGGAGGTGCGCCTCTGCGGTCGGGGACGCCTCGGGGTCGAGGAGCGCTGCGACGTCGTCCAGGCGGAACTCCTTGCCGATCACCGCCCCGCGCTCGAGGACGGCGCGCTCCCCAGGCCCCAGCCGGTCCAGGCGGGCTGCGAGGAGCGCCAGGATGGTCTCCGGGATCGCGCCGCCGGCGAGCCCGCCCTCGAGCTCGAAGGCGAGGAGCTGCTCGAGGAAGAACGGGTTCCCCTCGGCGGCCTCGACGATGCGGTCGCGCCGGTCGGTCTCCAGGATCCCCTCCGCGAGGCCGTCGAGCATGGCGTCGGCGTCCTCGGGCGAGAGCGAGTCTAGCTCGACGAGCGTCGCGTCCTTGCGCTCCTCCACGAGGGTGGGCCGCTCCTCGAGCAGCTCCTCGCGGGCGACGCAGACGACGAGCACCGGCCCCTCGCCGCGGTCGACTAGGTGCTCCACGAGCTCGAGGAAGGTCGGCTCGGCCCAGTGGGCGTCGTCGAACACGAGCACGAGCGGCCGCTCGCGCGCGGCGACCTCGCAGAACTGCCGGAACAGCCAGGCGATCTCCTGGGCCGGAGGCGGCGTACCGGACTCGAGGGCGGTGACGACGGCGTCTCGCTCGTCACTCTCGGCGGCACCGTCCAGGACGTCACGTAGCGGCCAGTACGTGATGCCGTCGCCGTAGGACAGGCAGCGGCCGGAGAGCCTCGTCACACCCTTCGCGCGCGAGGCGACCTCCGCGGCGAGCCGGGACTTGCCGATGCCAGGCGGTCCCGTTACGACGACGAGGCCGGGAGACCCCGTCTCGACCGCGCGCTTCAGGGCCTTTCGGATCGCGCCCAGCTCGCGCTTGCGCCCGACCAGCTTCGCATCGAGGCGTCGCTCGAAGGCCGGTGCGGCGGGGGTGATCTCCTGCAGGAGAAACATCCCGAAGGGCTTGTTCCTGCCGGGAATCTCGAGCGCTCCGCGGGGCTCGAGGCGCGCCGCGTGGTCGATGAGCCGAGCCACGACGTCGCCGACGACGATCTCCCCGGGCCCGGCCTCGTGCTGCAGACGGGCGGCGATCCCGACGGGGTCGCCGGCGACGAACCGCTGCCCGCCCTCCGCAGCCGTTGCGACCACCTCGCCGGCTGCGATCCCGATCCGCAGCTTCAGTTCGACGCCGTGCTCGCGGGCGAGGTGCTCGTTCAGCGCCTCGACGCCAGCCTGGATGTCGAAGGCCGCGCAGGCGGCGCGGAGGGCATCGTCCTCGTGCGAGACCGGGACGCCGAATGCGGCCATGACGGCGTCGCCCGCATACTTCTCGACCGTGCCCTCGTGGCGGGTGAGCGCCGCCGCGACCGTCTCGAAGTACCGGCGCTGCACCGACCCGAGTGCCTCGGGGTCGAGCAGCTCGCCGAGGGCCATCGACTCGACGACGTCGACGAAGAGGATCGAGGCGAGCCGCCGGAACTGCATCGGAGGCTTCGCCGGCGTGGTCGCGTCGAGCAGGAGGGAGTCGTCCTGCCGCAGGATCGCGGCCTCGAGCTCCTTCAGCTCCGGGCCGGGCTCGATCCCGAGCTCGTCGACGAGCGCGTCCCGGGCCGCGCGGTATGCGGCCAGCGCGTCCGCCTGGCGCCCCGAGCGGTAGAGCGCCAGCATGAGCTGCGCGCGCGGGCGCTCACGATGGGGCTGTGCCTGGACGAGCGCCTCGAGCTCGGAGACGAGCTCTGCGTGGCGGCCGAGCGCGAGGTCGGCCTCGATCCGCTCCTCGACGACGACGGTCCGCAGCTCCTCGAGCCGCGCAATCTCCGTTTGCGCGAACGGCTCGTACTGGAAGTCCGCAAGCGCCGGCCCGCGCCAGAGCGCAAGTGCCTCCCGAAGCGAGGTCTCCGCGGCTTCGGCGGCATCGGCGCGAAGCGCGCCCCGGCCCTCCTCGGCGAGCCGTGTGAAGCGATGGACGTCGACGCTGTCCGGCTCGAGGTCGAGCACGTAGCCGGGAGGACGGGTGGCGAGCAGGGGGCCCAGTGCCTTGCGGAGCTGTGAGACGTAGACCTGCACGGCGTGGGATGCCGTGTCCGGCGCGTCTCCTGGCCAGAGCGCCTCGACGAGGTTGTCGACCGAGACGACCCGACCGAGGTCGAGCGCGAGCACCGTGAGCAGCGCGCGTGGCTTGGGCCCGCCCAGACCGACTGCGACGCCGTCTCGCTCCGCCTCGATGGGGCCGAGGAGGCGCACCGCGATCGCCTTCGTGCCTGCCGGGCGAGCTCCGTTCATCTCACTCCTCGCCTGGTGTCGCACGGATCCTCTCACTCACCGGGGCGGAACGCCATCCCTCGCTTTGAGCCGTCCTTGAGGGGCTACGCGCACGCTGACGGCATGTGGACACCCGAACCGAGGAGGACGTCATGGCTGCATTCGTCGTCGCCGTCTCGCCGGCGAGCGGCATGGGACGAGCGGATGCGCGGATCGGCATCTTCCCGGGGGGCGCCATGCCGTCCGTGTTCCCCGCCGGAACGCCCTTCTGGATCGGCTACGGATTCGCGCCCGAGCGAGAAGGAGAGGCCGGCGCACGAGGCGAGCTCGGCCCGGACACGCGCTTCGAGCTCGACGTGGACGGACAGCGCGTCTCGATGCTCACCGACCTCCGCAGGCGAGGGGCGCACACCGTGCGCAAGACGGACATCGCCGAGTTCCCCGTCGGGCTGCCGGCGGGCTGGCACGACTTCGCCGGGCGCTGGTACGACCGCGGCGGGCTCATCCTCTCCAGCAGGGCGGCGATCGAGTTCGTCGAACGCTAGGCTGCGTTCCCCGCGTGCCGCCACCGAGACTGAGCTGGGAACCAGCAGCGCGGCCTGCAGCGCAGCCCGGACCCGGAAGGAGGCACGACGATGAGCAGACGACGCCACGCCCGCACGAGCCTCGCGCTCGGAGCGATGGTCCTTGCGGTCGTCGTCGGCGTCGTCGCGAGCGCCGGCGCACTGCGCGAGGCCGGGCACGGCTGGGCGGTCCACGACCTCACGCTCGACGCGGCCCGCAGCCTCGAACCAGCAGGTTCGACGCTGGCCGGCCCGGCGCGCGCGTCCGCCACCTGGTGCGGAACGGCCCGGCAGGGCGACCTCGCCCCGAACGCCGTCGCCGGTCACCCGGTGCACTGGGTATACGCGATCCCGTCCGACGGGCAGGACCGGTTCTCGACGTACGCAAGCGCGATGCAGACGGACGCGGAGGCCATCGACGCCTGGTGGCGCACGAGCGACCCGACCCGCACGCTGCGGAGCGACCTCGCGCAGTTCTCGTGCGGCCTCCAGATCGACCTCTCCCTCGTCCGGCTGAGCCGGTCGGGCTCGCAGCTCGCCTCGGTCAACACGCGGTTCGGCCAGATCGCCAACGCCCTGATCGCCCTGCAGTTCTCGTCCCCACACACGAAGTACGTCGTGTACTACGACGGGCCGGTCGAGCCGGAGATCTGCGGCCAGGGCGGAAGCGACCGCTCCGGGCTCGGCTTCGCGATCGTCTACCCGCAGGCGTGCGCAGGGGTCCCGCCCAGCACGACCGTCGCGCACGAAGTGCTGCACACGCTGGGGGCGGTGGCCCCGGGCGCGCCGAACATGTGCGCGGGGCCGGACGACGGCCACGTCTGCGACGACCCCTACGACATGATGTATCCCTACGGCGACGAGACGCCGATCACCGGGCTCGCGCTCGACACGGGCCGGGACGACTACTACGGGCACTCGGGGTCGTGGCCGGACGCACAGGACTCGCCGTGGCTCGTGCGGCTCGACCGGCAGGCGCCGCTCACCGTCGCGATCACGGGGCCGGGCTCGGTCTCTTCCGACGTGCCCGGCCTCGAGTGCGGGCAGACATGTACGACGACGTGGAACGCCGAGGCCGCGGTCGCGCTCGCCGCCGAACCTGCCTCGGGCGCCAAGCTCGTCCGCTGGGGCGACGCGTGCGGCGGGAGCGGCATGTGCCGCGTCGTCGTCGGCCAGGCGCCGAGGGTGTCCGCCGTGTTCGCGCCGAGGGCGTACCGGCTGACCGTAGCTCTCGCCGGCCGCGGCGCGGTGCGGAGCTCGCCGGGCGGGCTCGCGTGCCCTCCCCGGTGCTCGCGGCTCGTCCCCTCGTACTCGCCGCTTCGCCTCACCGCGAGCCCCGCAAAGGGCTGGCGCTTCAGGTCGTGGGCAGGCGCGTGCCGCGGGACGAGGCCGATCTGCACGGTGCCGATGACCGCGGCCACGAGCGCACGAGCGGTCTTCGTACGCCGGTAGGCACGGCCGGAACGGCCTTGAGCGTTTCTTGAGCGCGCTCTCGCAACCTTCCTGACGTGAACGAGGCGCCGACCGGAGGGCCGGCGCGCGGAAAGGAAGGTCGGACATGAACGCACCGTTGATCAAGCGACCGAGCCCCGCGTTCGTCGTCGCCATGATCGCGCTCTTCGTCGGCCTCACCGGCACGGCGGGGGCAGTGGCTACGCAGGTCGTCCCGCTCGCGAAGCGGGCGCTCGTCGCGGACAAGGCCAAGACCGCCACGACGGCGAAGACCGCGCTCATCGCGGAGAACGCCAAGAAGCTCGGCGGGCAGACGTCCGCCCAGATCGTCCAGGCGGCATCGCAGGCTCCGGGGCCGGCCAGCTCGGCGCTCGGGCTCGTCACGACGAAGACCGGCTCTGCCCAGATCGCAGCGGGCTCGGGCGGCGCGTACCAGGTCCAGTGCGACGCCGGTCAGAAGGTCATCAGCGGCGGCTTCGTCGCCGACAACGTCGTGATCCTCGCGCTCGCGAACGGCCCGGTCAGCGAGTCGTCCTGGGGCATCGGGCTGCTCAACCTCGACGACGCCGCCCCGGCGAACGTCAACCTCTACGCGATCTGCATCAAGTAGGGCCGGTGGGGAAGACCGCCGGCGCGTGCTCCGTTCCGCGCCGGCGGTCGCCTTCTCGGATCAGGCCGCGAGCTCTCCGGCGACCGGCGCGTCGGCATCACCGCGCCGCAGGACGATCGCAGCCACCACGACCGCCGTCCACGTCATCCCACCCACGACGACGGTGAACAGCGGGACGACGCCCCAGTGCTCGAGCACCTGCCCCGCCGCCAGGAAGCCGAGCGGGGCCGCCAGCGTGTTGACGGAGATCACGGCCGTGATCACCTTCGCCCGGAGCGCATCCGGCGTGCGCGCCGTCAGGACCGCGATGAGCGGCCCGTTCACGAGCGGCGTGAAGAGCGCGGCCGTGAAGAGGGCGAGGAACACGACCGGCCAGGGCGGGAGGAAGGGCAACACCCAGAGAGGGACCGCGAAGGCGAGGATGGCGAAGCCGGCCAGCCTGAGCGGCGCGATCTTGCGTACGGCCAACACTGCGACCAGGCTCCCGACGAGCGCCCCGGCGCCGAGCGCAGCGTAGAAGAGGCCCGCGATCCGGGCACTCCCCTGGAACTCGTCGTAGGCGTAGACCGGAAGCCCGGCAGACATGCCCGCACCGAAGAAGCCCGTCGCGATCACCGCGGCGGCGAGCGGGCCCAGGAGCCGATCGCCGGACACGAACCGGAGCCCAGCGAGGACCCCCGACTGGACGGCGGCGACCACCGGCTTCCGGCGCGGCACGAACGTGAGGACGAGGAGGAAGGCGACGAGGTACGTCGCCGCATCGACGTAGAGGACGTTCGGGGCGCCGATGAACGGGATGAGGACGCCGGCCAAGGCCGGGCCGATCAGGGCGGCGAACGCCGCGCCTCCCTCGATCATGCTGTTCGTCTGGGACATCAGCTTCTCGTCCTCGCCGACGAGCTCCGGCAGGATGGTCCGCTGCGAGGCGAAGTACGGCGGCATGAAGCAACCGAGGAGCGCAACGAGGCCGAGGAGCAACGGGAAGGACAGCTTGTCCGCGGCGTGCAGCAATGGGATCGAGGCGAGGATCGGCGCGCGCGCGAAGTCCGAGATGAGCATGGTCGTCCGCGATCCGAGCTTCTGGACGAGGCTGCCGCTCGGGATCCCGAGGATCGCCATGGGCGCGATCTCGGCCGCGAGGACGATCGTCATCTTCCCCGGCGAGCCCGTCGTGACGAGCACGAACCAGGGGAGCGCGAGGTACGTCATGCGGGTCCCGAGGACCGAGACGACCTCCGCGGCGACGAGCGCGCCGACGGCGGTCTTCTTCACGCTGGTGGCGGACGCGGAAGGCTCCATCGCGTGGGTAATATAAAACGTCCGTACGGTTTTGTAAAGTACGAGCTGCGATGCCGAAGATCTCGGAGGAGCGCAGGCAGGAACGTCGGGAGCAGATCCTCGACGGAGCTCGTCGCTGCTTCGCCGAGAACGGCTACGAGGGGGCGACGGTCGCACGCCTGGAGGAGGCGATCGGGCTCTCCCGCGGCGCGATCTTCAATTACTTCGGCTCGAAGGAGGACCTCTTCGTCGAGCTCGCCATCGAGGACAGCGCCCGCATGTCGGACGTGTGGGTGAACGAGGGTCTCGAGGCCGTCGTCCACGCGGTCCTCGCGCTCGACCCCGCCTGGTTGGGGGTGTACGTCGAGCTCGTGCGTCGCGTGCGGACGGACTCCGAGTTCCGGCGACGAATCGAAGAGCGCCAGGAGGCGATCGTGCCGGTGAACCGCGCCCGCCTGGAGGAGGCGCAGCGCGCGGGCGAGGTCCGCGACGACCTCGACGCCCGCGAGATCGGAGCCTTCTTCAACCTGGTGCTGAACGGGCTGGCTTTCCAGCGCGCCTCGGGTGATGAGCCCCCCTCCGCCGAGCTCGTCGTTCGACTCCTCGAGGACGCTATAGCCGGCCCAGCTCGCTCGCGTACGCCTTCGCGTACACGCGCCTGACCCGCGTCACCTCGTCCACGTAGGCGCGCGTCTCCGGGAACTCGATCTGCTGCCCCCGACGCAGCCACTCGTCGACGTTGCCCTGTCCGGCGTGGTACGCAGCGAGCGCCGTCCGTGCGTCGTCGTAGCGCCTGCTCAGGTGGTCGAGGTACCACGACCCGTAGCGCACGTTGATCTCGGGGTCACGGAGGTCGGCGACGACGAAGCGGTCTCCGCCCGTACGGCGCGCGATCCCCTTCGCAGTGTCGGGGAGGAGCTGCATGAGGCCGATCGCGCCCGCCGGGGACTCGGCGTTCGGGTCGAAGCGGCTCTCCACGTACACCACCGCGGCGAGGAGCGCCGGGTCGAGGTCGTGGTTGGCCGCATGGCCGCGGATGACGTTCTCGTACTCGAGCGGGTAGCGCGCCCGCAGGTACCAGCCCGGCTCCTCCTCGACCACCCACGCGCCCACCCCGGCCAGGGCGAGAACCGCGACGGCTGCAAGGGTCAGGAACCGCATGGAAACCCAGCTGGAGAGCCGCCCGAGCGGGCGAGTTACGACGTGTACCTTGGGGCTTCGTGCGCTTCTTCGGACGGTTCGCCGCCTGACAGGGTAGCCACGAGGGTCGCCATGACGCCCCCCACCCAGGCGTCGAGCTCCTCCGGTGTCCCCGTGTTCACGTACGTGAAGTCGGCGCGCTCCGCCTTCTCCCGGTCGGGCAGCAGCCGAGACTCGCGATCGTCCTTGCGCCCGCCCCGTCGCGCCTCCCGCAGCTTCGCGGGCGCGGTGATCACGACCACCTTGTCGAACCGCCTCTCGCCCCCCACCTCGTAGAGCAGCGGCACTTCCGTGACGCACATCCGCGGCGGCTCGGGAAGCCGGGCAAGCTGCTCGCGCCAGGCGAGGTACTCCCGCGAGACGAGTGGGTGGAGGAGCTTCTCGAGGAAGTCGAGCGCCTCGCGGTCCCTGAAGACCCGGAGCGCGATGCGCTCGCGGTCGGGGACGCCCTCGCCGTCGAGGATCTCTTCGCCCAGGCGCTCGACGAGCGCCTGCTTCACGTCCGGGTCGGTCCGCAGGAGGTGGTGGACGATCTCATCGCTCGAGACGGTGGCGGCGCCGTGGCGGCGGAAGGCATCGAGCGCGGTCGACTTCCCGGCGCCGAGGCCGCCCGTGATCGCGACGGCGATCGGGCGGGAGCCGGGACCAGACCCCGTGGGGCCTGACTCCATCTAGGGCTCGGTCTGCTCGGCCTCTTCGGCCTGCTCTGCAGGCGGGGACGACTCGTCGACAGCAGCTTCGGCCTCGGCGTCGACCGCAGCTTCGGCCTCGGCCTCGGCGAGCGGCTGCCCCACCTCGGCGGCCGGCTCGTCGGCGGTGGCGTCCCCTGGTGTCGCGTCGTCGGCTACGGGCTCGTCGACGACCGTCGCCTCGGCGCTCGGGTCCGCGATCTTCCCGGCCTCATCCGCAACCTCGGCGACCTCGGCCGCCGGGCCTCCTGCGGGGAACGCCTCCTCGGACAGCTTGAGGTCCGGAGTCGTGTGCACCGACTCGGCTCCGTCCGCGCGCGGGACCGGCTGGTCGCCTTCCTCGACGCGCTTCAGCGAGAGCGAGAGGCGACGGCGCTCTCCGTCTATCTCGAGGATGCGGACGTTGACGGCCTGACCCTGGGCGACGACCTCACGAGGGTTCTCCACGTGGTGCGCCGCGAGCTCGGAGATGTGCACGAGGCCCTCGACGCCGGGCAGGATCTCGACGAAGGCGCCGAACGTGACCACCTTCGCCACGCGGCCTTCGACGACGTCGTCCTCGCGGTACGAGTCGACGACCTGCTGCCAGGGGTCGGTCTGCGTCTGCTTCAGGCCGAGCGAGATCCGCTGCCGCTCGCGGTCGATGTCGAGCACCTTCACCTTCACGGTCTGCCCGATGTCGAGCACCTCGGACGGGTGGTTCACGTGGCTCCAGGAGAGCTCCGAGATGTGGATCAGCCCGTCCATTCCGTCGAGGTCGACGAACGCGCCGAAGTCGACGATGTTCGAGATCTGGCCCTCGATCACGTCGCCCGGGCTGAGCCGGTCGAGGATCGCCTGGCGCATCTCCTTGCGCTCGTCCTCGAGGACGGCGCGCCGTGAGAGGACGACGTTGTTGCGTGAGCGGTTCAGCTCGATCACCTTGCAGCGCAGCTCGCGCCCCAGGAACTCGTCGAGGTCCTGCACGCGCCGGATGTCGACGAGCGACGCGGGCAGGAAGCCACGGACGCCGAGGTCGAGGATGAGGCCGCCCTTGACGACCTCGATGACCTTGCCCGTCACCGGCTCGCCCGACTCCGACGCCGCCTCGATCTTCTTCCAGGCGAGCTCGAAGCGTGCGCGCTTCTTGGAGAGGATCAGCCGCCCCTCCGCGTCCTCCTTCGTGAGGACGAGCGCGTCGATCTCCTCGCCGACGGCGACCTCGTCCGCCGGGTTGACCGAGCGGCGGATCGTGAGCTCCGCGACCGGAATGACGCCCTCGGACTTGTAGCCGATGTCCACGAGCACCTCGTCCTTGTCCACCCGAACGACGGTGCCGTGCACCACCTCTCCCTCGTTGATCTCGGGGAAGGAGGCCTCGTAGTCGGGGACGAGCTCCCCGTCGGGCCCGGTGATCCAGACCCCCGCCTCGGTGGTCGTGGGCTTTTCCACGGTCTCGTTGGCCATCGGAGCGCGGAGTATAGCCAGCGATTTGCTGCGCAAACGGCTAGGTCTTGGCCTCGGACCAGTCGTCGCCCAGCCCGACGTCCACCGCGAGGGGCGGGTCGAGCGGGTACGCGCCGCACATCTCCTCCCGCACGAGCTCGCGGACCTTCGAGACCTCGGTCTCGGGAACCTCGAGCAGCAGCTCGTCGTGGACCTGGAGCACCATCCGCGCGCCGCGGCCCTCGTTCCGCAGCCGGCGGTGGATCGCGACCATCGCCACCTTGATCATGTCCGCGTTCGAGCCCTGCATGACGAAGTTCACCGCGACGCGCTCGCCGAACCCGCGCGTCTGCCGGTTCGAGGCCCGCAGCTCCGGCACCGGACGGCGGCGGCCGAGCAGGCTCGTCGCGTAGCCGTCCTCCCCCGCCTGCGCGATCGTGCGCGCGATGAACGCCTGCACGCGCGGGAAGCGGGCGAGGTACGCGTCGATGTAGGCCTGCGCCTCCTCCTTCGGGATGCCGAGGTTCTCGGACAGCCCGAAGGCCGAGATCCCGTAGACGATCCCGAAGTTGATCATCTTCGCGACCGCGCGCTCGTCGGTCGTGAGGGTCGCCGGATCCTTGCCGAGGACCTCGGCCGCCGTCGCCGTGTGGATGTCCTCGCCCCGGAGGAACGCCTCACGCAGCTTCGGCTCCCCGGAGACGTGGGCCAGGATGCGGAGCTCGATCTGCGAGTAGTCGGCCGAGAGCAGCCGGTGCCCCGGTTCCGCCACGAACGCCGACCGGATCTCCCGGCCGAGCTCCGTGCGGATCGGGATCGCCTGCAGGTTCGGGCTCGAGGTCGAGAGCCGCCCGGTGGCGGCGACGGTCTGGTTGATCGTCGTGTGCAGGCGCCCGTCCTCGCCGATCAGCGTCGGCAGCGGACCGAGATACGTGTTCACGAGCTTCGTCAGCTCTCGCCACTCCTCGACGACGGCGACGATCGTGTGCTCGGCGCGGATGCGGCCGAGCACCTTCCCGTCCGTCGAGTACCCGGTCTTTCCCTTGCGGCCAGGCGTCAGCCCGAGCTTGTCGAAGAGGATGCGCCCGAGCTGCTGCGGTGACCCGATCACGAACTCCTCACCCGCGAGCTCGTACGCGGTCGCCTCGAGCTCCTCGATCCGATCGGTAAGCCGCGCCGTGATCTCGCCCATCCGGTACGTGTCGATGCGGACGCCCGTGTCCTCCATCGCGGCGAGCACTCCGGTCAGCGGGAGCTCCACCTCGTCGTAGAGCCGCTCGAGGCCTCGCTCACGCACGCGCTCGCGGAGGATCGGCGCGAGCCGGCGCACCGTCTCGGCGTGCCGCACGAGTGCGGCGGTCTCCTCCTCCGCGGCCGGCTCGGGCACGAGCTCGAGCGCGTTCTCGGCGGCGAGGTCGTCGAGGTCGTACTCGGCGCGCCCGGGGTCGATCAGGTAGGCCGCGACCATCGTGTCGTCCGCCGCGTCGACGCGGAGCGTCTTCGCGTCGTGGACCGCGAGCGACGCTCCGCTCACCTCCACCGCCGCGGCCCAGGGCCGCTCCGCGACGATCACCTCGCCGGACTCCAGCGCCACAGCGACACGGTCGGCCGAGGCCGCCAGGCCGACCCGTCCGCGGAGCTTCGGCAGGTCTCCCTCGCGCCAGCCCACGGACTGCGACTCGGCCACCGGGCGCTCGGCCGCGGGGAGCGCCTCGTCGAGGGTGTCGACGCGGCTCAGGAGGCCCCGGAACTCGAAGCGGCGGAAGATCTCCTTCAGCTGGGAGCGGTCCGGCGGCCGGGAGACGAGCTCGGAGGGGTCGACCTCGAGCTCGAGGTCGCGGCGCATCGTCGCGAGCAGCTTCGACGCGCGGGCCTGCTCCGCGTTCTCCGTGATCGCGCGGGAGCGGGCAGGCGAGAGGTCGCCTGCGTGCTCGAGCACCGACTCGAGCGAGCCGTACTGGGCGACGAGCTGGCCGGCAGTCTTGTCGCCGATGCCCGGGACGCCTGGGATGTTGTCGCTCGTGTCGCCCTTGAGCCCGATAAAATCCGGGACCTGGTCCGGGCGCACGCCGTAGCGCGCCTCGACTCGCTCGGGCGTGTAGACGTGCACGTCCGCGACGCCGCGCGGGGTCATCATCAGGCAGACGTTCTCGGAGACGAGCTGGAAGGCGTCGCGGTCGGTCGAGACGACGCAGGTCTTGATCGCCGCCTCGTCCGCGCGGGTCGCGATCGTGGCGATGACGTCGTCCGCCTCCCAGCCATCGAACTCGAGGTTCACGTACCCGAAGGCCTCGACGATCGGCCGGAAATGCGGGAACTGCTCCCGCAGCAGGTCCGGCATCGGCCGCCGCTCGGCCTTGTACTCGGCCGAGATCTCCGTCCGGTGCACCGGCCGCGTATCCCACGCGACCGCAACCCCCCGCGGCCGGTAGTCGGCGAGGAGCTTGAACAGCATGTTCGTGAACCCGAGGAGTGCGTTCGTCGGCTGGCCCTCGGTGGTCTGCAGCTCCTCGGGGAGCGCGAAGAACGCCCGGTACGCGAGGTTGTTCCCGTCGACGAGGAAGAGCTCGGAGCCCTGCGCGGGCGCCTCGTCGAGCTCGAGCTCCTCGCCGGTGAGCGTCTTGACCACTCCACCACTCTATTGAGGGCGTGCGCTTGGATATGGGCGTGCGCCGCGTCCCGCTCCTCTCCGGCTCCCGGGTCGCCCTCGTCCCGACCGGGGACGAGGATGTCGTCCTCAGGCCGCCGCCTCCGCCTGGTCAGGTCGTCGACGTCGCGGCAGCGGTGCGGGACGCGCTCCGCTTCCCGCTCTCCGGGCCGGCGCTCGCAGACGCGGCGCCTGCCGGCGGGCGCGCCACGATCGTCGTCGAGCCCCCCGCGCTCCCGTTCCCGGACGCGCAGCAGGACCCCCGCCCGGACGCGCTCGCCGCGGCGATCGACGAGCTCTCAGCCTGCGGCATCCCCGACACGCGACAGACGATCCTCGTCGCGGGCGGGCTCGGGCGCCGCTACGGGCAGCGCGAGCTCGAGCGCCTCCTGCCGCCGCCGCGGGCGCGCACGTTCCGGGGACGGGTGGTTGTGCACGACTCCGAGGACGACGGGCTCGTCCCCGTCGCCGAGGGGACATCCGTCAACCCGGTGCTCGTCGGGGCGGATCTCGTGGTCGTGGTCGGCGCGGCCGAGACCGTTCTCCACGGCGGCCCGGGAACGCTGGCCGCGGCCTGCGACGCCGGCACGGTGCGCGGGCTCGCCGGGGCGGGCTCCCTCATCGAGGCAGGCGGCCTCCCCGAGTGGGAGCGCGTCCTGCGGATCGAGGAGTCGATCACCGCGGCGGCGCCCGTGCTCGGGGTGTCGCTCGTGCTCGACCTGCCGAGGCTGACCGGCACGTACCGCGGCTTCCCGTACGAGCTCGACGCCGTGCGGCATGTCGTGCGCTCCCCGTTTCGACGCCTCTTCGGCCTTCTGCCCGCGTTCCTCCGGCGGGACGTGCTCGAGCGGCAGTCGCGCAGGATCGACGCGATCGCCGCGTTCGCGGGCACGCCCTCCGTCTCCCATGCGGAGGCCCTCCTGCGCGGGGTCGACCTTCGCGGCCTCCGGCTCGACGAGCCCGTGGACGCGCTCGTCGTCGGCGCGCCCTGGACCGGGCAGCACCTTCCGCGCGAGATCGCGAACCCGGTCAGCGCGGCCGCGGTCGCGCTCGGGCTCGCGCTCCGCCTGTACCGGGACGCGTTCCCGATCCGTGCGGGCGGGACACTCGTCCTCGTGCACCCGCTCTCGCGCTCGTTCACGCACGGCGGCGAGGATCCGTACGCGGCCATGTTCGCTGCCCTCCGCGCCGCCCGCGCTCCCGAGGAGCTGGCAGACGCGGAGAGAGCCGCGGCCGCCGACGAGAGGGCGATCGCCGCCTACCGCTCGGGAAGCGCGTGCCACCCGCTGCTGCCGTATGCCGACTGGGCCGGGTGCGGCCCGGCCCTCTCGCGGCTCGGCCGGGTCGTCGTCGCGGGCTGCCGGGACGCGATCGCCGCGCGCACGCTCGGGTTCGTGCCGAGCCACGGCATCGGGAGCGCGCTGGAGATGGCCCACGGCGTGGCGGGGGGACGCGCCCGCGTCGCGATCCTGCTCGCGCCGCCCTATGCGCCGCTCCTCGTGGGCTGAGAGCCTACGCTTCGCCCAGGTACGTCTTTCGCACCTGCTCGTTCGTCTTCAGCGCCGCGGCTGGGCCTTCGAGGGCGATGCGGCCCGTCTCCAGGACGTATCCTCGGTGCGCCACGTCCAGCGCCATCAGCGCGTTCTGCTCCACGAGCAGCACGGGCGTCCCCTCCTTGTTGATCTCGCCGATGATCTCGAAGATCTTCTCGACGAAGATCGGCGCCAGGCCCATGGACGGCTCGTCGAGGAGGAGGAGCTTCGGGTGCGCCATCAGTGCGCGCCCGATCGCGACCATCTGCTGCTCGCCGCCCGAGAGCGTCCCGGCCTTCTGGGACCGACGCTCCTGGAGCCGCGGGAAGAGCTCGAACACGCGGTCGAAGTCCTCCGACATCGTCGAACGGTCCTCCCGCTGGAAGGCCCCCATCTCCAGGTTCTCGAGCACGCTCATGCGCGGGAAGAGGCGGCGTCCCTCGGGCGACTGCGAGATCCCCGCCTTCACGATCTCGTGGGACCGGGATCCCGTGATGTCCCGGCCCTGGAAGCGGATCGTCCCCATCCGCGGGCGGTTCAGTCCGTTGATCGCGCGCAGAGTCGTCGACTTGCCCGCGCCGTTCGCCCCGATGAGCGTCACGATCTCGCGCTCGCCGACCTCGAGCGTGATGCCCTTCACGGCGTGGATGACGCCGTAGTAGACGTGCACGTCGACAAGCTCAAGGATGGAGCCGTTCTCCTGTGCCTGGCTCACGCTGCGGCTCCCTTCCCGAGGTAGGCCTCGATGACGCGCTCGTCCTGCTGCACCTCCGCCGGCGTCCCCTCGGCGATCTTCGCACCGTACTCGAGCACGGTGATGTGCTCCGACACGCCCATCACGACCTTCATGTCGTGCTCGATCAAGAGGACGGAGAGGCCCATCTCGTCCCGGACGCGGGCGACGAACGACGTGAACTCGGCGGTCTCCTGCGGGTTCATCCCTGCGGTCGGCTCGTCCAGGAGCAGGAGCTTCGGTTGCGTCGCGAGCGCCCGCGCGACCTCGAGGCGTCGCTGGTCCCCGTACGGGAGTGAGCGCGAGAGCGTCTCGTGCCGGCGCGGCAGCCCGCAGTATACGAGCAACTCCCTCGCCCGCTCGTCCGCGTCGTTCTCCTCGCGCCGCACTCGGGGCGTGCGCAGGATCGAGCCGAAGATCCCGCCCTTGAGGCGGCTGTGCATGCCGACGAGCACGTTCTCGAGGGCCGTCATCTGGTGGAAGAGTCGGATGTTCTGGAAGGTGCGGCCGATGCCGCGCTCGACGATGGCGTGAGGCGGCATGCCCGTGATGTCCTCGCCGTCGAACGTGATCCGCCCGGCGGTCGGCTTGTACACGCCGGTGAGCATGTTGAAGAAGGTCGTCTTCCCGGCCCCGTTCGGCCCGATGAGCGCGACGATGGCGCCGCGCGGGACGACGAAGTCGATGTCGTCCGCCGCGACGAGTCCCCCGAACTCCTTGCGCACCTGCTCCGCGACGAGGAGGTCGCCGGCCATCAGTCGTCGCTCGGGTCGCGGTCCGTGAGCGCGCCCTCGGTCTGGACGTCGTAGAACGGCGTGTCGTGCACGCCCTCCTCCAGCTCGATCTTGTGCCGACGCTCGGGTATGAGGCCGGCGGGGCGGAGCAGCATCATCACGACGATGATCGCCCCGTAGATACCGAACGCGTACTTCGGCACGTCGACCTGCTGGCCGGAGATGTCGCCGATCCAGCTGCCGATCTTCGCAAGGCCCTCGCGGTCGAGCCACGAGAGGATGAGCGCGCCGGTGATAACGCCCCAGATCGACCCCATTCCACCCAGGATGACCATGCAGAGAAGGAACACGGAGAACTGGAAGTAGAAGTCCGAGGGGAACGCACCCGACTTGTAGACCGCGTAGAAGGCCCCGGCAACGCCCCCGAAGAACGCGCCCATCGCGTAGGACCACGTCTTCGTCCGCATCAGCGGGACGCCCATCGCAGCGGCGGCGGTCTCGTCCTCGCGGATCGCGATCCAGGCCCGGCCGAGTCGGGAATCGCGCAGCCGCACCGAGCAGAAGACGGTGAAGAGGAGGAGCGCGAGGGCGGTCCAGAAGTACAGCTCGGCGCGGTTCTCGGCGGTCCGGTACACCTCGGGTAGCCCGATCGCGCTGAGCCCGCCGAAGCCGGCCGAGTCGATGGGATTGATCCCGAACGCCCCGTGCGTGAGGTCGAAGCCGATCCCCTGCTCGTCGGAGTTGAGCACGAAGATGGGGATGATCTCGCCGAAGCCGAGGGTGACGATCGCGAGGTAGTCCCCGCGGAGCCGGAGCGTCGGAAGCCCGATCAGGATTCCTGCGACCGTGGTCACGATCCCGGCCACGATGAGGACGAGCCAGATCGAGATGTGGACGCCCGGGGCGTCGTCCTGGACGCCCACCGACCCGAAGTGGAACGTGACCTGGTCGAAGTGGAGCGACGCGAACCACGCGGCGATGTACGCCCCGACGGCATAGAACGCGACGTAGCCGAGATCGAGCAGGCCGGCGTAGCCGACGACGATGTTGAGCCCGAGGGCCATCATCACGAAGATGAGCATCACGACGGCGATGCTCACCGGCGGGAACGCTTCGGGAAGGACATCGACGTAGAACGGGTAGAGACCGGCGAGGGCGATGGCGACCGCCGCAGGCGCGTACTGCCGCACCCTCGGCGGCAGGCCGCTCCAGCGCGCGCGGACGGGCTCGATGACGCTGCTCACCTCGTCACGCCCCCTCTGGCGTCCGCTCGCCGAGGAGCCCTTCGGGGCGGAAGACGAGCACGGCGATGAGGACCGCGAACACGATCGCGCGCGTCCAGTTCGCGCCCGGGGTGAGCCAGGTGAGGCCGTCGCTGAAGGCCTCGATGAGCCCGATCAGCACACCCCCGAGGACTGCGCCGGCGAGGTTGCCGATCCCGCCCAGGACCGCGGCTGTGAACGCGATCAGCCCGAGCTGGAACCCCTGGTCGAAGCGGATCGTCGTGAACTGCAGGACGTAGATCAACCCGGCCGCGCCCGCGAGGCTGCCGGCGAGCGCGAACGTGAAGGAGATCGTCCGGTTGACGTTGATCCCCATCATCGCCGCGGCCTCCATGTCCTGCGAGGTCGCGCGCATCGCCTTTCCCTGCTTCGTCGAGGTGACGAGCCACGTGAGTGCGAGCAGGAGAGGGACGGTGAGCCCGATCATCACGAGGTTGTCCCACTGGAATTCGACGCCGCCGATCGTGAAGGCGGCCTCCTGGGAGATGAGCGGTTCGATCGACGTGTAGTTGGGCCCCCAGAAGTAGAGGCCGACGTTCTGGAGGATGAACGACATCCCGACCGCGGTGATGAGGGGCGCGAGCCGCGGAGCGTTCCGCAGCCGCCGGTAGCCGACGAGCTCCACGGTCGTGTTCAGCGTCGACGAGAACGCAACGGCGATGAGCAGCGAGCCTCCGATCGCGACCGCGATGGCGGCCGCCGACGAGCCCGAGCCCACGTCGAAGAGGTCGAGGATGAGCGTCGCCGAGAGGAGCCCTCCCAGCGCGAACACGTCGCCGTGCGCGAAGTTGATCAGCTGCAGGATCCCGTACACGAGCGTGTAGCCGAGGGCGACGAGCGCGTACACCGATCCGTTCGTCAGCCCGATGACGGTGACCTGGAAGAAGTCCGTCGGCTCGCGAACGAGGTTGACGACCAGCCACAGCCCCACGAGCCCGAGGAGCCCGACCCCGAGCACCGTGACGAGCCCCGGGCGTCTCCGCCAGGCGAACGTCTCGTGGAGGGCCCGCCCTTTCGCCGTGGTCTTCTTGTCCGCACTCATCCCAACCCGCCAGAGCCGAGGCGGGGGAGGGCACTCGCCCTCCCCCGCCTCAATCATCGGGCGACCTCTGCTACTAGCCTCCGCCCGCGGCCCTGATGAGCGCGGCATCGGGCGTGATGACTTCCACGTCGCCCCACTCCGGACCCTCGTAGACCGTGATGGCTCCGGAGCTCACGTCGCCGTTCTCGTTGATCGAGAACTGGCCGAGGATGCCGTCGACCTCGATGTTGTGGATCCCCGCGACGATGGCCGCGCGGTCGTCGCCGGCCTCGGCGATCGCGTCGAGGAGCATCTGGGCGGCCTGCGCCGCGTACGCCGTGTACGGCTCGACCCGCTCGACCCCGAACTCGGCCTTGTAGCCCGAGATGAACTGGGCGCCTTTCCCGCCTTCCGTCTCGAGAGCGTTAGCCGACGACCCGGCGACGGTGACGAACATGCCCGTCGTCGCGGCCGAGCCCGCCTTGTCGACCTCGTCGAACGGCGTGAAGCCGTCGGGAGCGAGCAGCCTCACCTGGTCGTTGGGCCCGAGGACGGCGTACTTGTCCTTGATCAGCTTGACGCCGTTGAGCGGGACGACCCCGGCAAGGGCGACCGCCTCCGCGCCGGATGACTTGACCTTGTTCATAAGGGCCTCGTAGTTCGAGGCCTTCGAGTCCCAGCCCTCGTTGCCCTTCACCTCGATCGCGAGCTCCTTGAAGCTGTTGTCGAGGTTCGTCGCGAGGCCCAGCCCGTACGCCTGCTTGTCGTTCAGGATGAAGACGCTCTTGACACCGAGCTGCTTCGTGTAGGTGGCGATCGTCGCCGCCTGCGCATCGTCGAGAGCGACCACGCGCGCGTAGTTGCGCGTCCCGGTCGGGTAGTACTTGGCCGGCTCGGTCGGCTCGCACGACGGCACCGAGGTCGTGAGGCACACCTTCGTGTTCGCCGGCGAGATCATCGCGATCCCGCCGTCCTCCGCCTCGTTCAGCACCGGGATGATGATCTGCGCGCACCCCGAGTTGAACGTGCCGATCACGCCGACGACGTCCGCGTTCGCAGCGTAGGCCGATGCGTTCTCGGAGCACTTGCCCGAGTCCCACGAACCCGCCTGCGCCGTCGAGTCGTCGCAGCCCTGGTAGCCGATGTTGAGGTCACCGGCCTTCCAATCGTTCTGGTCGAGGACGTAGCGGATCGCGTCCTGCATCTGCAGCGTCTGCGTCCGGTCGCCGCCCTGCAACGGCAGGTCCGAAGCGATCAGGACGTCGGGCTCGCCTTCGCCCTCGAACTCGACCGCCGTGCACGACGACGAGGGGAGAGCCTCGACGCCTCCATCGTCGCCGCCGCCGCAGCCCGCGGCGACGAGCGCGAGAGCCACGACGAGCAGCCCGAACGCGACGAGCGCACTTCGGTTTCTCACAGTCAACAGCTTCCTCCTCACCTGGGATTCACGGTAGCGACGCGCCGGCCCCGCCGGCGTCCCGCAAGTATCTGCGCTGCCCGCGCGATGCGCAACCGTGATCGCGCGCCTCGCTGCCGAAGGTGGGAATCGAACCCACACGCCCCCGAGGGGCACGGGATCTCGAGTCGCGGGCAGCGGCCTCGGTCGCTCTCGGCCGGTCTCGGGTCTTCGCCGTACCAGCGGGAATCACCGCCCGACTCAGGGCAGCGATCTGCGTGATTCTTGCCCCTACCTCCCGGTGATGGCGCCCTCGCCGGTGACGCTCTTCGTGACATCCGGAGCGGGTTGCCCGCGTAGACGATTGCGCCGGATCCCGGTACAGAAGCGTCGAGACTCCTGGCCGCCGTGACGAAGATTGAGCCCGAGCCGCTCACGACTGCTTGCACGTCGTTGGCAACAAGCCGGTCGAAGAAAGCGGTTCCCGAGACACTGACGGTGACCTCGAGCCGCGAGCCCTCTCCGCTCCCGGTGAGCGTGCCGCTCCCTGGCAACCTCACGGTCAGGCTTTGCGTCTCGATGTCCCTGACGACGACGTTGCCGCTGCCCGAGAGGGTGAGCGCGTCGAGCGACGGGACGCCAACAACCACGCTCATGGGGCCACTGGTGGTGAAGCTGCCGGGGGTGTTCCCGATGACCAGCTCGCCCGCATGTACCTCGGTCGTGACGCGGTCGAGGAGGTTGTCGTCGGCCTTGACCACGACCGACTGCTCCTCGCCGACGCGGATCACGACGTTGTTGCTCCCGTGAGTGCGACGCTGCTGAACGACGCGAGCTCCCGTGTCTGCGTCGCGGCGACACCTGATGCCTCGACCGTCGAGCCCGACGAGCCTTCGAAGACGCCGAGCTGAAACAGCACCGCCACCGCGAGCCCGGCCAAGAAGGCGGGGAGGACGACGAGCACCCATGGGTAGTGGCGAGGTTGGCCGGGAAGCCTCGTTGGGGCGGTAGTCACAGCCCCCCTTCTCACGTGCTGCAACGAAGGCTTCGCCGAAGGCTCATCGACCGCCCGATCGTCCCGACCAGAAGGCTCGCCATGAGTCTTCGGCGTCCACAGAGTCCATTGTCCCTTCGGAAGGCAGTGCCAGATGCCTCGGCCACGTGCCAGGAGGATCGGTTGACTCACTGAGTGGCATGTGGGAAAGCCGCACTCTCATCGTGGGGGGAACGACCCTTCCCCACGAGCCTCCCTTCCTCGGGTGGCGCACGGCTCGACGCCGGGTGACCTCTCGGCCGGCGAAGCCGGCTCCGGCCACGAACGCCGCCGCACGGCTGGGACGTCTCGGGCGCGCGTGCCCGCGATCGAAATGCCGGAGGTGGGAATCGAACCCACACGCCCCGAAGGGCACGGGATTTTGAGTCCCGCGCGTCTGCCAGTTCCGCCACTCCGGCCAGCCCGATCGTAGCGACGTCGAAGCCGGCTTCCCTCCGGGCCGCGGCCCACCGGATTCGCCGCCGGACGCGAAACCCCGCGGTTAGGCTCTCGGACATGCTGCTCGGAGTCCTCACGGGAGGCGGGGACGTGCCCGGTCTGAACCCGTGCATCAAGGCCTTCGTGAACCGGGTCACCGCCGCAGGGCACGAGGTGCTCGGGATCCGCCGGGGCTGGGGCGGCCTCCTGCACTTCGACCCCGACGATGCCGGCGGCCGAGCCGCCCACTTCGACCGTCTCGACCCGGCCTCGGTGCGGACGATCGATCGCACGGGCGGGACCGTCCTGCATACGTCGCGCACGAACCCCGGCGGCGTCCGCGCGCACGAGGTGCCTGCGTTCCTCGCGGGCAGCGTGCAGGGCGAGGGGCCGTTCGACCTCACGGAGCACGTCCTGAGCGCGATCGAGCACCTCGGAATCGATGCGCTCGTCGCGATCGGCGGCGACGACACCCTCTCCTACGGGCTGCGGCTCGACGACGAGGGCGTTCCCGTGATCGCGATCCCGAAGACCATGGACAACGACGTCCACGGCACCGACTACTGCATCGGCTTCTCGACGGCCGTCACGCGGGGCGTCCACTTCATCCACGACCTGCGCACGAGCGCCGGAAGCCACGAGCGCATCGCCGTCGTCGAGCTGTTCGGCCGGTACTCGGGCGAGACGTCGCTCATCACCGCGTACCTCGCCGGGGTCGACCGCGCCGTCATCTCGGAGGTCCCGTTCGACGTCGACCGCCTCGCCGAGCTCCTCCAGCACGACAAGCGGACGAACCCGTCCCGCTACGCGATGATGACCATCTCCGAGGGAGCGACCGCGGCGAGTGGCGAGCTCGTCCTCTCCGGTGAGGCCGACGCGTACGGCCACCGCAAGCTCGGAGGCATCGGCCAGCAGCTGGGGGCGGCGCTCAAGGAACGGACCGGCGAGGACATCATCTACCAGCAGCTCGCCTATCTCATGCGCTCGGGCAGCGCCGACTCGCTCGACCTGATGGTGGCCACGAACTACGCGGTGATGGCGGCCGACCTCGCGATCGAGGGCGACACCGGCCGCATGGTCTCGCTGCGGAACGGGAGCTACACGACCGTCCCGATCTCGGCGACCCGGGAGGGCGTCAAGCGTGTCGACGTCGACGAGCTCTACGACGTCGGCGAGTACCGGCCCAAGGTGCGCCACGTCCTCGGCAAGCCGATGTTCCTCTATTGATCTTCGGCGTCCTCACCGGCGGCGGCGACTGCCCGGGCCTGAACGCGGCCATCCGCGCGATCGTGCGTGGCGCCCTCGCGGACGGACACGACGTCGTCGGCATCCGGAACGGCTGGCTCGGCTTCGCCCATCGAGACACGATGCCGCTCGACCGGAGCGCCGTCTCAGGGATCCTTCCCCGCGGGGGGACAATCCTCGGCTCTTCCGGCTGGAACCCGTTTCGCGAGGAGGGAGGGCTCGAGGCCGTCACGTGGACGACGGAGGCGCTCGGGCTCGACGGCGTGGTCGCGATCGGAGGCGAGGGCACGCTCGGCATCGCGCACCGCTTGAACGTAGAGCTCGACTATCCGGTCATCGGCGTTCCCAAGACGATCGACAACGACCTCGCGGGCACCGACGTGACGATCGGCTTCGACACCGCCGTCCAGGTCTGTACGGAGGCCATCGACCGACTGCACACGACGGCGGAGTCGCACAACCGGGTCATGGTGGTGGAGGTCATGGGGCGCAACACGGGCTGGATCGCCCTTGCGAGCGGGATCTCGGGCGGCGCGGAGGTCATCCTCGTGCCCGAGGCCCCCGCCGCGATCGAGGACGTCTGCGACCATCTGCGGCGCCGGCACGAGCTCGTGCGGCGCTTCTCCATCGTCGTCGTGGCCGAGGGCTATCCGCTGACGCGACGCTCGGGGGAGCAGCAGACCCCGATCTTCCGCGACACCGACCCCTACGGGTACGCGCGCCTGGGTGGTATCGGGCAGGTCGTCGGCGACGAGATCACCAGGGCGACCGGCTACGAGACGCGTGTCACGGTCCTCGGCCACACGCAGCGCGGCGGGGTGCCGACCGCCCGTGACCGCCTGCTCGCGACGCGGCTCGGTCTGAAGGCCGTCGAGCTCGCAGTCGCGGGGACGTGGGGGCGCATGGCCGCCGTCAGCGGCAACGACGTCGTCGACGTCGCGCTCGAGGAAGCGGTCGGCGAACGGCGTGCGGTACCGCCGGCCTGGATCGCGGCCGGCCGCGTCGTGGCGTAGCGAAGCGGCTCAGACGTCGGGAGGCTCGGCCGGGACGAGGGCGGCGACGTCACCGGGCGCGACGAGCACGGCGTCCACACCCGCTCGCTCGAGCTCGGCGACGTCGTGCTCGTTCGCGTCGTGGAGCTCGGCGA
>JBOHBB010000230.1:0-8720 GCA_050698135.1 Gaiellaceae bacterium
GTGCTCGACCGTCCCGCGCCCGGTCTCACCCAGCACGCCCACGCCGTGGGAGTCGTCCACGATCACCACGGCGACGAACTCGCGGGCGAGCTCCACGATCTCCGGGAGCTTCGCGAGGTCGCCCTCCATCGAGAAGACGCCGTCGGTGACGACGAGCTTGCGCGCTCCCTGCGGCGCGGCCGCGAGCCCTTCGCGGAGCGCGCCCATGTCGGAGTGCGGGTAGATGACCTTCTGCGCCGGCCTCGAGAGCCGGATCGCGTCGATGATGCTCGCGTGGTTGAGCTCATCCGTGAGGATCACGGTCGTCTCGTCGGTCAGCGTGGGGATGACCGCCTCGTTCGCGTTCCAGCAGGAGACATAGGTCAACGCCGCCTCGGTCCCCGAGAGCTCGGCGAGCTTCCGCTCGAGCTCGTGATGCGGGGCGAACGAGCCGCAGATGAACCGCACCGAGGCCGTGCCCGCGCCGTAGCGCTGGAGCCCCTCGATCCCCGCGCGCACGACCTCCGGGTGCGCGGCGAGCCCGAGGTAGTTGTTCGACGAGAGCACGATGACCTCGCCGCGGCCCTCCATCCGCACGACGGGCCCCTGCGGGGACTCGAGCGTGAGGAACCGCTTGTACGTACGGGCGTCGCGCAGCCCGTCGAGCTCGGCTCCGACCTGTTCGGTGAGGACGGTGTTCACGGGGCGGCTCCGTTCGGTCGCAGGACGATCTTGCACGCCTCACCGGTCCCGAGCAGGGCGAAGGCCTCGTCGAAGCGCTCGAGCGGCAGCTCGGCCGTGATCAGCGGCCTGAGGTCGACGACGCCGTGCTCGAGCAGCCAGCGCGTGGTGTACCAGGTCTCCCAGATCTCGCGGCCGTTCACCGCCGAGACGGTGAGGTTCTTGAAGATCAGCGACTCCGCGATGTCGATCGTCGCCGGCCGCGCCGGGATGCCGAAGAGCACGACGTTGCCGCCGTGCCGCACGATCCGGAACGCGTCCTCGATCGCCTTGAGGGCGCCCGACATCTCGAAGACGACCCCCATCCCGATCCCCTCGTTCTGCTCGACGAACCAGGCCGGCACGTCCTCGACCTCGGTGACGTTCACGACTGCGTCCGCGCCGAGTGTCTTCGCCAGCTCGAGCCGGAAGGGGACGGTGTCGGAGGCGAGCAGGCGCCCGGCCCCGAACGCGCGCGCGATCGCGATCGAGAAGAGCCCGACCGGGCCGCACCCGAGGACGGCGACCGCCCGCCCGGCGAGCTCCTGGGTCGACGTCGCGAACACGGCGTTCCCGAAGGGCTCCTGCAGGCACGCGATCTCGGGCGGGAGCTTCGAGCGGTCGTTGCGCCAGACGACCGAGGCAGGCACGGCGACGTAGCCCGCGAAGCCGCCGTCGCGGTCGACGCCGAGGATGCGCGTGCGCTCGCACATGTGCGCGCGGCCGGTCCGGCAGTGGAAGCAGACTCCGCACGTGACGTGGCTCTCGGCGGAGACGTACTCCCCCTCCTCCACGTCCGTGACCCCGCTCCCGAGAGCGACGACGGTCCCGGAGAGCTCGTGGCCGAGCGTGAGCGGCGGTTTCACGCGTTCGGAGGACCACTCGTCCCAGCGCTCGATGTGCAGGTCGGTGCCGCAGATCGACGCGGCCTCGACGCGGATCAGGACCTCGCCCGGCCCCGGTGTGGGAACGGGGACCTCGTCCAGCACGAGCCCGACCTCGGGCCCGCACTTCCGCACGGCGCGCATCGTCTCCACGGCCGCACGATAGTGCCACGCTCCCATCGCCCGGCGCGGGACGACCCGAGCCCGCTGCGGCTTTCCACCGATGACGCAAACCGGCGGTGGGGCCACGATCACGATCGATGCAGCCCCTGTCACCACCTCCGTGGAAGGTGAAGGTCGTCGAGCCGATCGAGCTTCGCTCACCGGCTCATCGCCGCGTGGCGATGGGCGAGGCCGGCTACAACACGTTCCTCCTGCGCTCCGAGGACGTGTTCGTCGACCTGCTCACCGACAGCGGCACGTCGGCGCTCTCGCAGGAGCAACGCGCGGCGATGGAGCTCGGCGACGAGGCGTACGCGGGCTCGCGCAGCTTCTTCCGCCTCGAGCAGGTGGTCAGGGAGACGTTCGGGTACCGCTACCTCGTCCCGGCGCACCAGGGTCGGGGCGCCGAGCACCTGCTCGCGCTCGCCCTCGTCCGCCCCGGGACGATCGTCCCCTCGAACCTCTACTTCACGACCTCGCGGGCGCACGTCGAGCTCGCCGGCGGGACCTGGGTCGACGTCGCGGTCGGAGAGGCGGAGGTGCCCGAGTCGACCTTCCCGTTCAAGGGGAACATCGACCTCGGGAAGCTCGAGCGGGCCCTCGCATCGGCGGCGCCCGGCGAGGTCGCCTATGTCCGCCAGGAGGCGTGCCTGAACATGGCCGGCGGCCAGCCGTTCTCGCTCGAGAACCTCGGCGCCGTGCGCGAGCTGACGCGGCGCCATGGAGTGCCGCTCATCCTCGACGCGACGCGCATCTCCGAGAACGCCCTCTTCGTGAAGGGGCGCGAGCCCGGCCACGGGAACCGGTCGCTCGCGGAGCTCGTCCGCCTGATCGCCGAGCACGCGGACGGCGCGGTCTTCTCCTCGAAGAAGGACCATTTCGTCCCGATCGGCGGCTTCGTCGCGGTGAACGACATCGAGCTCGCGACGCGCCTGCGCGAGCAGGTCGTCGTGTACGAGGGCTTCCCGCACTACGGGGGCATGGCCGGTCACGACATGGAGGCGCTCGCGCAGGGCATCCGCGAGTCGACCGACGAGCGCGTCGTGCGCGCCTACGTGTCGCAGGCCGCCTACCTCGCCGACCTGCTCGAGGACGCGGGCGTCCCGATCGTCCTCCCGGCCGGAGCGCACGCGGTGTTCGTGGACGCCAAGCGCTTTCTCCCCCACCTCGACCAGGACGAGCTCCCGGCGCAGACCCTCGCCGCGGCGTTCTACCTCGCCGGTGGCGTGCGCTCGATGGAGCGCGGGATCGTCTCGGGCCAGCACGGCTCCGAGCCGTATGCCGGCCTCGAGCTCGTCAGGCTCACGCTCCCGCGGAGGGTGTACGGGCAGGAGCACCTGACCTGGGTGGCGAACGTCGTCGTCCACACGCTCGCCCGGGCGCCGGAGATCCCGGGCCTTCGCTTCACGTACGCGCCGGAGCACCTGCGCTTCTTCCAAGCGAGGTTCGCGCCGCTGACGCCGTTCCCCCGCCTGGCGGTGGAGCCCGCGGAGGACGCGCCGGTGCTCGCGTACGTGTAGCCGCGCCCCGCCGAGCGCATCAGCACGGAGCCGTCCCGTCGAGCGCTCCGGACACGGGTTCCGGAAGGGGGAGGCCGGCCGGGACCGAGCCGTCGATCGAGCGGAGCGCCTCGGCGATCCGGAGCGCTCGCGCGCGGGAGCTCGCGAAGACGACGGCCGTCGATCGCCCCGTCTGGAGCTCGATCCGGGCGCCGCCGTCGACGAACGCCGCGGGCACGCCCCGGACGACCGCCCGCTCGACGACCGGGCCTGCCGGCGGCGCGCGCTCGTACAGGCCGAGGTGCCTCCGGCACGCCGGCCAGACCTGGATCTCGGCCGGTGGGGCGCAGCCCGCGTCGTCCGAGGCCACGCAGTCGCCGTAGACGAACGCGACGTAGCCCGCGGTCTCGTCCGGCCGGAGGACTGCCGTCAGCGGGAGGCCGTCCACGGCATCGCCTGCGTACAGCAGCGGGGAGGCGACCGAGCGGGCGCCGCCCGCCGACACGGCTCCCACGCACACCAGCGCCGCGAGCGCGCACGCTGACGACAGCGGCGCCCATGGCGTCATGCGTGGTTCACCTGGTGCAGGCGGACGTAGGTCGTCCACCCGTCGGACGCCGCATAGTCGCCGTCGCACTGCTTGAAGCTCTGCGTGTTGCCCCACCAGACCCGGGACGTCGCATGGCCGACGGCCGCGAAGCGGGCCTCGAGCTCGTTCCGGCCCTGGTCGAAGCCGCTGCCCCGCGACCCGTTCGCGTCGACCGCGTGGCCGCACGGGATCGGGAAGAGGACGAGGTCCTCGTGGTGCACCGCCCCTGCCGCCGCCCAGCCGAGCGCCGGGTCCCAGTGCTGCCCGCGGAGGCGGACGTGGAACCGCGACCCTTCGCCGCTCGCCCGCTGAGCGTGCTGTACGGAGCAGCCGCCGTGGTCGACGAAGAACTGGTCGGTGCCCGACGAGGCACGCCAGCCGGCGTGGGACTCGACCTGGCTCTGCGCCCGGCCCCACGTTCCCCACGCGTGGAAGACGACGTTCACCGGATCGGATCGCGTCGGGGCGGCCGCCGGGCAGGCCCGGTGCGTGTATCGGTCCGTCGCGTCGAAGTGGGCCTGGGCGCCGGCGACCCACGACAGCGCGCACGCGAGCGTCACGAGGACGACGAGGAGGAAGCGGCCCATGGCTCGAGCGTAGGGCCCGAGCTCGCGCGGCCGAGTGTCGACTTCGTGCCGAAGGGACGACGCCCACGCGGCCGCGGCCGGCGGAGCGGGCCTTACTGCTCGGCTCGTTTTGGCCGGAGGTAGACGAGCCAGTACACCGCCCCGACCATCAGCGCTCCACCGATGACGTTCCCGATCGTCACCGGCAGGAGGTTGTCCACGAAGAAGCTCCCCCAGGTGAGGTCGGACAGGTCCGGCGCCGTGGCCGGGTCGAGGCCCGCGACGTAGTCGTCGTCTGACTTCACGAGAAGCCCGATCGAGATGAAGTACATGTTCGCGACCGAGTGCTCGAAGCCGGCGGCGACGAAGGCAGCGATCGGCGGGATGATGGCGAGGATCTTGTCGGTCGTCGTGTGGGCGCCGTACGTGAGCCAGACGGCGAGGCAGACGAGGGCGTTGCAGAGGATCCCGAGCGCGACCGCCTGCACGAAGCCGAGGCTCGTCTTCGTCGCCGCGATCCCGAGCGCCGCCTGCCCGACCGCACCGCCGCCGAACGTGTACTGCTCCGAGACGTAGACGATGAGGGCCGTCGCGACCGCGCCGACGAAGTTCCCGATCCAGACGACGACCCAGTTGCCGAGGAGCGCGACGGTGCCGACCCGCCGGCTCGCCCACGCCATCACGATGAGGTTGTTGCCGGTGAAGAGCTCCGCGCCCGCGACGACGACGAGCACGAGCCCGAGCGTGAACGCAAGGCCAGCGAGGAGCCGGACGACGCCGTAGGGCAGCTCCGCCCCGCCGGCCGCGACGGTGGTCGCAAAGATCGCGCCGAGCGCGATGAACGCTCCCGCGAGGACCGAGAGGACGAAGACGTCGAACGTCGACATCCGGGCCTTCGTGAGCCCGACGGCCTCCGCCTTCCGCGCGACCTGCGCGGGAGGGAGGGCGTCCAGGCCGGTCGGCGTGAAGGGCGCCTCGCTCATCGCTCAGAAGACCTCGACCGGGGTCCCGATGTCGACGAACGAGTAGACCCGCTCCGCCTCCCCCGCCGGGAGACGAACGCAGCCGTGCGAGGCGGGGTAGGAGGGAACGTCCGGGTACTCGTGGGTCGCGATGCCGCCGACGAAGTACGCGGCGTACGGCATCCAGACCTGGAACGGGACCGACCACGAGTAGAGCTCCTTGCGGTACACGCGATACCGGCCGCTCGGGGTCGCCCCGCCGACGCCGGTGGACGTGTGCACGGCGCGCTCCACGTCGTTGCCGTTCAGCAGCAGGAGCACGCCGCGGTCGCGATGGATCTCGATGCGGCGGCCCGCCCGGTGCGACCTCGGCCTCGGCGGGGCGCCGCGGAAGAGCTCGACCTGCACCTGGCCCGTGACCGTGCCCGTGCGGGCAAGGCCTTCCCAGCCCTGGAGCGCGAGGAGCGCCTGCGAGGTCACGTAGTCGAGCTCCCCGGTCACGTCCGAGCGGTCGAGGTAGCCGAGCGTCCACAGGCGAAGCTGGACGCCGCGGACGCTGTAGCGATAGCCCTGCTCCCCGCGCTCGGGTCGCCAGGCTTCATGCCGCAGACCGAGGCGGAACACGGTCACGAGCCTCCCCTCGGCTGCGATCGCGGCGAAGCGCTGCGGCCCGTCGAGCCACGCCAGCGTCGTACCGATCTGCGTCAGCCTCGCCTGCACCGTCGTTCGCGTGGCCGGGCCGAGCAGGCTGCGTGAGAAGCGGACGCGCCAGAGGTCGCCCTCGGCGAAGGCGAAGCGAAGCCGGACGACACCTGGTTCGAACGCGCTGCGATAGCCGCGCGCGCGCTCCTCTCGCGTCGGGCCACGGAGGAGCTCGCGCAGCGCGTGGCGGGCAGGGCCTACGCCCCTTGGCACGATGCGCTCGACCCGGGCGATCCGGTCGTTGCGCAGGAAGGCGACCTCGACCGTCCGCGGCCTGACGACGGTCTTCACCGCCCCCGCCGCGGTGGGACGGGCCGCCTGCGGCGCGGACCCGGGCTGGAGGTCGACTGCGAGCGTGCCCGCGGCCGCGAGCACGAGGGTGACGAGCAGGACGCGCATCCGCGCGCCTGAGTTCGCCGGAGGGCGGCGAACGCCTGCACCGGCGCGCTATCGGGCGGCGTCCACGATCTCGATCGTCACCCACGCTTCCGGCTCGGTCCTCCGGTTCCGAGGGCCGCCGAGCGCGACTCCGGCGGCGCTAGCGGATCACGCCGCGCGGGCGACGGCCTGGGGCGCTCCGGCGACCTCCCACAGGTCGGCGATCGTCTGCCTGGCAACGAGGAGCGGATGATCCTCGACGACGCCCGCCGGGACCGCGTCTCCCGAGTCCCAGACGGTGAGCGTCACGAGCTCCACGCCTCCGGCCAGTGGTCGGACGAGGACCGAGGTCGACACGTTCCCCGGCGCCGCGTCGTAGCGCGCGAGCGCGATCTCTCGCAGGTGCGAGGCGATCTCGTCCGCGACGTCCGCTCCGGCCCAGCCCCGCCACATGCGAGCGACCATACTCTTCACCTCCGGTCAGTTGCAGATCGAAACGCACTTCGCCCACGACTATGGCACAGTGAGTTGCGTTCTGCAACTATCTACTGGGATGGAGGTCGACGTCAGGGACTTCCCGCGCGACGCGTGCTCCATGGCCTCGACGCTCGAGGTCATCGGCGAGCGCTGGACGATGCACGTCTTGCGCGAGTCCTTCCTCGGCGTGCGCCGCTTCGAGGACTACCGCCGCAACATCGGCGTCGCCCGCAACATCCTCAGCGACCGGCTGAACACGCTCGTGGCCGAGGGAATTCTCCGCCGCGAGCTCTACAGCGAGCGCCCGCCGCGCTACGAGTACCGGCTGACGCGAAAGGGCATCGACCTCCACGAGATCCTCATCGCGCTCATGAAGTGGGGGAACCACTGGAGCCCGAACCCCGACGGGCCGGCCGTCGTGCTCAGGCACCGCGAGTGCGGAGCGACGGTCGAGCCCGTCCTCGCGTGCCCCGACTGCGGGGAGCCGGTGCATGCGTGGGATCTCGAGGCCCTGCCCGGCCCCGCGACGACGAAGCGCCTCGAAGCAGGCGCCGCGGGCTGAAGCTCGATCCGAAGTACCCTCTTCCCGGCATGACGGAGTGGAAGACGATCGTGGTCGGCTACGACCGGACGCACGCCTCGAACAAGGCCCTCGCACGGGCCGCGGACCTCGCCGAGGCGGCGGACGCGCTGCTCGTCGTGACGAGCTCGGCGCGGCTCCTCGCGGGCGGCGCGACGGCGCACGGTCTCGGGCCGTACGACCCGGCGGACACGCCCGACGAGCACCGCGGGCAGCTCGAGCATGCACGGGAGCTCCTCGAGCTCCGGAAGCTCCAGGTCGAGTACGACGTCGAGCAGGGCGACCCGGCGGACGCGATCGTCGCGCTCGCCGACAAGCACGACGCCGATCTCATCGTCGTCGGCACGCACGAGCGCAGTTTCCTCGACCGGTTGCTGCACGGCAGCGTCAGCGAGGGCGTCTCCAGGCACGCGCACTGTGACGTGCTCGTGGTGCGCTAGGCGTCCCAGACCTTCGCGACCCCGCTCGACCCTCGACTCGGCTTCGCTCGGACCCTCGCTCGGCGGCCCGCGCTCGCATCGGTGCACGCGGAGGGGCGCTGCCGCGAAGTACGGAGGAGCGCCGGCGCGCCCAGCGGTCGGCGACATGTCAGTAGCCTCCATGTCCTGAGTCGTCCCGGCTGGCTTGCCACCACGGAGCTGCGCGTCGGCCTCGGCTGCATGCGCCTGTCGACCGACGCGGACCGCGACGAGGGGCGCGGCCTCGAGACGATCGCGGCAGCCGCCGAGGCGGGCATCACGATCTTCGACACCGCCCGGTCGTACGGCCGCGGCGAGGGCGAGGTCGGCCACAACGAGCGCCTGCTGGCCCGCGCATTGCGCGGGTGCGGCGCGGACGGCGTCGCGAGGATCGTCACGAAGGGCGGGATGGCGAGGACAGGCGGCGCCTGGGCCCCCGACGGCCGCGCCAGGAAGATCCGCGCCGACTGCGAGGCGAGCCTCGACGCCCTCGACGGCCTGGCGATCGACCTCTACCTCGTGCACGCACCCGATCCGCGCACGCCGTGGGCGACCTCGGTACGTGCGCTTGCGCGGCTCGTCGACGACGGCCTCGTCGGGCGGATCGGCGTCGCGAACGTCAACCGCGGGCAGCTCGACGAGGCGCTCGACCTCGCTCCGATCGCGGCCGTCCAGGTCGCTCTGAGCCCGTTCGACGACCGCGCGCTCCGAGGCGGCGTGGTCGACCGCTGCGCCGAGGCGGGGATCGCCGTGATCGCGCACTC
>JBOHBB010000231.1:0-5852 GCA_050698135.1 Gaiellaceae bacterium
CAGGAAGACCAGAGCTGAGGGTCTGACAGCCGCCGCCCACTGCCCCGATTGCGGCGCGCCTCTCCTCGCGGCATACACCGAGAGTCACAGCCACGGACTCCAGATGGTGCGATGTTGCGCCGCGGACTGCGGCTACTCGCGCAAGCCGATCGGATCAAGGACGAGCAAGACCATTACGTGACCTTGCGACTCTGATACGCCGAGGCTCTGGCGACAAGACCTGCGACGACCACTCGCGGGAGTGTCGCAGCCTCCGCTTGGAGTGGCACACATCGCTTCGCTCCCGAGTTGGCCGAGTCTGGGGAGCGCGAGGCGGGCGGGCTGAACCAGGTCCGCTCGCGCCGTTCGGCTGCGCGCGGATCGGGTGGGCGCATGCGAGGGCGGTCTCGACCGCGTCTATCGCGTGTCAGGCGGCCGAGAGTGCCCGCCACTCGCCCGGGAGGATGCGACCGAGAAGCCTGAACCGGCTCGAGCCGAGCGGACGCAAGACGAGCGTCTCGCCTTCCTCCAGCGTGAGACCCGTCGCATCCGACACGACGACCCCGTGTGTGACGAGAACCTCGATCGTGCCGGGCGTCGGTTTCGTCCCGAGCAGTCGCCGGGCGGCTCGTATCTGCGCCCGCCAGCGTGCATCGTGCGCTGCGGTGATGGTATTCAGGAGGGCTGGCGTCACCGTCGCGCGACCAAAGGCAAGACGCGCGGTCTCGCGCGTGCGGCAGAAGGCACTGGTCAGAACCGCCGACACGCGCAGATCGAGACGCCGCACGCCCCTTCCTATCGCGCGGGCATCTGCACGGCCTTGCTGGGAGAGGTTTCGCTGCGTAGCACAATCGGTCAGATCGACGGGGTCTTCGTCGGGTTTCGAGAAGTCCGTGGCTGCATGCCTGAGAACGAGTACGAGACCGCCCGCTTGAAGCGCACGGGTCAGAGCCGGCTTGGCCGTGGCGTCTGCGCATGTCTGGGCCGCGAAGGCCGCCGCAGCCGCAAGGACACCGATTGCGACAGCGAGGGCTCGGAACCCGGCACGTCGCTGGAGCGCTGCGCTCACAATCCGACACTTCGGCTGTGAGCGGCAATCGGATCCATCGTGTGCCACGCGCGCCACGCTAGCTCGAGGGTTTCCTAGCTCTCAGGAGGGTACAAATCTCGAGAGGGCACGCGCTCGAGGGGGAAAGGACGTCTCGCGCCGTCCTGGCAAACGCGTGCTCTCATTCCCGAACTCGTGAGCTACCTGTGGATCGAGTCGCGCGAGCGAGGCGGGCGGGCTGAACTACAGCTAGATCGTCTTGCTAGACGGCAACCACAAGGCCGAACACGATTGCGCCCCAACATGCGAGGCAGCCCAGTAGACCGACCACCAGGCCCCAGTTCACCGGTTCGCAAGTCCGGTCGTCGGCAGCGCCAACGGCGGTCTGCGAGATTTTCAAAGAGACTCCCCTTCTTCGCAGGTCTTCGAGCACCAGCCCTCCACGACCTGCTGGTGAAGAGGGCGGTCCTCCTCGACAGACGAGATGCCCCAGGTCGGATGAGCCCGGCGCTGCGCGCCCTCGATGGCCCGTTGTCAGCGGAAGCTCTCCGGTCTCGTGAGCGGCGCGGGCCGCCCGTTTATCCGCCTGTACAGCGCGCGCGCGTGGCCGCGCTGGCTCCCGTACACGGCCCTCGGGTTGACCAGCCGCCGGCCGAGGCGCACGTACCTGCGGGGACGTTCATCTTCCACGAGCGCAGCGATAACTAGACGTCTCATGCGTCTTCCTTTCGTCTCTGTGATCGAGACCGCACCACGCCCGACTCCCATGTGCCGCAGTGAGACCCGGGCCGACGGTCGTGACCTCCTGGTCACCCGAATTGACTAGCTCATTCGAGGGACACGTTATGGCCGCGTAGACGCGGCGTCAGTGACCCAAGCGGGTCAATTCATTCGCAGAAGTTGGTTTCCCGAGCCGCCGATCGGAACCACCTGCCGCGACGAGATCTACGTGGGCAACGAAGAGTGGCGTGAGCGGATCCGAGGCTGACCGCGCCCAGCGCGTAACCGCGCCTACGGTGACGCAGTCCGTGCGGCGGCGACGGCTTCGAGTCGGGAGTGCACGCCGAGGGCCTGAAAGAGACGGCGGATGTGGTTCCTGACGGTCTCGGTGCTCAGGTGGAGCTCGGCGGCGATCTGCTTCGTCGAGCGTCCCTGCTGCAGAAGGCGAAGCACCTCGACTTGACGGGGGGTGAGACGCGGGTGTGGCGCCGTGGGCGTGTCGTCGGGGCGTCCCTCGAACAGCCCGAAGACGCCGACCACCCGTTCACCGTTCATCAGCGGTGCCGAGCTGACCTCCACGGCCACCCGCGCGCCGGTCGTCGACACGAAGACGCCGGTCGCGTCCGTGGCCTGGGAGCCGAGCACCTTCCGGGAGAACAGCTCGCGGGCGCGCTGCCTGTCCTCGGGCGCGACGACGGAGGTGAAGTGGCGACCGCGAACGTCGCCGACGAGCCGCTCGGCTGCCGGATTCATCCACCGGACGACTCCCGTGTTGTCGAGGACGTAGCTCGGTACGCCGACGCTCTCCAGAGCCTGTTCGACGTCGCTGCCGACCGGCATGCCAGGGGCCATCACGGAAGTGTCGCGGATTGCAGCGCCGGGCGTCATCAGCTCGCACAGAGAGGCCCGCGAGCGGGCCGTCTGGTGCCGTCGCGGGGCCGCTTCACAATCGCGGGGCCGCTTCACAATCAATCTTCGTAGCTGGGGTGGGCTGGCCGGCGAGGCTACGCGCGTGTGAGAAGCACGCGTCCGAGTTGGGGCGGAGCAGTGTGGCGACCCGAGTAGGGCGTGCCGCTCCGCGTCGTACTTCGCGCGCCCCTCCGAGAACAGTAGAGCCCGGCTCTCGCTGGGCTCCACGTGTACGAGATCAGGATCTCCAAGGCTCTAACTGCCGCTTGAGGAGAGGGCTAGAGGCGCCGAGCGGACTCGAACCGCTGTACGAGGCTTTGCAGGCCTCTGCCTAACCTCTCGGCCACGGCGCCGCGCGGCCATCGTAGCCGTCCTCCTCGCAGGCTACGGCTCAGCGCGGTGAGCGGCGAGCCCAGCCGCGACGGGGTCGAGGCCTACCCGCGCTGTAGCGCCGCGATGGAGTGGCGCCACGGCACCTGGCAGTGCCCGAGGTGCCTCTTCAAATGGTGGTGCTGCGAAGGCGAGACCGGCGAGTGCCGGCCCGCCGGCGCGTAACCTCGGCCGATGGTCGAGCGGTACACGGAGACGGCGCTCCACTTCGAGGTGCCTCGGCTTCCGGGGTTGCTCGAGCGCCACCTCCCGAGCGGCCCGCTCGCGCTCGCCGACCTCGGCTGCGGCGACGGCCCCCTCTTCCCCGTTCTCGCCCGTGCGGGGCTCGTCTCGCCGGAGCGACCCGTCTACGCGGTCGACCTCGAGCCCACACGGCTCGCGCGCGTCACCGCTCGGTTTCCCTGGATCGAGACGGTCGTCGCCTCCGCCGACTCGGTGCCGGCGATCGCCGACGGCTCGCTCGACGCCGTGTGCTCGACAATGGTCATGGAGCACGTTCCCGATGAGCGCGCGTACCTCGCAGAGATCAGGCGGCAGCTCCGCCCCGGCGGCCGCGCGTACGTGACGACCGTCTTCAAGAAGGAGTGGGCGTGGTACTTCCGCAGGCGCGAGGGCGAGCCCGTCCTCGACACGTCTCACCTGCGCGAGTACACGGATCTCCCCGCATTCCGCGCGCTCGTGACGAGCGCGGGCTTCCGGATCGTCGCGCTCGAGCGGCGCCTCCTGTGGTTCCCGCTCCTCGACCCGCTGCTCTTCCGGATCGGGGGCCGCGTCCCCGGTCTCGCCCGGCGACCGAACCTGCTCCGCGCCCTCCGCGCGGTGAAGGTGCCGATCCCCGGCTACTACGCGCTCGAGGTCGTCGTCGAGCGTCAGGGCTGAGCTTGAGCGCTTCTTGAGTGGCTCGCGTGACGCTCGGTGCGACCACAAAGGAGGCCATTCGTGCTCAGCATCGACCGGAGACGCATGCACGCCGTCGCGCTCGCGACGACCGCAGCGGTCGCCGCGCTCTCCCTCGCCGGAGCGACCGGCGCCGGCGCGGAGCCCAAGACCACCCCGGACGCAGTGCTCCTCGACCGCCATCAACCGGTGCTCGTCTTCCACCCCGCCGAGCTCTTCAGGCCGACGAAGGTGCAGACCTTCGTCGAGGACTCCGAGCTCGAGCGGTTCGTCGGAGCAAGCCCTTCCCAGCTGCCGTTCGACTCGTTCTGGTCCGTCGTCGACTCCGACCCGGAGCCTGGCGAGCTGCCCGGGACGTCTCCGGGAGCCTTCTATCGCCTCGACCAGGTCGGCTGCTCCGCGGCGGCGCCGCTCGCGGGGCGTGACTGCTACGCGCGCTCCTGGGCCGAGGGAGCCGGAGGGGACGCCGTCTACGGCCGAGTCGTCCGGACGGAGACCCGCGTGCTCCTCCAGTACTGGCTCTTCTACTACGACAATCCGCTCCTGCTGCCCCCGACGGTCGTCGGGACGTTCTCGCAGTCGCACGAGGGCGACTGGGAGGTCGTGAACGTCGTGCTAGACGGGAGCGAGGAGCCACTCGAGGCCGCCTACAGCCAGCACTGCTCGGGCCAGAGAAAGCCGTGGGCAGGCGTCGCGAAGTCGGCGGCCGAAGGCACGCATCCCGTCGCGTACGTCGCGCTCGGATCGCATGCGAACTACTTCGCGCCCGGCGCCGGCCCGCTCGGCGCGATCCCGATCAACCCGGCCTGCATCCCGCCGCCCGTGGTCGCTGTCCTCCCACCTGCGTTCCTGCAGGTCGTCGTCGATCAGGTACTCGACGGCACGGCGACCGGCGCAGTCGTCGGGCCTCCCGACTCGGGCACGGAGCACGCCACGATCCACCGGATCGAGGGTGCGCCCTGGTCGGACTTCGGCGGTCGCTGGGGAGAGTCCGAGTACTTCTTCACCCCGATACCGCTCGGGCCGATCCCTGCGGGCGCCGCTCCAGTCGGCCTCGGGCCGGCGAGCCCGGCGAACCAGGCGAACTGGAGCATCCAGACGATCCTCGGCTGGCCGCTCGCATCCTGAGCTCCTGCCGAGGGCGAGGAGACTCCCCTGCGCGGAGTCTCCTCGCATCTGGCCCTGAGCGCTCGTCCGTCTAGGCTTCGCCGCATGGAGCTGCGGCTGCTCGCCGGATTCCTTTCTGGGGCGCGGAAGGGTCGAGTGCGCGGCCCGACGGTACTGCTCGGCCCGGTCGTGCTCGGGGTCGTGGTTGGCGCGGCGGTGGGTCCCCTCGCCGGCGCTCCGCTGCAGCTGGGCGGGTAGCGGCGGACGGCGTTGCGCGTGGCGATCATCGGAGGCGGGATCCTGGGCCTCGCGGCCGGGCGCCTGCTCGCCCGCGAGCGCTCCGACGTCGACGTCGTCCTCCTCGAGAAGGAACCGGAGCTCGCACGCCACCAGACCGGGCGGAACAGCGGCGTCGTGCACGCCGGCCTGTACTACGAGCCGGGCTCGCTCAAGGGCAGGCTGTGCCGGCGCGGGGGCGAGCTCCTCCGCGAGTTCTGCGCCGAGCACGAACTGCCGCTCGACGAGTGCGGCAAGGTCCTCGTCGCGACGGACGAGTCCGACGTGCCGCGGCTCGAACGCGTCTTCGAGCGTGCGCAGGCGAACGGAGCGGAGACGAAGCTGATCGACGCGCGCGAGCTGCGCGAGCTCGAGCCGCACGCCGCCGGGCTCGCAGCCCTCCACTCGCCTCGAACCGCGATCGTCGACTACCGCGCGGTCTGCCGTGCACTCGCGGGCGAGATGCGGGAGCGCGGAGCGACCGTGCGGACGAGCGCCGCCGTGAAGCGCGTCGCGTGGGCGCGCG
>JBOHBB010000232.1:0-9963 GCA_050698135.1 Gaiellaceae bacterium
TGGCTCCGGACCTGATCGTCGTGTTCGGCGACCTCCTCTGGCGCTCGGTCGGCACGATCGGCGGCGACGAGGGCATCCAGACGCTCGAGAACGACACCGGGCCGGACGACGCGAACCACGCGCAGGACGGTCTGTACGTCGTCGCCGGGTCGGGCATCGACGCGACGGGGAGGCGCGACGCGCATCTGCTCGACATCGCCCCGACCGTGCTCGAGCTCCTCGGGATCGAGCAGGAGCCGGGGATGCGTGGCGAGAGTCTGCTGCCAGCGCTCGCCGCTCGCTGAACGACGGGAGCGAGCTAGGGGACGAGCTCGAGCGGCCCCGCGACGCCGAGCCCGGACGGCTGGATGCAGAGGAACGCGTGCGCGCCCGGCTCGAGGTCCTGGCGCATCGGAGTTAGGACGTGCTGGTCGTCCGGGCCGATCAGCTCGGCGCTCGCCTCGAGCGAGGCGAGCCCGTGGTAGCCGACCGGTTGCTGCCCGCGCTCGATCCTCTCGCTGTCGTCCTCGATCCGGCCCTCGAGCTCGTCGAACGTCGACCGCCCGTCGATCCGGAGGAGCTCGAAGCTGCCGTCCGTGTCGGTCTCCTTCACGAGCTCGACCGTGAGGTGCCCGTCCGAGACGGACTCCGGCCCGTCGTAGTCGCAGTCGTCGTCGGTCATCGTGATCGTGACGACGCCCGCGGTCGGGCCCGTCGTCGTCTCGCTCTCGGCCTCGCTCTCGCCGCCGTCGCAGGCCGGGAGGGCGAGCAGCACTGCCGCTGCGGCGCAGCCGAGCACGTGGCGCATGTCGAAGGTCATCGGCCAGGCTCAGCGATCGGGTTAGGCGGAGGCGTCGGGCGCCGCCGCCGGCGGGCCCTCCATCTCCCGGAACGCCGGGTTGAAGTAGCCGTAGCCGACGACGGCCGCCAGGAGCAGGCCCATGGAGAGGAACGTCGCTGCGGGACCGATCGCGGCCACCACGACGCCGCCGAGCAGGATCCCGAGAGGAATCGCCGCCCAGGCCCCCGCCCGGATGGTGCCGAAGACGCGGCCGCGCAGCTCGGACGGCACGATCTCGCTCTGGACCGTGAAGAGGAGCGGGTTGATCGGTCCGGCGGCGAAGCCGGCCACGGCGAGGGCCGCGAGTGCGACCGGGAGGGACGGCAGCGTCGACAGCCCCAGGTAGCCGACCGGCACGAAGGAGAAGCAGACGAGGAAGGTTCGGCGCCGCGGAAGTCGGTGTCCGATCGCGCTGTACCCGAGCGCCCCGGCCAGCGCCGCCCCTCCCAGAACGCCGACCATGAGGCCGAAGTCCGTGGCGCTGCCGTACTCCTCCTCGGCGAGGACGGCCAGAACGACGGAGCCGGGCGCTTCGACGAGGTTGGTGAGCAGGACCATGAGGACGAGCGCCCGCACCAGTCGCCGACTCCAGATGAACCGCAGTCCTTCCTTCAGCTCGTCGAGGAAGCGAGCGGACGCGACCGCGTCGGTGTGCCTCGTGGACCGCGGGACGAAGAACGAGACGAGCGCGGCCGAGACGAGGAAGCTGGCAGCGTCGACCCAGAGCGCGGTGGTGGCGCCGAGCTGGGAGACGAGGACTCCTCCGAGCGGGGCTCCCGCCAGCATAGAGCCCTGCTGGATGCCTGCCCGAATCCCCGACGCGCGCTCCATGCGGACATCCGCGAGCTCCACGACGTCCGGGAAGAGCGCGGCGCGCGCGGTCGCACCGGGAGCATCGAGCAGCGCGCCTGTGAAAACGAGCGCCATGAGCTGCCACAGCTCGATGCCGACCGTTGTGTGCAGCAGCGGGATCGCCGCGACTGCACCGGCGCTTGCGAGGTCGGCGACAACGCTCGCCGTCCGGAATCCGAGCCGGTCGACGATCACCCCGCCGAAGAAAGCGGCGAGGACGATCGGCAGGAAGTTGAAGAACACGACGAGTGCGGTGAGCGTCGCGCTCCCGGTCGTGGTGAGCACGAACCACGGGATCGCGATCTGCGCCGCGGCATTGCCGGCGAGCGAGATCGCGTCGGCCGCGTAGAGCGCGTAGAGCGGACCGCGCCTCATGCCGGTGCAGCCTAGGGAGAAGCGCCGCGGCTGCCGCGAGAGACCTACGGGCCGTCTCTGCGCCGACGCTCAGTCGAGCGGCCTGATGTCCGTCGCGACCGCCGAGGGCCTGTGCCGCTCGAGGTCGCCGGAGAACGCCGCGTCCGCGGCCTCGGCCTCGGGCCGTCTCCAGGCGCGCGCGTGCCGGTCGATCGCGCGGAGGCTGCCTTCGAGCTCCGGGGGCGCGGGGACGGGGCCTTCGACCGTCACCTCGAACTCGAAGCGACGCTTGTGCACCGGTCCCCACGGGCTCGTCCCGGAGGGGCACCAGACGTCGACCGGGCGGGTGCCGTCGTCGACGAGGGCGACGGTGTCGCGGCCGATCCCGACGAGGCGCGTCACGGTGCCGGCGATCCGACCGGTGACGGGGCCCTCGGCAGCGGCGGCGACGAGCTCGACGATCGTGTGCGTCGCCCCCAGCGGCATGCGGTCCCGGAGGTCGATGCGGCTCGCCTCGAGCCAGTGCTGCGGCCAGGCCTCGAGATTCGACGGGATCTCGACGGAGTCGCCGTAGAGTGGATGAGGCCCGGCCCGGCGCAGGCGCTCGAGCTTCTTCGCCTCGTCCGCGCCGTCGGGCAGGAACACGAAGCCGCCGTTGTGCTCCATTCGCTCCTCGGAGACGAGCTCCGTGAGCACGTCGAGGAGGTCGACGAGCGTTCGGTAGACGATGCGGAAGCTGTCCTCGTCGTAGGCCCAGCGGAAGATCGTCCCGCCCGGGCCCCACGTGCTCGCGAGCTCCGTCGAGAGGCTCACGTGACTCGCGTAGCCGATGCGGAAGAGCAGCGACGGCGGCACGTTCGGGACGGTGGCGCCGTCTTCGAGCTCTACGTGGTGGAGCTTGAGGGAGGCGGCGGGACCGATCAGGTCCGGGAACGCCCGGACGGCGAGACTCGATGGGTCGACGAGCTCCCAGAAGCGCCGCACATCAGGAGGGAGCTCGTAGGGGGCGACGGCCTCGTCGACGTCGGCGAGGGACACCTCGTCCGTCGCGGGCTCGAGCGGGGGGAGACCGGCTCGCCGGAGGGCGTCGTCGAGCCGGTCGACTGCGGAATCGATCTCGTTGTGACGGCTGGTCATCGTCTCTGCTCGGCTCTCTGATCGTACGCAGGCTTCGCCCGGAGGAAAGGGTGAGTCTTCGTGCCGTCACTACAATCCGCCGCGCCGTGAACGTCGTCGTCTACGTCTCCGACGCGCTCCGCGCCGACCATCTCGGCTGCTACGGCGCGCGCTTCCTGAACACCGGGACGATCGACGAGCTCGCGGCGGGAGGCGCCCGCTTCGACCAGGCGATCAGCGCCGCACCCTGGACGGCGCCGTCGATGACGTCGATGGTGACGGGGCTCTATCCCCACCACCACGGCTACCTCCACTGGGATGCGGGCCTCGCGCCGACGACCGAGACGCTGTTCCGGGCCCTCGGGGCGCACGGCTACGACGTCGGGACGTTCGTGTTCGACGTGAACTACCTGTTCAAGGAGATGCCCGAGGCGAACGTGCTCGGCACGAGCGAGACGCTCGACGGCGCGATCTCGTTCCTCCGCGAGCGTCGCGAGCAGCCGTTCCTCCTCTTCTTGCACAGCTGGGCGACGCACATGCCGTACGCCGTGCTCCACTCCGAGCGCACGGACTGGCGGGCCGCGAAGCAGGAGGTCATCGCGGGCATCCAGGCCGACTCGGCCTCCGCGCTCGAGGCGACGCGGGAGGCCTACCGCCAGGCCGTCGAGCGGCAGTCGGAGACGCTCGTGGCCTCCCTGCTCGAGGAGCTCCAGAGCCTCGGCCTCCGTGAGCAGACGGTCTTCGCGTTCCTCTCCGACCACGGCGAGTCCTGGGGGGAGCGGTTCGCGGTCAAGGAGGAGGTCGAGGGCGTGTACCACATGCACGGTGCGACGCTCTACGACGAGGTCGTGCAGGTGCCGCTCGTCCTGTCGGCGCCGGGCCGGATCGAGCCCGGCGTCCTCGACTCCCAGGTGCGCTCGGTCGACCTCGTGCCGACGCTCCTCGAGCTCGCCGGGGTGCCGAGCGGGGAGATCGACGGCGCCTCGCTCCTCCCGCTGCTCGACGGGAGCGAGGACGGGGATCGCCCGGCGGTGATCGCGGGCACGGACCGGGGTGCGCTCTCACAGCTCGCCGTCCGGCTGCCGCCGTGGAAGCTGATCCTCGACGTCGAGAGCGGCGGGGAGGAGGCGTACCGCCTCGACGTCGACCCGCGCGAGCTCACGAGCCGGCCGGCGGAGGCGCCGGGCGAGCTACGCGAGCTGGTCTTTCGCGAGCTCGAGAGCGCGGAGCGGCGCGAGCTGACCGAGGAGGAGGAGGCGACCGTCGCGCGGCGGCTCGCCGACCTCGGCTACCTGTAGTGACCGCGCTCGCGACGCTCTACGAGCGGATGTTCTTCATCCGCCGCTTCGAGGAGACCCTCCTCGACCTCTTCTCCCAGGGGAAGCTCGTCGGCACGACGCACACGTACATCGGGCAGGAGGCGAACGGGGTCGGCGTCATCGACCACCTCGACCCCGAGCGCGACGTCGTCTTCTCGAACCACCGCTGCCACGGCCACTACCTCGCCTTCACCGACGACGCCTTCGGCCTGCTGTCCGAGGTGATGGGGCGCGCGACGGGGGTCTGCGGCGGCAAGGGGGGCAGCCAGCACCTGTGCCGCGGCAACTTCTACTCGAACGGGGTGCTCGGGAGCATCGTGCCGGTCGCGACCGGGATCGCGCTCGCGGAGAAGGTGAAGGGGTCGGGCGCCGTGTCCACCGTCTTCCTCGGCGACGGCACGCTCGGGGAGGGCGTGACGTACGAGTCGCTGAACATCGCGTCTCTCTGGACGCTGCCCGTCCTCTTCGTCGTGGAGAACAACCACTACGCGCAGTCGACGCCGGTCGAGCTCGAGCTCGCGGGGTCGATCCCCGCCCGGGCAGAGGCCTTCGGCGTCGAGGCGGAGGCCCTCGACACGACCGACGTGGAGGAGGTCCACGAGGCTGCCGGCCGCGCCGTCTCGCGCATCCGGGAGACCGGCGCGCCCTTCTTCCTCGTGCTCGACACGTACCGCTTCAGCCCGCACTCGAAGGGCGACGACAACCGCGACCCGGCGGAGATCGAGGAGCGCCGGAAGCGCGATCCGCTGGTCGTCGCGAGGGCTCGGCTCGGAGACGACGAGAGACGCGCGATCGAGCAGGCGTGCGAGCGGCGCCTGGCCGACGTCGTGGAGGCCGCCGAGTCCGCCCCCGCGGCGACGCCGGAGGCCGCATGACGCCTTCGCGGGAGCGCCGCTGCGTCCAGGTGCTGAACGAGGCGCTGCACGAGGTCTTCGCGTCGCGCGACGACGTCCATCTGCTCGGCGAGGACGTCCTCGACCCCTACGGCGGCGCCATCAAGGTGACGCAGGGGCTCTCCGACGCGTACCCGGACCGCGTGCTGACGACGCCGATCTCCGAGGGTGCCCTCTTCGGCGTCGCCGCCGGGATGGCTCTGCGCGGGCGGCGGCCGATCCTCGAGATCATGTTCGGCGACTTCATCGCGCTCGGCTTCGACCAGGTCGTCAACGGGATCGCGAAGTTCCGCGAGATGTACGACGACCAGGTCACGGTGCCTCTCGTCGTGCGAACGCCGATGGGCGGACGGCGCGGGTACGGCCCGACGCACAGCCAGTCGCTGGAGAAGCTCCTCCTCGGCGTGCCGAACCTCGTGGTCGTCGCGATGAGTGAGTGCCACGATCTCGGAGGCCTCCTCGTGAGCGCCGTCGAGGACGACCGCCCGGTGTTCCTCGTCGAGAACAAGCTCATGTACGGCCGACCCAACCGGCGCCCCGAGGACGGCCACATCGGCGAGCTCGCGGTCCGCGAGACGGGCGGCTCCTATCCCGCGCTCACGTTCTCGGGCACGGACTTCACGGAAGCGAGCGTGACGATCGTGACCTACGGCGGGATGGTCCCCATCGTGCTCGACGCGGTCACCGAGCTCATCCTCGAGCACGAGATCTTCTGCGAGGTCGTCGCGCTCTCCCAGCTCCTGCCGCTGGAGCTGGAGCCGGTCCTCGAGTCCGTCGCGCGGACGGGAGCCCTCGTCACCGCCGAGGAGGGCACGCTCACGGGCGGCTTCGGCGCGGAGATCGCGGCGCGCGTGCAGGAGCTCGCCTGGAGCGACCTGCGCGGGCCCGTTCGCCGCGTGGCGGCGCGCGACGGGATCGTCCCCTCGGCGCGGCCGCTCGAGGACGCCATGCTCCCGAGCGCGCGCGACATCGTGGAGGCGGTCGCCGCGCTCGAGGGCGTGAGAAGCTAGCCGCCTCATGCTCGAGATCGTGTTGACGCGCGAGGACGCGAACACGGAGTTCGCCCTCCTCGCCGAGTGGCTCGTCGAGGATCGCGCCGAGGTGGAGCAGGGGCAGCCCGTCTGCGTCGTCGAGACGACGAAGGCGACCGTCGAGGTGGAGGCGCCGGGAGCGGGCACGATCGTCCAGCTCTACGACGAGGGCGTCGAGGTCGAGCTCGGGAACGTCGTCGCGCGCATCGCCGAGAGCGCCCAGGAGCTCGCGTCGCTCGAGTCCGGCGCCGAGGCTTCGATGCCCACGCCCCGGGCGGCCGAGGGCGAGCGCAAGGCGACTCGGAAGGCGGTCGAGCTCGCCGAGCGGCACGGGGTCGACCTCTCCGCGATCGAGAAGCGCGGGTTCATCACCGAGAAGGACGTCGAGGCCCTGATCGCCCGGCAGGCAGCGGAGGCAGCTCCGTCCCCGCGACCGCTGCTCGCGGGCGTGTCGACCGAGGGCGTGACGCTGCCGACGCTCTTCGACTCCGACGAGGGCGACGGGGCGCTCGACGGCTCGTTCCTCGAGCTCCTCCAGACGGATCCCGGCTCGTTCCGTGCGATGTCCTCCGACCAGAAGTGCAGGTTGCTGCGGGAGAACGGCGCGCGGATCGGAGAGGGGGTCGTCATCGGGGACGGCAGTCTCGTCGCGGCGCCGAGGGTCGTGCTCGAGGCCGGCGTCGAGATCGGCCCCGGGGCAACGGTGCGCTGCGAGGAGGTCGTGGCGATCGGCGCGCTCACCCGCTTCGGGCCTGACCTCGAGCTTCTCTGTCGCCGCGCCTTCGTCGGCGCCGGCGTGTGGGGCGGCAGGTCGGTCCGCTTCGGCGGCGGCGGGCACCGCGACCCCTGGGCGGTGGTCGCGGTCGGCGACCTTGTGTTCGTCGGCGACGAGGCGTTCGTCAACGTCTGCCGGCCGGTCCTCATCGGCCGCGAGGTGTTCCTCACGATGCGGTCGCTGATCGTGACGCACAACATCGGGCACTCCGTCCTCGAGGGGTTCGAGAACCGCTTCGCGCCGGTCGTGCTCGAGGACCGCTCGCAGGTCGGGCTCGGGGCGGTGATCTACGCCGGGTGCCGGATCGGCTCCGAGGCGATCGTCGCGTCGGGCTCGTACGTCACCGCCGACATCCCGGCCGGCGCGTTCGCGATCGGCGTGCCTGCGAGGGTGACGGGCAGCTCCAGTCACAGGGTGTCGCACGCGCGCCAGGTCGAGCTCGCGGGCCGGATCGTCGACGACCTGCACGAGCTACTCGCGCTCCGCGGCCATGAGGTCACGGCGATCGAGGGGGGAGACCCGCGCGGGTTCGAGATCCTGGGCGTCCGCGTGCTGTTCACGCCGGCGTTCCAGGAGGCCGTGACAGGCCCGGCGGTCGTCCTCACGCTCGAGGCTCGGGCCGAGCCGCAGCACGGGGTCGCCGTCCTCGACCTCGTCGGGCGGCGCGTGCTCGGGAGCGGCGGTGAGGTGCTGGAGGCGGCTCGCGAGCTCTGCCGCAAGCGCGGCATCCGCTTCAAGCCGGGACCCTGGCGCTACCGCGGAAGCCTCATCTGAAGCCCCTCTTGCAGGGGAAACGTACGTCGCCCCTCTGGAAATCACGATTTCTACGCATTAGGGTGAGACGCCGGGGAGGTCATCTCGAAGCGAGGCCTGGATGCTCGGACGGATCCGTACAGCTCTGCTCATGTCGGCGCTCGTCGCCTTCGCTCTCGCGTCGTCGTCGTCGGGGCAAGGCCAGGGGCCTCCGGGCGGCAGCCCGCCCGGCCTCGCCGTCGCGATCGCGGTCAAGGAGCGGAACGCCGAGAAGCTGCTGGACAAGCCGGGCGTCGTCGGCGTCGCTGTCGGCCTGAACAAGGGCGGCAAGCCCGTCATCGAGGTCTACAAGGAGAAGGGGAACGTCGCGGGCGTTCCGTCGTCGCTCGAAGGCGTCGACGTCGAGAGCGTCGTGACCGGGATCATCGAGGCGCGCGCACCGACCGACCGGTTCCCGCGCCCCGTGCCGATCGGCGTCTCGTCCGGCCTCGCCGGCGTCGCGACGGGGACGCTCGGCGTCCGCGTCACCGACGGCACGAACGTGTACGCGCTCTCGAACAACCACGTCTTCGCCGGCATCAATTCGGCAAGCATCGGCGACCCGATCATCCAGCCCGGCGACGTCGACGGCGGCAGCGACCCCGGAGACCGCATCGGCACGCTGCACGCCTACCAGGAGATCAAGTTCGACGGCACCGACAACACCATGGACGCTGCACTTGCGGCCACGACGGTGGCGAACACCGGCACGGCGACCCCGTCCGACGGCTACGGGACGCCGAGCCCGGTCACGACACAGGCGTCGCTCGGCCAGGGGGTCCAGAAGTACGGGCGCACGACGGGGTTCCAGCTCGGCACGGTCGCCGGGACGAACGTGGACGTGGACGTCTGCTACCTCGTGATCTTCGAGTTCTGCCTCCAGGAAGCGCGCTTCGTCGGCCAGATCTCCGTCAGCCCCGGCGCCTTCAGCGCGCCAGGCGACTCCGGCTCGCTGATCGTCACGCAGGGTGGGAACCAGCCCGTCGCGTTGCTGTTCGCGGGCGGGGACGGGCTGACGATCGGCAGCCCGATCGACCCGATCCTCCAGCGGTTCGGCGTGACGATCGACGGCGCCCCGCAGGGCGACGGCCCGCCCGGAGCCCCCACCGCCCTCTCCGCGCTCGCGGGCGACGGCTCGGTCTCGCTCTCCTGGACCGCGCCCTCCTTCGACGGCGGCTCCTCGCTCACCGGCTACCGCATCTACCGCGGCACGACTCCGGGCGGCGAGACGCTCCTGGAGAGCGCAGGGTCGGCGACGAGCCTCGAGGACTCGACCGCGGTCAACGGCACGACCTACTACTACAAGGTCGCCGCCGAGAACGCGCTCGGCGAGGGGCCGCTCTCGAACGAGGCGCAGGCGACGCCAAGCGACCTCGTGGCGCCCATCCAGCCGCTCCCGACGCTCGACGACTTCAACCGGCCCGACGAGCTCCCCGTCTCCGGGGGCTGGTCGGGCGCCGTCGGAGTCAACGGCTCCGCCGAGGGCTGCCTCAAGGTCGTGTCCAACCAGCTCGCGAGCAACAAGACGACCACCTGCACGGGCTGGCGCTCGAACACCGAGTACGGGCCCGACACCGAGGTGTGGACGAAGATCGGCGTCCTGCCCGGGGCGGGCAACCACATCCGCCTCAAGGCCCGCCTGCAGCAGGTCGGCACCACCGGCTACGACGGGTACATGCTGCGCACGAACCAGCTCACCGGGCCGGACGAGGTGGCGCTCGAGCGCATCGACAACGGCGTCTTCGTCCGGCTGCTGACGCTGAACCGGGAGCTCGCCGCCGGGGACACGCTGCTGCTCCGCGTCAAGGGCTCGACGATCGAGGCCTGGCACAGCGACGGCACGACGTGGTCGCGAATCGGAACGACGAACGACACGACGTACGCCGGCCCGGGCTACGCCGGCATCGGCCTCCGCGGCCTGGCCGGCCGCCTCGACGACTTCGGGGCCCGCGGCGGGAGCTCGACGCCGCCCGGCGCGCCCACCGCCCTGTCCGCGCTCGCTGGCGACGCG
>JBOHBB010000233.1:0-23790 GCA_050698135.1 Gaiellaceae bacterium
GTCGGCGGCAGCGAGTTGATCGGGGAGGTACGCGCGTACCTCGAGGACGTCCGCGAGCGTGTGCGGGAGGCGTCCGCCGGGGGTGGAGCAGAGGAGGAGCTCCGCGAGCGGCTCGAGCCCGAGATCCGGGCCGACTATCCCTCCTGGGACGCCCCCGAGTGGATTCCCTTGGCCATTGCGTGCTTCTACCACGAGCTCCATGGCTAGCGAGAGCGAGCGCATCTCGCGCGGCCGAGCCGCCTACGCGAGCCAGTTCCGGCTCTCCGAAGAGGAGGCCGTCGAGGAGCTGAAGCGCATCGTGGGCGAGCGCATGGCCTCGGAGGCGATCAGCGCGGCCGGCGGCGCCTGGCTCGACGACTGTCTGTCTCTCCGCGACCGCAGCCTGATCGTGCTAGCCGCACTCGCCACGCAGGGAGGCGTCGAGGAGCGGCTGCGGGTCCACGCGCGCTGGGCGCTCGACCACGGCGTCACTCCGCAGGAACTCGAGGCGCTGGGCGTGCTCCTCGCGGTCTACGTGGGATACCCGAAGGCCTCGGTCGCGATGGAGACGATCCGCGGAGTCGTGGCGGAAGAAGGGCGGAGCTAACCTGCGTCGTTGTGCAGTTTGCCGGTGCCGCTCCGCGGCAATCGGTAATCAGGCGTCGTGCGTGCAAGTTGTCAGGACGGTCAACGTCTCAGTCTTGCGGAGTCATCCGTCCGATGCCCACCACCGAGGAGATCTGCGCCGATCAGCCCGGACGATGACGACCGGGCTGGCTCGGTTGGAGCCGGTGGGAAGAGTCGGCTAACCCGTCGGGCTCGCCGTACAGGCTCGTCCCAGAGCGAGCGCGAGTAGTCACGCTTCTGCGTGTATTCGTGACTGCGCTCCCTAGTCGAGTCGCCTTGGTGTGTCAGGAGTCCGTACGGCGCCGATGTCAACGCGACTTCCGCTCTGAGATTGGCGAGACGGCGGTGCTGAGCATGGCGGCCTCGGCTTCGGATTCTGGGCGGCGCTAGCCCTCGCGGACTCGGCCATACTCGTGACGGTCTCCCAGATTCGGTCCCGCTCGAGACCAGCAGCGGGATCGCGGTGTAGAGAGGCAGGACGATGAAGCGCTCGCCGATCGCCGCGCCTCTTCCCCGTGCCAGTGCCAAGAGAAGTTCGTGAGGACCACCGCGCTGTACGGATCGGGGTTCTCCGCCGACGACTCTCCACGCGGGTTGGAGTCCCGCCGAGCGAGCGACAGCGCGTCGGACGCCACTGATCGCCGCGTTGCTGCTGACGCAACTCCTCGATCTGACGTGCGAGCTCCGCGTCGTCGGGCGTCACGCCGGCAATCGGCGCAGCCTAGGGCGTCGCTAGCGGTCAAAGACGCAAATGCGGGGCGCGCCGTCGTGTTCTCAGTGCACCGCTACGCCGTGATGTCCCGACGGGCGAAGGTCGTCGCGGCGATCGCGGCGGCGATCAGGATGTACACGGTGACGGTGAGAAGCGCTCTGGAGGAGCTGACCTCGGTCGTGCCGCCCGCGACGAACGCCTCGAGCAGGAGCCCCGGAAAGAGGCGGTTCGCAGGATCCCAGGCGTCCTGGAGCAGGTGCTCGATCGGCCCCGCCCAAGCGATGCCGATCGCGAGGGCGACGGGAACGGAGCGAACGAGGACGGCGATGGTCATGCCGAGCAGCGCGTAACCGGTGACCCAGAACAGGACGGAGCCGTAGTCGCTGACGGCGTCGCCGAGCGCGGCTGCACTGATCCAGTCACCGGACGCGACATCGTAAGAAGGTGCGAGCAGCCTGGCCGCCACCCACGTGAGGACTTCCGCGGCGGCGAGGACAACGGCGGCGAAGACGAGCAGGCCGGCCATCTTCCCCGCGAGGAGTCGGAGCCGACGCGGCTCGTGCAGAAGCATCGTGCGGAAGGTTCCGCGTGAGAACTCGACGGCGACGGCGCCGACGAAGACGACGAACAGGAACGTGCCGGCGAAGGAGACGGCGGTCGTGAAGACCTCGGTGCCCCCGCCTGCCTCGGCGAGGGTGGCGAACGTGACACCTCTGGCACGAGGGTCGCCGGACCGCTCGGCCGACGCCAGCACGATCGCGGTCGAGCCGACCGCGAAGACCAGCGTGGTGGCGGCCGTCACGACGAGCACCCGGCGCCGGCGCAGCTTGACGAGCTCGGCTCGGAGCGCGGCGATCATCGCTCGCGCTCCTCGACGATGGCGAGGTAGTGGGACTCGAGGCTGGGCAAGCGCACGTGCAGCTCGGCGAGGACGATGTCCTGCGCGATCGCAGCCTTGTTCAGGGCCAGCGCAACCGTTCTCGGGTCGTCCTCCACGACCGGCACGATCAGCTCGGCGCCCTCGGGGCGAGGCTCGTGCCCGTCGGCCCGGAGAAGGGCGGCCAAGCGCCCGAGATCGCCCAGATGCTCCGGGGCGAGCGCGATCACGGTGCTGGCCTGGCTGAGGAACCCGTGCGCCGCACCCTGGTACACGAGCGAGCCCTGATCGATGACGATCAGCCAGTCGCAGACCTGCTCGAGCTCGCTCAGGATGTGCGAGGAGACGAGCACGGTCCGCTTGCCGTCCCCGACCGAGCGAATGAATTCGCGCATCTCGTTGATCCCCGCCGGGTCGAGGCCGTTGGTGGGCTCGTCCAAGACGAGCAGTTCCGGGTCTCCGAGGATGGCGGCGGCGATGCCCAGGCGCTGCTTCATCCCGAACGAGTACTGGCCGAACCGGTCCGAGCCTCGCGCGCCAAGCCCGACGAGCGTGAGCAACTCGGGGATGCGGCTCGCGTCATGGCTGCCGAGCGTGGACAGCACCCGCAGGTTCTCGATGCCGCTGAGGCCCGGCCAGAAGGCGGGGGCTTCGATCAGCGCGCCGACCCGCCCCAGGTAGGAGGCGGGGTTCTCAACGCTGACGCCGAGCACGGTCGCCGTGCCGGACGTCGGACGCACCAACCCGAGCAGCATCGCCATCGTGGTCGTCTTGCCCGCGCCGTTCGGGCCGATGAAGCCTGCCACGACGCCGGCCGGAACCTCGATGCTCAGCGCGTCGACCGCGAGCTGGCGCCCGTACCGCTTGGTGAGGCCGTTAGTAGTCAGCGCCGCAGGGCGGCCAGCAACCAGACCACCGGAAGCGGCGTCGGATTGGCGTGGATTCAGCACCTCGGTCTCCATCTGGGTGGCTTTCATTTCGCCGATACCCTTAAACATCTTGACTTTATAGTACACTAACCATAATGTCTAGCGCGCGTCGAGAAGAGACAAGCAAGCAGCTCGCCGATGCGATACGCACCTACCACGTCGCGTTCGAAGCCGTCGACGACGCCGCATGCGAGTACATGGGGATCAACCGGACCGACCTGCGCTGCCTCGACATCCTCGGGCGCGCGGGGCCGATGAGCGCGGGACAGCTCGCCGAGGAAAGCAAACTCACCAACGCGGCCATCACCGTCGTCCTCGACCGCATGGAGCGGGCCGGATACATGCGGCGCGTGCGCGACACGGTCGATCGGCGGCGGGTCATGGTCGACGCCACCCCTAAGGCCCACACGCGCGCTTGGGCGCTGTACGGGAAGATCGCCGAGAAGCTCTATGATCAGCTCGAGCGCTACTCCGACGAGGAGCTCGAGCTACTGCGCGACTTCCTGCGCGCGCGCACCGAGATCGACCTGGAGGTCGCCGCCGAGTTCAGGCAGCGCCGGCCCCTAAGTACCCGGGCACGTCGCGCTCGCGCGGGGTCTGCTTGACGTGCAGGCTGTGCCGATTCTCAGCGGCTTGCGAGGGCAGCGGCGGGCAGGCCCTCCTGCCTACTGCAGCGCGTCGGGCAAGACGACGGCTGCATGCACTGGCACGGCGGCATGACGGCCCGCCGCGGGTGCAACGCCGAGGTGTCCGTGCGACTCGGTGCCGTAGCCTCCCGGCACGGGGATGTAGAACTCGGGATAGCCCCACATCCCGTGCTCGGAGATGTCGAGGCCTGCCGTCTCGGTCTCCGCGTCCGTGCGGATGCCGACCGTCACCTTCATCACCCAGAGGACGCCGAACGAGATCGTGAAGGTGAACGCGCCCACGGCGGCGAGGCCGAGGACCTGCACGCCGAGCTGGTGGAAGCCTCCTCCGTAGAAGAGACCGGCGGAACCGGTGGCCAGCCTCTCGGCCTGCGACGGCAACGCGAGGAAACCAACCGCAAGCGTGCCCCATACGCCCGCCATGCCGTGCGCTGCGATCGCGCCGATCGGGTCGTCGATCCCGATCCGCTCGACCGCGAGGACGCCGACGACGACGATCGCGCCCGCAACGGCTCCGATCACGATCGCCGCCCACGGGGCGACGAACGCGCAGGCGGCCGTGATCGCGACGAGCGCGGCCACGGCGCCATTCAGCATCATCGAGAGGTCGGGCTTCTTGATCACGAGCCACGACGTGAGCACGGCGCCCAGGACCCCCGCCGCCGCAGCGATGTTCGTGTTCAGGGCGACGTATGCGAAGAAGCCGACGCCGCCGTAGTCGACGCTCAGCGTCGAGCCGGGGTTGAACCCGAACCATCCGAACCAGAGGATGATCACGCCGAGCGTGACGAACGCCATGTTGTGTCCGGGAATCGCGTTCGGCTTGCCGTCCGCGCCGAACTTCCCGATGCGCGGGCCGAGCAGAATCGCGCCCGCGAGCCCCGCGAGAGCGCCCTGGTAGTGGACGACGGTCGAACCGGCGAAGTCCTGCATGCCCAGGGAGAAGAGCCACCCGTCGGGGCTCCAGACCCAGTGCGAGACGATGGAGTAGACGAGAGTGAAGATCGCGCCGAACGCGAAGTAGACCCAGAGCTTCGTGCGCTCGGCCATCGCACCCCACACGATCGCGAGCGAGACGGCGCAGAACACGACCTCGAACAGATAGCCCGCCGCGGCCGGGATGGCACCGAACCACGAGAACGGTGCCTCTCCGACGGTCAGGAGTTCCTCGGTCGAGGGCATGAACCCGGAGCCTCCGACGAAGCCGTTGCCCCCATCGCCGAACGCGAGGCCGTATCCGACGGCGAAGTAGATGACGGACGCCAAGGCGAAGATCAGCACGTTCTTGGCCGCGATGTGGCCGACGTTCTTCATCCGCGTCAGGCCCGCCTCGAGGAATGCGAACCCGGCCTGCATGAACATCACGAGAATCGCCGCCAGGATCACCCAGACGGTGCTCGTCGCGATCGCCAACTGATCTCGAGTCATCCGACCTCCACCTCCTCGAGCGACCTGCCCGTCCGGTTGTGCGTGACGTTGCCGACCGGGGTCGTCCAGACGATCCCGTCACCCGACTCGTTGCCGCTGCGGGCGGCGTCGACGATCGCCTCCACGACCTCATCGGCCACGTCGTCCCGGACCACGAAGGTGAGAACCGCCTTGGGGAGGAAGCGGGACTCGAAGATCCGCCCCCGGTACTCGTGGGTGATGCCCCGCTGGCGTCCGTGGCCGATCGCCTCGACGACTGTCACGCCGACGTGTCCCGTCTCCGCCTCCACGGCGTCGATCACCGTCTCGACGCGCTCGCGGATCACGACTGCCTCGACCTTGATCATCGCCGCCGTCCTCGCTGCTTCATGCCGCCTCCCTTCCGGACCATGAAAAAAGCCCCAGGTCTCCCGGAGACCTGAGGCATCAGTGCCGTTCCACGCGCCCTTCGGCGGACACGTGAAGTCGGGCACGCTAGCGCAGTGGCCGGACGGCTGCAAGGAGGCGCGCAAGACCGCGGGGCGGTGGGGCGCCGGCGCGGATCGTCGCTAGCAAGCGGTAACTGTGGCTGGCCCCCTGTCCGCGAGAAAAACGCTAACCGTCCGTGTTCTGTCCTCGAAGTGACGGCCTGTGGACATCGACTGTGCGTTCAAGCGAAGCTCCGCTAGGTAGCGTCAACGGTTCGGCGAAACGAGGTGCCTGTGAGAGGGGTTGTGTATTCCCAAGCCGGTGGACCAGAGGTCCTCCGCCTCGTCGACCGACCGGTGCGCGAACCGGGAGCTGGTGAGGTGCGGGTCAAAATGCAGGTCTCGGGCGTGAATCCCACCGACTGGAAGGCGCGCCGCGGCGGACGCGCCGGTGCCGAGCTCCCGTTTACCGAGCTCGTCCCCAACCAGGACGGCGCCGGGACGATCGAGGCCGTCGGCGATGGCGTAGCGACGAGCCGAGTCGGGGAGCGCGTCTGGCTTTGGGAGGCGTCGTGGCAGCGCGCGGACGGCACGGCGCAGGAGCTCGTCGTCATCCCGAGCCGTCAAGCGGTGCGACTGCCAGATGCAGCCTCGATGGACCTTGGAGCGAGTCTCGGAATCCCAGCCTTGACCGCGCACCGCTGCCTCACGGTCTCGGAGCTTGGCCCGAGGAAGCTCGCACCGGGAGCTCTTAGTGGTCAGACAGTGTTGGTCGCGGGAGGGGCAGGAGCAGTAGGCCACGCGGCGATCCAGCTCGCGCGCTGGGCCGGCGCCCGCGTGATCAGCACGGTCAGCAGCGACGAGAAGGCGAGGCTTGCCCTGGCAGCGGGGGCGGAGCACGCCGTTAACTACCGTGCCGGCGAAGCCGCGGACGAGATCGGGGCGCTCGTACCGAAAGGCGTCGACGTGATCGTCGAGGTCGCGCCTGCCGGAAACGCCGCCCTCGATCGGGCCGTGCTCGCCCCGAACGGCACCGTTGCCGTCTACGCGACGGACGGCGGCACCGAGCTCGAGTTGAACGTGCGCGAACTGATGTCCCGCAACCTTCGCTACCAGTTCGTCCTTGTATACACGGTTCCGGGCGCGGCGAAAGATCAGGCAGTCGCCGACGTCGCCGTCGCAGTCGCAGACGGCGCGCTCGAAGTCGGAGAGCACGCCGGGCTTCCCCTCCACCGCTTTCCGCTCGAGCGGACGGCGGACGCGCACGATGCCGTCGAGCACGGCGCCGTCGGCAAGGTTCTGGTCGACATCAGCTGACCTCGCCACTGTACGAGCAGCCAGACGAGCTTTCTGTGGTCGGGGCTCGAGCGGAGATCTTGGCTCTATTACTGGCTTTGCTCGAATGGGCCGGGTTGGATTCGAACCAACGACCTTGGGATTAAAAGTCCCCTGCTCTGCCAGCTGAGCTACCGGCCCTGGTCGGGCCAGTGTAGGGGGAGGCGCGCGCCCGCCGACTCAGGCGCCCGGCCGCTCGAGCAGCCGCTCGAGCAGCGGCGCGTACTGCATTAGCTGCCGGTCGGGGAGGAACTGGTCCGCGACGCGGTGGCGTGCGTTCTCGCCGAGCCGAGCCGCCTCGGTCGGCGAGGCGAGGACCTCCGAGACGAGCTCGCCCATTCGCTCGACATCGGCGGGGTCGTCGAGCAGCAGGCCGCTCTCGCCGTGGACGATCTGGTCGGCGATCCCGCCGACGGCGCTCGCCACCACCGGCCGCGACTTCCACATCGCCTCGGAGACGGTGAGCCCGAAGCCCTCGGCGAGGCTCTTCTGCACGACGACCGCCGCGTGGCGCTGCAGCGCGTTGATGACGAGCGCATTCTCGACCGGGTCGTCCATCGGAACGGCCGCGAGGTGGACGCGCGCACGTTCTTGAGCAGGGAGCTCACGCCACATCGCGACCGTCTCGTTCCAGACCTCGAGGCCTTCGGGGTCGTCGCTGACGCCCTCTACGGCCGGCCCCGCCAGGACGAGGTGGGCGCCCGTCGCCGCGTCGACCCCGGACACGAACCCGCGCAGTACGCCGGCCATGTCCTTCATGCGGTCCCAGCGGGAGACCTGGACGACGAGCGGCGCATCGGCCGGGGGAGCGCCGCCCTCGCGGACGACCTGCGCTCGGCGGAGCACGGCAGGGTGATCCGGGCGGCCGTCCGGTGCGAGCAGGTCCGCCGCCGCCAGGACGCCGAGCATCGTCTCGCGGTCGAGCGCCTCGTTCTTCGGGGCGAGCGGATCGATCGAGGGCGGGATCACCGCGAGTCGGCCCGCGTCGACCCAAGGGGGCGCGAATCCGCGCCGCGAGAAGACGAACGCAATAGCGTCCTCGACGTACGGCCGGATGAACTCCCACGCCCGCACGGACCACTCGTTCGCGTGGTCGAGGCCGACGTGGCAGCGCCACACTACGGGCAGGCCGTCCTCGAGCAGCGCTGGGACGAGCCCTGCCGGCTGCGGGTCGTGGACGATGACGACGTCCCCCGGGCGGATCGCGCCGCGAATCCCCGCGAGGTTCGCCGCCAGCGCGCGCTCGTACGGCCGCCGCTCGGCGCTGCCGAGCTCTCCCCCGTCGCCAGGCCCGCCGTAGAGGCCGTTGTGGATCCGCTTGGTGATCGCGAAGAACTCCGGATCCCCCTCGATCACGAGCCACTCCGCCTCGACCCCGGTTCCGCGTACGTACCCGAGCAGCGTCTGCAGCATCTCGGCGACGCCGCCACCCGTCGCCGTCGAGTTGACGTTGACGATGCGGCGGCCGGAGAGCCCCTCACGGATGCGCGCGGCCGTCCGCTCGAGCCGATCCACGCGGTCCGGGCCAACGAACGCCTGCAGCCTGGCCGGGTCGAGCGGTGCGATCGGGACCGAGGTGACACGTGCGGAAGCGCCCATGTCGACAGCAGGCTACGCGGCGTCCCGGCGCTGCTGCGCCGAACGGGCGCCTTTACACTCCGGGCCGGGCCCCCATCGACTAGCGGCCCAGGTCACAGCCCTTTCAAGGCTGTAGCGCGGGTTCGAATCCCGCTGGGGGCACCTGGGGCGGTTAGCTCAGCTGGTAGAGCGCCTGCTTTACACGCAGGTGGCCGCAGGTTCGAGTCCTGCACCGCCCATTCGAGTCCGCGGAGCCATGCGGATTTGGCTTAGCTACGCGCGTCAGGTCTGCCGTGGGTGCCGGAAATGAGCGCCCCGTGCATACCCCGGTGATACCCGGGAATCTCGCCTAGCCTGGCAACTACGCCGCCGACACGAGCGGGAGGAGCTCGTCCGGCACGACCACGCCCCCCGCCGCGCCTAGTAGCGCGAGCGATTTCCGCATACGATCCCGATCCGGAAGGAGAGAGGATGGATCACAACAGGGTTCTCATCGTCGGCGCGATGCTCATCGCGTTCGGTGTGGTGATCCTCGTCTTCTCGGCGCTCGCAGATGTGATCGGTATCGGAGAGGGGGACTTCGGGTCGAGGCAGATCTTCGGAGTCATTCTCGGAGCGGTAGTTGCAGTCGCCGGCGGTGCTCTCATCTACCTCGAGGGCGGGGGGCCGAAGGCACCGCGTTCGCGCCGCCGACACGCGCGGCAGTAGCGTCGGGGCACCAAAACCGATCCCCGCCGACGAACGTAGCGCCGATGAGGCCGGGCGTTTGGTTCTCCCCTTTCGACCGGCCCCCACCCTATCTCGCCGACCTCGGCAACGCTACGCCGCCGACACGAGCGGGAGCAGCTCGTCCGCTGAACGCCCCGAAACGCGAACGACCGCCGAAGCGGTCGCTCACTGAGGCGAGAACTGGGGATGGGTAACTGCGTCATCGAATCAGTCGTGTGGCGGCTCGGCGCTCTTTCGCCGCTCGCGAATCCGCTCAGGCTCGGGCTCCCGGTCATCCGGGAAGTGGCCCTCCCCCGGCCAGGGCGCGAGGACGAGCAGAATGCGCGACGGCTCGAGCGCTCGCAGACTGCGCGTCTCCTTCGGGGCGAACGTAAGGAGCGTCCCCGCCTCGCACTCCATCTCCTCATCCTCGCCGCTCACCCCGACCCTCCCAGAAACGATGTGCAGGACAGAGTGCTCGTAGAGCCGGTGGTCGCCCAGCTCGTCGCCGTGGTTCAGGTCGATGACGACGCCGCGGAACTCGGGTTGCGAGAAGAGAACGCGAGGTTCACGCGTCCCGCTGGCCTCGATGGAAGGAAGATGCCAGCGCTCCACCTCGCGCCCACGCTACCACCTCGATCCCGTGACTGATCGAGATCGCCTCACGCGCTCCCGTAGGCGCGCCTGAACCTCGCCCTCGAGGAGCCTCCGGGACGAGCTCCGCAGGTGGGCGAATCCGCGCAAAAGCTGACGTGCGAGCTCACCCGGTGCATACCCCGGTGATACCCCGCGTGAGAAAAGGTGCCGATTAGCAGGGTGCTTCTAGTCCTGCACCGCCCATCGCTTGAACATGAGGATCCGTCCGCTCGGATGTCACGTCACAGGCACGTACTCTCGTGAACATCGAAACTGCTGAGGTGATCGCGAGTCCAGACGTCGCTCGCCAGGCGACGGTGTGGCACAGCCTGACTGCGGAGGAAGCGTGCGCGCACTTCGGCGTCGACCCGGCGCGTGGGCTCGAGCCCGCCGAGGTCGAGCGGCGCCGTGAGCAGGTCGGCCCGAACAAGCTCGCGGAGGCGAAGAAGGAGCCAGGGTGGCAGGCGTTTCTGCGCCAGTACCGCGATCTGATGCAGCTCGTCCTCCTCGGGGCGGCGATCGTCAGCATCGTTGCCCTGCAGGAGTTCTCAACCGGACTCGTGATCATCGGCCTGACCGTGCTCAATGCGGTTCTGGGCCTGAACCAGGAGGGCAAGGCAGCCGAGAGCGTCGCCGCGCTCCAGAAGATGCTGATCATCAAGGCCCATGCCCGCCGCGGGGGCCAGCTGGTCGACATCCCCTCGGAGGAGGTCGTGCCGGGAGACGTCGTGCACTTCGAGGCAGGGGACAAGATCCCGGCGGACGGACGCCTGCTCGTGGCAGCGACGCTCGAGATCGAGGAGGCCGGCCTGACCGGCGAGAGCACGCCGGTGCTGAAGCAAGTCGAGCCGGTGGCCGGCGACGACGTCGCGCTGGGTGATCGCCTCGACATGGCATACATGAACTCGACCGTCACCCGGGGCAGGGGCGAGATGGTGGTCACGGACACGGGCATGGCGACCCAGGTGGGCCAGATCTCGGGGATGCTGAGCCAGGTCCAGCAGGAGAAGACGCCGCTTACGCGCCAGCTCGACCAGCTCACTCTCCTGCTCACGACCTTGGCTGGCATCGCGCTGGCGCTCGTCGTCGTCCTAGGGCTCATTCGCGGCGACGACTTCGACGAGCTCTTCCTCGTCGGGATCAGCCTGGCGGTCGCCGCCATCCCGACCGGGCTCCCGGCTGTGGTGACGACCGTCCTCTCGCTGGGAACGCAGGCGCTTGCCGCCAAGGGAGCGATCGTCAAGCGGCTGCGGTCGGTGGAGACCCTCGGTTCGACGTCGGCCATCTGCTCGGACAAGACGGGCACGCTGACCCTCAACCAGATGACGGTGCGCCAGCTCGTGGTCGCCGGCCGCCGCTACACGGTCGACGGGGAGGGTTACTCGACCGAGGGCAAGATTCTTCGAGTCTGGGGCGACACAGACGCGCGCCTCGAGCCGTTCCTCATGCCGATGGCGCTCGCAAACGACTCGGCGGTTCGGGAGGGCGAGATCGTGGGCGACCCGACCGAGGCGGCGCTCGTCGTCCTCGCGGAGAAGGGGGGCCTCGACGTCGAGGAGACGAGGCGCTACTACCCGCGCGTGGCCGAGGTGCCGTTCGACTCCGAGTACAAGCTGATGGCGACCTTCCACGACATGGAGACCGACGGGAGGAAGGTCGTCCGCTGCTACGTCAAGGGCGCTCCGGACGTCCTGCTCGCCCGTTCTTCGTACGGCAGGGACGTCGACGGCTCGGTCGTCTCGATCGAGAGCTACCGCGATCGCGTTCTCGCCGAGAACGACCGCCTCGCCGCCGAGGGACTGCGGGTGCTGGCAGTGGGCTCCCGCGACATCGACCCCTCGGAGTTCGACGCGGGCGGCGACCTCCTGGAAGAGGTTCAGGGCCTGACGTTGCTGGCGCTCGTCGGCATCGTCGACCCGCCCCGCAAGGAGGCGAAAGACGCGATAGCACGCTGCAAGGAGGCGGGGATCCAGGCCCGCATGATCACCGGTGACCACGCCACGACCGCGGCCGCGATCGCGGCCCAGCTCGGAATCGAAGGTCGTGCACTCACCGGCACCGAGTTCGCAGCGCTGACGGACGCCGAGCTCGACGACCAGGTCGATAGCATCGGCGTGGTCGCGCGGGTCGCACCGGAGGACAAGGTGCGGCTAGTAGACGTGCTGAAGCGCAAGGGCAACGTCGTCTCGATGACCGGCGACGGGGTCAACGACGCTCCCGCGCTCAAGCGCTCCGACATCGGCGTAGCGATGGGCATCACCGGCACCGAGGTGACCAAGGAAGCGGCCGACATGATCCTCACCGACGACAACTTCGCGACCATCGTGTCAGCGGTCGAGGGCGGCCGCGCGATCTACGACAACCTCATGAAGTACGTGCGAGTGCAGCTCATCATGCTCGGCGGCTTCATCCTCACCTTCGTCGGCGCGGGGATCTTCGACATCGCGGGCGGCATACCGCTGACGCCGCTCCAGATCCTCTGGATCAACTTCGCCGTCGACGTCGTGCTGGCGATCGGACTGGGCTTCGATGCGGCCGCTCCCGGGCTGATGCAGCGGGCGCCCAGAGACGCGAGCGCACCCGTCGTCGATCGTGGGCTCGCGATCCGGCTCGGCGTCGCCAGCGCGGTGATGGCCGCGCTTGCGCTCGTCGTCGTGGCGTGGGGGGAGGACCGTCATGACCTTGCCGTTGCGACCACGATGGGTCTGACGACGCTCTCCCTGATGCACATCGCCGCGGCGCTCGAGGTACGGGAGCTGACGGGCACGATCTTCGACCGGTACACGATCGCGAACCGCCGGTTCGTGCAGCTGATCGGTGTCGCGCTGGCGCTCACCTTCCTCGTCACCGAGCTCGATCCTCTCCAGCGGATCTTCGACACCGTCCCGTTGACGAGCTCGCAGTGGGGGATCTGCCTGCTCGGCCCAATCGTGTTCCTGGCGGTCGCGGAGCTCGGAAAGCTCCTCGACCGGCACACAGGGCAGCGCCCACCTGCTCCGGCGCCGGCCCGGATCTAGGTCGGCCAGTTCGCTCCGACTCCACCTGCGCGGAGTCGGCTGGCGCACGGCAAGATCCCCGGGTCGCTCTGACGGGCGCAGGCCGTAAGTCAATGATCCTCAGCGAGGAGGATGACGGTGAAAGAAGGAAAGGCTCTACGGATCGGCGGCTACATCTCGGGAGGCACGCTGATTGTCTTCGGCATCGCAGTCATCGCCCTCGGCATCTGGGGGTTCGCGTTCACCCGCGACCACATCGAGCGCGAAAACATCGTCTTCGGGCCGATCGAGGACCCGGCCGTTGCAGAGCACGCCGAGCAGTGGGCGGGCGAGCCGGTCGAGACCGGTCGTCAGGCGCTCGCGATGGCCGAGATCATGCGCGAGCACACGCTGTCGGGCACCGGCGGGCTCACGTACGCGGAGATGGGCCGCTACCAGTCGGCCGATGATCCGAGCGATCCGGCGGGGACGAGCGACGAGGCCGCGGCGGCGAAGGACGCAAACGGCGAGCCGATCTCGAACAGCGCCCGCAACACGTGGGTCACGGAAACAGCTCTCGCGACCGCGCTCGACATGGGGTTCATGTCGGAGATGCTCTCCATCTTCAGCATCATCGTCGGCGTCGCCTTGCTCCTGACGGGCATCGGCTTGGTCATCCTCGCCATGGCGGTGTTCGGACGATGGCGGCCAGTTGCCGCGACCGCGGCTCCGGCCCCGGTGCCAGGAGCCGCTCCCGGATAACCGAGCGCCGCCGGAGGGAAGGACGGTCTGGGACCGACCATGCGCCACCCCTGAGATGCAATACAGCGCGGGCCGCCACGAGGCGGCCCGCGGTCTTCGTGCGGAAGGGGTCGATGCTAGACGAGCGCCTTCCAGAACAGCTTGACGTCCTCTGCCGGGAACGTCTCGGTCTCGAACATCTCGAGCTTCGCGATCTTGCCGAGAACGCGGAACGCGGCCTCGAGATCGGGATACTCGAAGATGCCGAAGTACTCCCACGGGCCCATGATTGCGAGGAAGCGCTCGACGGTCCCACCCTCGGCCTCGACGATCTTGTGGATCTTCTCGAAGTACTCGGGGGTCTTCTCGACGTGCTCCCGGGCAACCGGCGTGAGCCTGAAGAGCCCGACGTAGGTGAACATGCAAACCTCCTGTGTGGGGGCATCGCGTAGAGCCCCTTCACTCCGCAGCCTCTCTCCGCAAGGGGGTCGAGGGCATCAGTGAATTCGCGGATCGGCGTGCGCGACGGCGAGTGCCCGAGGCGTCTCTCGGCGTCCCGCGAACAAGCGGCCTCGGACCGCGTCGATCCGTAGTTCCCCCGTACGGCGGATCGGTGGCGCCGCGCTCGCCTTTGTAACCGCCGAGCAGGACGATGGACGCGATGGCGACGACCGAGCTGCCCGCCGGCCTCGTCCGGCTCGCTGCGGGCGAGCCGGTGTGGGACAAGGTGTTCCAGGTCGCGCCGCTCGTCCTCGTCGGCACGCTCGAGGACGACGGGACTCCGGACCTGGCACCGAAGCACATGGCGATGCCGCTCGGCTGCGAGAACCGGTTCTGCTTCGTGTGCTCGCACCGCCACGCGACGCTGCGGAACGCGATCGCGCGCGAGGCCTTCACCGTGAGCTTCCCGCGCCCGGGCCAGATCCTCGATACGAGCCTGGCGGCGGGCGGACGCGCCGAGGATTCGTCGAAACCGGGCCTCGCCGCACTCCACACGTTCCCCGCGACCGCGGTCGAGGGAGTCCTCGTCGAGGGCTGCTACCTCCACCTCGAGTGCCGGCTCGAGCGGATCGTCGAAGGCTTCGGCGACAGCGTCCTGGTCGTCGGCGAGGTGGTGGCGGCAGATGCCGCAGAGGACGCGGCTCGTCACTCGGATGCCGACGATGCGGATCTGATCGCGGCGAGCCCTCTGCTCGCGTACGTGAGTCCCGGCCGGTTCGCGGCCGTCGCCGAGACGCTGTCGTATCCGTTCCCCGTCGACTTCCGCCCGTGATGGCCGCCGTGAGCGGACCCGAGCTCCACGCGTGGCTTCGGGAGCGCGAGAGCGCGATGGTCGACCTCCTCGTCCGACTCGCCGCGGCCGAGTCGCCGACCGTCGTCCCGGAGGCGCAGGATGCCCTTCTCGACGTGCTCTGCGAGGAGCTCGAGCGCGACTCGTTGAGCGTCCGCCGGCTCCGCGGCGAGCGGACCGGGGGCGTCCTCTATGCGCGGCCGGACGTACGTCGGCGCGGAGCGCCGTACCAGCTGCTCGTCGGTCACGCGGACACGATCTGGCCACTCGGGAGCGTGCAAGAGGTTGGCATCGCGCGGGAGAACGGCATCGTCCGTGGGCCCGGCGTCTACGACATGAAGGGCGGCCTCGTCGAGATCGTGTTCGCACTGCGAGCGCTTTCCGAGCTGGGGGTGGAGCCCGCAGTGACACCAGTCGTCGTCGTCAACACCGACGAGGAGATCGGGAGCCCGGAGTCGCGGCGGCTCCTCGAGCGGCTCGCGCGGCACGCGGCTCGCGCCTTCGTCCTCGAGGGCGCGTACGGGCCACAGGGAAAGCTGAAGACCGCTCGCAAGTCGGTGGGCCGGTTCTCGCTCGTCGTCCGCGGCCGAGCGGCTCATGCCGGCGTTGACCCCGAGAAGGGTGCCAGCGCGATTCTCGAGCTCTCGCACCAGGTGCAGCGTCTCTTCGCGCTCAACGACCGCGTGCGGGGGACAACCGTGAACGTCGGGCAGATCGACGGCGGCCTGCGCCCGAACGTCGTCGCAGCCGAGGCTCGTGCGGAGATCGACGTCAGGGTCCCGACGATGGCCTCCGCCCGCGAGGTCGAGGCCGAGATCCGGGCGCTCCGACCAGTCGGAGAGAAGGTCGAGCTCGAGATCACGGGACGATTCGGGCGCCTCCCCCTCGAGCCGACTCCGCGAAATTGCGCGCTGTGGGAGTCGGCTCGCGCCGCCGGCGTCGAGCTCGGTCTCGCACTCGAGAGCGTCGCGGTCGGCGGCGCGTCGGACGCGAACATCACGAGTCTCCACACGGCGACCCTCGACGGCCTCGGCCCCCGCGGCGACGGCGCCCACGCGCCGGACGAGCACATCGTCGTCGCGAGCCTGCCGGAGCGTGCGGCGCTCCTGGCGCTCCTCGTCCTTCTGCCCGACGACCGCGTCGCGCCTAGGGCACCGCCGCGCCGACGGCGAGGGTGAGCGGGGCGCCCCGGCGCCGCGCCTCCTCGAGCGCCTCCCTGCCCCCGTCGGCGAGGGCTTGCTCGGCGGCCCGCCGGCCCGCGTCGACGACGCGGTCGAGGTTCCGGAAGCCTCGGAGCGACACGTCGTGCACCTCCGGTGCGACGAGGACGTGGGCGAGGGCGCGGTTCGACTCCGCCCGCTCGACGCTCCCGAGGACGGTCGCCCGCGAGAGCGTCTCGACGATCGTCGGCAGGAGCGGCCCCTGCTCGAGGGCGACACCCACGGCGTCGAGCCTGCGCATGACGTCCACCGCGACGATCGGGCCGGGCTCGTCCGCGACCATGACGTCGACCGGAAGGTTGTTCAGCACGCCGCCGTCCACGAGCAGCTGGGACTGCCGCGAGACCGGCGGCGTGAGGCCGGGGATGGCCATGCTCGCGCCGACGGTGTCCACGATCGACCCCGTGCGGTGGATGACCATGCGGCTGCTCAGGAGGTCGGCGCTGACCGTGTAGAGCGGGCGCGCGAGCTGCTCGAGAGCGAGCTCGCCGAAGAGACGCTTCAACATCGAGGCCGCCCGACGCGCGCGGATGAGCGAGTGGCGCGGGATCGTGTAGTCGCTGAAGGGCGCGCGCTGCGCGAGCTCGCGACGGCAGACCTCGACCATCGTCTCGGACCTCCAGCCGAGGGCGACCATCGCGCCGATGAAGGCGCCCATGCTGCAGCCGCCGAGCCGATCGACCTCGAGGCCCTCGGCCTCGAGCACCTCGAGCACGCCGATGTGCGCGAAGGTTCGCGCGCCCCCGCCGGAGAGGACGAGGCCGAGCGACTGGCCCGTCAGCCTGCGCGCGGCGCGACCCGCGGCGGTTGGAAGCTCGGTGTCGACCGGGACCACGTGGTGGGCGCGGACGCCTCCGCCGGCAAACCAGGCGGCGACGTCTTCGGTCGAGGGCGGCTCGAGGAAGAGGACGTCGCAGCCGTCGGGCACCTCGGCCGCCGGCGGAGGAGCGGCGGCGGGCGTGAGAACGACGACGCGGTCCGACTGTCGCAGGCAGAAGCGTGACCACTCGCTCCCGTCGAGCTCCGCCCTCAGGAGCACGTGCTCGTGATGACGCTCGAGCTCCGCCAGGTGCCGCCCCCAGTCCCAGGCCTCGGCGTCGGAGGTGTCGCGGGAGTCCAGGGTGACGGTGTCGCCCAGCGCGCCGAACGCGCGGGACAGCTCGTCCCAGGCGCGGTCGCCGGGAGCTCCCTCGACTGCCGCGATCGCGACCACCGCCGTCGGCGCCTCCGCCGCCTCGATGCTGGCACCGCGCTGGATGTGGTCCGCGAGCGCGGTGGCGAGGGCGGCCCCGAGCTCCGGGCTCTGCTGGAGGAGGTCCTGGAAGCGCCCGCCGTCGATCTCGAGCAGCTCGGCGTCGCGGACCGCCTGCACCGAGGCCGAGCGAGGCGCGCCGGTGAGGACGGCGAGCTCCCCGAGGACGGCGCCGGGGCCGAGCAGGCGGAGAACGCGGCTCCGCTCTTCGTGGTCGGCGACGACCCGGAGCCGGCCCGCACGGACGACGTACAGGCGGTCGCCCGGCTCGCCCTCCCGGAAGAGCCACTCCTGGGCGGGGAGACGCCGCGGCTCGGCCGCCGCGAGGAGCTCCTCCTGCAGACGCGGCGAGAGCGCGCGCAGCAGCGCAGACGCACCGAGCGGGCGCTCCTCGAACATGAGGCAATACTCTCAAACTCTGCGCGCGGGGTCACGTGTTTGCGGGCAGCCGCGTGCGGGGAGTCAGGGCGCGTCCGACGTTCCACACTCGAGAAGGAGGGATCATGAGGAAAGCCTTCGTCGCACTCCTGGCGCTGCCGCTCACCATCTCGCTCGCGCTCGGCGCCGCACCGGCGGGCGCGGTCACGAACGGCGAGCCCGACAACGGACGCCATCCGTACGTCGGCCTCGCGGTGTTCGACGTGAACGGCAGGCCGTCCCACCGCTGCAGCGCCTCGCTGCTCAGCCCGACCCTCGTGCTGACCGCGGGCCACTGCACCGACGGGACGAGCGCCGCGCGCGTCTGGTTCGCCGAGAACGTGCAGACGAACCCGGAGTACCCGTTCAGCGGGACGACGTCGTTCGACGGCGTCGCGCACACGTATCCGGACTTCTGCATCGGCTGCGGGTCCGGGCTGCCGGGCTTCGCGTTCCGCGACGTCGGCGTCATCGTGCTGACGGAGCCCGCCCCGACAGCGGTGGTGAGCTCGTACGCGTCGCTTCCGACTGCGGGGGTCGTCGACACGCTTCCGAACAAGGCGGACGTCGACCTCGTCGGCTACGGCGTGTCGGTCGACCTGCGTGGTGGGGGGGCTCCGGTGTGGACCGGCCCGCGCGTGCGGCTGTTCGCACCGACCGAGCTCGTCTCGGGCAAGTTCACGCACGCCGCCGAGTTCCTCCGGCTGACTGCGAACCCGGGCGGAGGCTCGGGCGGGACCTGCTTCGGCGACTCGGGCGGCCCCGACCTGCTCGGCGGGACCGCGACGGTCCTGGCAGTCAACTCGTACGTGACGAACGGGAACTGCACGGGGGTGACGTACTCGCAGCGGGTGGACATCCCGGCCGTGCTCTCGTGGATCGCGGGCTTCTGAGCTAGCCGGAGACCGGGGGAGGAGGCGCCGTCGCGGCGTCTCCTCCCTGTTCCGGGCGCGTCTCGGCCACGGCCCCCCGGGCCTCGAGCTCGTACGGGTTCGACCGGTAGCGCGTCGTCAGGTGCGTGAACGACACGTGCAGCGGGCGATGCTGCCCCTGCCAGATGTGACAGAGCTCGTGCGTCAGCAGGTCGTCGGATGCGTCGGGCCGCTTCAGGAGGATCGTCCGCCAGAGCGCGTAGCCGGCATAGCGGCGAAAGCCGGGGATGCGGAAGAACCAGGGCGCGACGACGACGCGGACCTTCTCGATGCGGACTGGCTCCGGGTAGAGGTCGAGCCGGTCGAGCCTCGCCTTCGCCCGAGCGAGCGCCCCCGCGATTGAAGGTTGCACTAGCCCAGCGGCCGCGAAGCGGACGCCTTCAGGGGTCTTGCGCGATCGACATTCGTGCTCGCGAATGTCGATCTTGCGCTATGCACTGAGCACGGGAGCCAGGACCATGATCGGGCTGCCGTCCTGGGCCTGCAGGTAGCTGAAGGAGTAGAGGCGCGGCCGCGTGACGCGCTCGACGACGGCGAGCTCCTCCGCGCCGATCTCACCGATGCCCGGGACGATCGGCGCCGTGAACGTCCGATGGAGCGGCTTCGCGAGCAGGGCGCGCACGTCTCCCTGCTCGAGGAAGACCGCGGTCGACGCCTGGCCGTCGGGGCGGGGCGGGAGCATGACGAGGACGGACTGCACGCCGTCCAGGTACTTGAAGGTGTAGAGGGCGAGCTCGAGCGCCTCGCGCCTGAGGAGCGCGCCGCGGGCGTTCGACGCCTTCCCCTCGGGGATCGAGCAGGAGTTCCCGAGGCCGCAGAGGTTGTACATCAGTGTGCCGCTCGCGTTGACCGTGTCGATGTCGTCGGCCTCCGCCTGGCCTCCCGAGGTGTTCGGGCGCACGGCGAGCGCGCGCACCTGGAACGTCGTTCCATCCGGGCCGGTCACGGTCGGCGGGCCGACGTAGGTCACCGTCGCGAGCTGCCGTCCGCTCGGCAGGCGATACGGGTCGGGGATGCGGTCGCCGATCTGGCCGGCGCGGCGCTCCGCGCTCCCTTCGGGCTGCCACTCGGACCACGGCGGCGCCGGTGCTGGGCTGCCGCGCTCGAGGAGGACGACGAGCGTCCCCACCGCGGCGCCGGCGACGACCGCGAGGAGGAAGTAGAGGACGGTGAAGCGGCCGCGGTAGGCGAGGCGGCGGGCGCGGTCGGCACGGGACTCCGGCCGGGGGATGGTGGAGGGGACGGCGCCTGGCGTCGGGGACAGGGCGTCCGTCGCCGACCGCGTCATCACATCGTCGGCCACGAGCTCTCCTCGGACAGGTCGACCTCGGGGACCGTGAGCTTCGAGCTGTCGAGGAGCTCGAGGAGCTCGTCCCCGAAGAGCTCGCGCCGCGCGGCGAGCACGTCCGCGATGTGCTCGACGGCCTCGCGGTTCGCGAGGACGAGGTTGTGCGCGGCGACGTACGCCTGGCCGACGAGCTGTCCGACGATCGCGCGCTTGTCGCGGTCGCCGAGGACGGAGGCGATCGGGTTCTCTCCGAACGGCCCGCCGCCGCTCGTGCGGTTCACGATCTGAAGGCCGATCTTCTCGAAGCGCTCGAGGATCCGCTCGCGCGCCTCCTCCTCCGTCTCGTCCGCCCGCGGCTTCACGTCGAACGGCTGCGGCCCCATCGCGGAGGCGCCGACCATGTGCGCAGCCTGCGCGGTGACGCTCATCACGTCGCCTCCGACGCCGTTCGAGTTCTCGCCGTAGAAGACGCGCTCCGCCGCCATCGCCCCGAGAGCCCATACGAGCCGGGCGAACTCCTCGCTGCGGAAGCGGCTGAAGCGTTCCTCCTTCTCGAGCGCCTGGTGGTGCCCGAGGGCGCCGCCGCGCATCCGGATGGAGAGCCGCGTGGACTCCGCGCCCTTCAGGTAGACGTGGCCGGCGGCGGCATGGCCAGCCTCGTGAATGGCGACAGCGCGGCTCTCCTCCGGAACGTACTCGACGCCGACCGCGGTGCCGGCCTCGAGCGTGGTCATGGCTTCGACGAGGTCGTCCCAGGTGAGAGCCTCGCGATTCGAGTGGTGCGCGATCGTCAGCGCCATCGACGTCACCTGCTCGAGCATCGCGGGCGCATAGCCGTTCGTGACCCTCGCGATCTCCTCGCGGCGGGCCGGCTGGTCCAGCTCCGCGGCGTGGGCGACCCTCCCGATGTAGAGGTCGAGGATGTCGAGCCGGTCCTGCTTCGTCGGCGTGCGGAACCAGACGTGGCGGCCCATGCGGCCCGGTCGCGTGAGCGCCGGGTCGAGACGGTCGACGGGGACGTTCGTGGCGCCGATGAAGTAGATCTGCTCCTTGCGCGGGCGGGCTGCCGGGACGCGCAGGGACACGCCCCGGACCCGGCGCGGGACGATGTAGATGCCGTCGAGGAGCGCGTTCAGCTTGCTCGTCACGAACTTGCGGAAGAACGGCGGGTTGTCGATCCCGTCCATGACGACGAGAAGCTGGTTCAGGGCGAGCGAGCCGCCGCCCATCCCGCCCGGGAACATGAAGTTGAGGATCCCGTTGACCCGCGTCGTATAGGCGGACGGGCCCGGCGACTGCGGCGCGCGCTCCGCGAAGAGCCGCTCGCGCCAGCCGCGGTCCTCGAGGATGAGGTCGCCGGAGGGGTTGAGCGCCCCGAAGGGGCCGTACCAGAGGAGCTCGCGCAGATCGTGCGGGCGGTTGCCGCCCACGCCGCCGATTCCGCCGAACCCGGGGTTGAGCGCCTGGCGGCGCATCCCCACGGCGTCGATCTCGTCGATGAAGACGATGCACTGGCCGCCCCACTTGCGGGCGAGGCGCTTCGCGCGGCGGGCGAGGATGCGGACGACGATCGCGTCGATGCCGATGAAGGTCGCCGCGAAGCCGGAGCCCGGGATCGAGATGAACGGCGAGTTGAAGCCGGTCGCGAGGGCCTTTGCGAGCATCGTCTTTCCGGTCCCGGGCGCGCCGAGGAAGAGCAGTCCCCTCTCCCGCTTCCCCCCGGCGCGCTCGAAGGCCTCGCCGGACTGCCAGATCGCGACGACGCGCCTGACCTCCTCCTTCGCCTCCAACTGGCCGCGCACGTCCGCGAGCTTCACGCCCCACTCCGCGTCCCCGGGCTCGAAGGCCTGGATCTGGGAGAGGTTCATCAGGAGGAGCGGGCCGAACAGGATGACGAAGTTGAAGACCAGGAAGATGGGCAGCATCACGAGCAGCGGCAGGATCTGCACGAGCGTGTCCGTGTCCAGGAAGAGGTAGAACGGCAACACGATCAGCGTGATCCAGATCGCCGCCTTCACCCAGAACCGCCAGAACCAGACGCGCCTCCGCGCGACGACGTCCTCCTCGCGGAGCTGCGGGCTCTCGAGCCCGAACAGGCTCGGGCGCGGGATCAACCGGTGGAAGACGAGGTCGACGAGCCCGCGGAAGCAGACCACGACGAAGAGGGCGGCGAGGATCGACCAGATCCACGACCAGCCCTCGGTCTGATTCAGCCAGACGACGACCGCGGGGGCGGTGACGAGCGCGACGACGGTCGCGGCGCGCGTGAGGCGCCGCCACTGGCCGGCGAGCTCGGTCGAGAGCTCGCTCTCCTGGAAGCCGCTCAGTCTCTCCGCTCCGGACGCCACCCTTGTGTTGTTCGGACGCTGATCGCCGGAGGTTGTTTGCGATTCGGTCGCCGGCTGCGACGCGGCCGGTGGCGCTGCTGCTAGCGTCGCGGTCGTGTCCGGTGCCGTTTTGAACACGAGCGTGGGGACGATCGCGCTCGAGCTCTTCTCCGACGAGGCCCCCAAGACCGTCGAGAACTTCACGAAGCTCGCGGCCGACGGCTACTACGACGGCCTCACGTTCCACCGCGTCATCCCCGACTTCATGATCCAGGGGGGCTGCCCGCGGGGCGACGGGACCGGCGGGCCCGGGTACACCTTCGAGGACGAGTTCAACGAGCACCCGGTCGCGCGCGGCTACCTCGCCATGGCGAACGCGGGGCCGGATACGAACGGCTCGCAGTTCTTCATCGTCACCGCCGACGCGTGCCCATGGCTCGACGGCAAGCACACGGTATTCGGCCGCATCACCTCCGGGCAGGACACCGCCGACGGCATCTCGCTCGTCGAGAGGGACGCCGGCGACCGCCCGCTCGAGCCCGTCGTGATCGAGTCCGTCGAGCTGACCTGAGCCGCCGGCTCGAGCGGCCTCGCGGTCGATCTACTCCGCCGGTGGCCCGAAGTGGAGGCCGTACTCCTGTGTGAGTCGCGGGATGCTCTCGCGGTCGACCTCGAGGCCGTACCGCGCCGCGATGTCGGAGAGCGCGCCTGGCTCCGGCGGCCCGGGCTGTCGAAGGAGCTCGACGACCTCCTCGAAGTAGCGTTCGAACCCCGCCGGGGAGATCAGCTCGAGAATCCGTGCCGGCTGCGAGCCGTCGTTCCAGAAGGTGTGCCACTGGCCCCGCGGCTTGAAGATCAGGTCGCCGACCTCGCCGTGGACGACCTCGTCCCCGAGGAGCGCGCCGACGCGACCCTCGAGGACGAAGCTGTACTCGTCCTCGCGGCTGTGACGGTGGAGCGGGGCGGCGAGCGCCCTCGGCGGAATCGGATGCTCGACGAGCGCGAACCCTCCCCCCGTCTCCTCGCCGGCGAGCATGAAGCGCACGCCCATCGACCCGAGCATTCCGGCCTTTCCCTGGTTCGGTCCGAGCACGCGCGCTGCCATCGATTTCACAGCGCCGTCGAGCCTACACGGCGGTGCCCGGCCACACTGTTCCCGGACTGCCGAGGCCGTGCCCACAAGCGGCCAGACGACTAGGCTCAGGCCCGTGGACCTGGATGGCAAGACCGCGATCGTCACCGGAGCGTCGAGCGGCATCGGCGCCGCCACCGTCCGCAAGCTCCGCGAGGCGGGCGTTCGCGTCGCTGGCGGCGCACGCCGCGTGGAGCGGATCGAGGCCGACCTCGCCCTTCCGCTCGACGTGACCGACGAGGAGAGCGCCGCGGCCTTCGTCGGGCGGGCCGCGGCCGAGCTCGGGCTCGTGGACATCCTCTACAACAACGCCGGCCTCGCGCTCGGCCGCTACCCGTTCACGGAGTCGAAC
>JBOHBB010000234.1:0-5724 GCA_050698135.1 Gaiellaceae bacterium
GTGCAGCGCTCGTCCGCCGGGTCTACCGTTGACGTCCTGGCGTGAGCGCTGAACAGACCGAGTGAGGGTGAATGGGCGGAAAGGGAACATCGCTGAGGCAGTACCTGCTCACGCGGCTGCTGCTCGTGATCCCGATGGTGTTCATCCTGCTCACGCTCGTCTTCCTGCTCATGAGGGTCGCCCCGGGCGATCCGATCTCCGCCTCTCTCGGGGGCAGGGTGCCCGCCGAGGAGGTCGAGAGGATCAAGGCAGAGCTCGGGTACGACCGGCCGCTGTACGTGCAGTACGCCGAATACCTCGGAGACGTCGGCCGCGGCGACTTCGGCATCGCCATCACGGATAGTCGCCCGATCGGGGACATCATCCAGGACAACGGCGCGGCGACGCTGGAGCTGACCTTCTTCGCGATGATCGTCGCGATCGTCGTCGGGGTCACGTTCGGCCTTCTCGCCGGCCGCTACCGGGACACGTGGATCGACGGAGGCGGCCGGATGTTCGGCATCCTCATCTACGCCATGCCGGTCTTCTTCCTCGGGCTGATGGCGCAACTCTTCTTCGGCTCGTACCTCGGGTGGCTACCCACGTCCGGTCGGGCCAGCCCGCTCATCGACGCGACGATCGTCACCCACACGAACATCTACACGATCGACACGCTGATCGAGGGCGACTGGGACGCATTCGTCGACGTCGTCAAGCACCTGATCCTGCCCGCGGTCACCCTGGGTCTCGTGACCGCCGGTGTCTTCATTCGCCTGATCCGCATCAACGTCATCCGGACGATGAAGGACGACTACATCGAGGCCGCTCGGGCGCGAGGCATCGACGAGCGCTCCGTCGTCTACCAGCATGCCTTCCGAAACGCCCTCGTGCCTGTGATCACGGTCGTGGGGCTGACGGTCGCACTCCTGCTCTCGGGCGCGGTCCTGACCGAGACGACGTTCAACTGGCCGGGAATCGGAAAGACGCTGATCGACTACCTCGAGAACCGCGACTATCCCGCCGTGCAGGGAATCATCATCGTCTTCGCCCTCGTCGTGGTCTTCGTGAGCGTCGTGATCGACTTCGTCAACGCGTACATCGACCCGAGGATCAGGTACTGATGTCCGTTCCCGCGCAGGTGGAGCGGGTCCCGCAGCGGGGCAAACGACTCGTCGGAGTGCGCAGGGCTTTCGGGCCGGTCGCCGAGGCTCGTGGGATGGCCCGCGCGATGCTCTGGATCGGCGCGGGAATCACGGTCGCATTCATCCTGATCGCGCTTCTCGCTCCCGTCCTCGCGCCGTACGACTTCGACACGTTCCGGGCGAACGGTCAGCGTTTCCCCCAGCTCGAGGCCCCGTCCGCCGACCATCTCATGGGCACGAACGTCCAGTCGACCGACGTCCTCTCGAGGATCATCTGGGGCACGCAGACCGAGCTCAAGGTCGTCCTGATCTCGCTCTTCCTCTCGATCTCGATCGGCGTCCCGCTCGGTCTCCTTTCCGGGTACTTCGGCGGCAAGCTCGACCGTGTTCTCGTGCTGATCATGGACGCGCTCTTCGTGTTCCCGTTCCTCCTGCTCGCGATCGTCATCGCGTTCCTGCTCGCAGACAAAGTCGGGCAGGGGATCTTCACCGCAGCTATCGCGATAACGGTCGTGTACGTGCCGCTCTACTTTCGCGTCGTCCGCAACCACACGATCTCGATCAGGGAGGAGTCGTTCGTGGAGGCGGCGCGCGCGCTCGGGGCGAAGCCGTTCACGATCATCCGCAAGTACGTCTTCTTCAACGTCGTCCAGAACGTTCCGCCACTGGCGACGCTCAACGCCGCCGACGCGATCCTCACGCTCGCGGCGCTCGGCTTCCTCGGCTATGGAATCCAGCCCACCGAGGGCGCGGAGTGGGGCTACGACATTCAGCGCGCGGTCTCGGACGCCGCGTCGGGCATCTGGTGGACGGGCTTTTTCCCGGGCCTCGCCATCGTGCTCCTCGTCACAGGGCTCACGCTGCTCGGCGAGGGGCTGAACGAGACGATCAATCCCGTGCTCCGGAAGCGCCCGCTCGTGAAGGTGGACCTCGGCCCCACCGCTGCCGACGCGGAGCCGCGTTGAGCCCGGAACCCGTCGTCTCGGTGCGCGACCTGCGCGTGTACTACGGCACGCCCCGCGGCGTCGTACGTGCGGTCGACCGCGTGTCCCTCGACATCGGCGCCGGAGAGGTCCTGGGCTTGGTCGGCGAGTCGGGCTGCGGCAAGTCGACGCTCGGGCGCGGAATCCTCGGACTCTTGCCGGAGGCAGCCGTCTCGGACGGGCAGGTGCTCTACGGCGGCCGGAACCTCGTCGGGATGTCGGACAAGGAGTTGCGTCGCCTCCGCGGACCCGACCTCGGGCTCATCTTTCAGGAGCCGATGACGCGGCTCAACCCGCTCATGCGCATCGAGGATCACTTCCGGGAGACCATCGAGCAGCACGAGTCGGGACTCCGCGACAGCGAGATCCGCAAGCGCTCGTTGGAAACGCTCGGGCGGATGGGCATCCCGCCCACTCGCTTCAGGCAGTACCCGCACGAGTTCTCTGGCGGCATGCGCCAGCGGATCATGATCGCGCTGGCGCTCGTGCTGCGCCCGAAGCTCCTGGTCGCGGACGAGCCCACGACCTCGCTCGACGTGATCGTCGAGGCGCAGATCCTGAGCATCCTGGCCGACCTCCGCCAGAACTTCGGGACCGCCCTGCTCCTGATCACGCACAACCTCGGGATCGTCGCGGAGGCCTGTGACCGCGTGGCCGTCATGTACGCGGGGAAGATCGCCGAGGAGGGCGGGGCGCGGGGCGTCTTCTCGGACCCAGCGCATCCGTACACGCGCGAGCTCCTGCGCTCGATCATCTCGCTCGACACGACCGAGCTCCACTCGATTCCGGGCGCACCGCCCGACCTGATCGACCCGCCGCCCGCTTGCCGCTTCCACCCCCGATGCCCCGCCGCGATGGTCGTCTGCGCGACGAGGGACCCGGTGGAGCAGTCGCTCGGGGAGAACCGCAGGGTCCTCTGCTGGCTGCACGGCCCGGAGGAGCGGATCCCCGCGGGCGGGACGTCTGAGCTCGAGCGTGAGGAGATCGCGATTGCAGACGAAGCCTGACGACGCGGCCGACGGCTCTCCGCTGGTCTCGATCAGAGGCCTGAAGACCTACTACCCGATCCGGGGGAGCTTCGTCCAGCGGTTGGTGGGTCGCGAGGCGGGCTACGTGAAGGCGGTCGACGACGTGACGCTCGAGCTCTACAAGGGCGAGGTGCTCGGCCTCGTCGGCGAGTCCGGGAGCGGCAAGACCACCCTCGGCCGCACGCTCCTCGGGCTCGTGCAGGCGACGGACGGGAGCATCGAATTCGACGGGCGCGAGATCACGCGGATGTCGGAGCGTGAGCTGCGCACGCTGCGACGGGAGGTGCAGGTGGTCTTCCAGGACCCGCACGCCTCGCTCAACCCGGCAATGACGATCGAGCAGTCGGTCGGGCATCCACTGCAGATCCACGGCATCGGTAGCGCGCGAGAGCGACGCTTGCGGGTGGCAGAGACCCTGGAAACGGTAGGGCTCGCACCGGCGGAACAGTTCATGGCCAAGTACCCCTCGGACCTGTCGGGTGGACAGAAGCAGCGTGCCGTGATCGCACGGGCGATCATCCTCAACCCGGTCCTGCTCGTCGCCGACGAGCCCGTCTCGATGCTCGACATGAGCGTCAGGGCGAAGATCCTGGAGCTGATGCTCGACCTCAAGCGAGAGTTCGATCTCACGTACCTCTACATCACGCACGACCTCGCGACGGCGAAGTTCTTCTGCGACCGCATCGCCATCCTCTACCTGGGCCGGATCGTCGAAATCGGTCCGGCCGAGGCGATCTACGCGGATCCGAAGCACCCGTACACGAAGGCGCTCCTGCGCGCGATCCCCGAACCGGATCCGCTTCGCACCGTGCCGCGCGACCTGCCCCGGGGAGAGGTCCCCGACGCGGCTCGACCGCCGCTCGGCTGTGCCTTCCACCCGCGCTGCCCGGCCGCGTTCGAGGTGTGTGGCTGGGAGCCGCGCGACCTCCGGGACGTGCTGGAGATGCGCTGGGCGCACCAGGAGCAGGAGCAGTACGAGGCCGAGCGTGCGGTGATGGATGATCTCACGGTCCTCGACGCCTCGACAGCGAGGGCCCGCCTGACCGGAGGTCCGAGTCATACGGGGGCGGACGTGCTCGCGCTTCTCGAGACGGTTCGTGAGGAGGATCCCGCGGAGCCGTTCTGGACGGGAGTCAAGAGCATGGCCGCCGACGACCGCCACGTCGACATCGAGTGGCAGGAGCCCGTGGCGCCGCGGCCGCTCGTCCACGGCGACGTCACCGTCGAATGCCACCTCTTCGACGACGAGGCGCTCGCGGAAGCCGAGCGGCGACGGTCGGAAGAGGTGCGGACGACGACGGGCGGGACCAGCCCGCCCGTCGCATCGAGCTAGAGACTACGCCGCGAGCCCGGCGAGGTCGCGCAGCGCCTCGAGGCGCTTGAGCGCCTGGCCCTCGAGCTGACGGACCCGCTCGCGCGTGAGATCGAGCTCGTGGCCGATTGCCTCGAGCGTCCAGGGCTCGCCCTCGAACCCGAAGCGGAGCTCGAGGATCCGCCGCTCGCGCTCCGGCAGCGCGTCGAGCGCACGCCGGATGCTCTGCCGGCGAAGCGACTCCTCGGCCTCGTCGAACGGATCGGCCGCCTCGCGGTCCGCGAAGAGGTCGCCGAGTTCACCCTCGTCGTCCGCGCCCACGGTCTGGTTGAGGGAGACCGACGCATGCGCCGCACCGAGTGCCTCGTCGACGTGCTGGATCGGGAGGCCCGTCGCCTCGGCGAGCTCCTGCTTCGTCGCGTCCCGCCCGAGCTCCACCTCGAGGCGGCGGGCGGCGCGCGAGAGCTTCTGCTGCCGCTCGACGACGTGGACCGGCACGCGGATCGTCCGCGCGTGGTTCGCGACGGCACGCTGAACCGACTGCCGGATCCACCAGGTCGCATACGTCGAGAACTTGAACCCGCGTCGCCAGTCGAACTTCTCGACCGCGCGGTTCAGCCCGAGCGTTCCCTCCTGGATGAGGTCGAGGAACGGCACGCCGAGGCCGCGGTAACCCTTGGCGATCGAGACGACGAGCCGGAGGTTCGACTCGATCATCGTCCGCTTCGCCACGGGGTCGCCCCGCTCGATGCGCTTCGCGAGTGCGACCTCCTCCGCCGCGGTCAGGAGCTTGTGGCGCCCCACGTCGGCGAGGAAGAGCTGGAGACTGTCCGCGGCGCCCGAGACCGCGCCGGCCTCGTACTGTGGCTTCTCCGCGACGGCTTCCTTCGCTGTCTCGGCGTCGGCGTGGGGGATCTCGATCCCGTGCGCCTCGAGCTCGCGCTGGAGGAGCTCGGCCTCGTCCTCGCCGAGGTCGTGCTCGAGCACGAACGCTTCGAGCTCGGCGGGCTCGAGATGGCCGCCGTGCTCCTCGGTGCGCTCGATCAGCGCCTTCAGGTGCTCGGACTCGAGCAGTTCGATGAGCTGGTTCTGCGTCAAAGTGCTGTTTCAGTCCTTTCGATCCGGTCGTCCCGGGAAGAGCAACAAACTTAGGAAGTGTAGGAGGGTTTTTCTCTTGATTCCAGGGTGACGCACCTTCGGGAGGCGTCACAAGCTCGTAACGATCACGCTGCCGTCTGGTATTCCGCTCGTGCGGTGTCGGCGGTTTGCGGCGTGAGCGT
>JBOHBB010000235.1:0-19510 GCA_050698135.1 Gaiellaceae bacterium
AGTACGCGCGGCGCGTCCGCGCGCTCGTCGACGGCGTCGTGGCGGCTGACGGGCGCTGAGACCGCCCTAAACTCAGGCGTCATGCGGGCCGACCGGGCGAAGCAGCTCCTGAAGAACGGGGTCTACCGTGCGATCGGGGAGACCGTGAGTGGAGTCGGCGCGGTCGACGGGGAGCCCGAGCGCACGCTCCGCGTGCTCATGTACCACAAGGTCAACGACCTCTGGCCGAACCCGACGACGGTGCCGACCGCGGTCTTCGCCGAGCAGATGGCGCTGCTCGACGAGCTCGGCTACGTGCCGGTGTCGATCGAGGCGGTACGCGACTACTACCTCCTCGGGACGCCCCTCCCGCCGGGCGCCGTGCTCATCACGTTCGACGACGGGTACCGCGACAACCTCGAGAACGCAGTCCCCATCCTCCAGCAGCATGGCTACCCCGCCGTCGTCTTCGTCCCGATCGCGTTCCTCGACGACAGTCGCCCCCTCCCGCACGAGGAGCCGCTCCGGCTGCTCGGGATCGAGAACGCCACCGTCGACTGGGACGAGCTCGCCGCGCTGGAGGCGGGTGGGATCCGCATCGAGTCGCACGGCATCGGGCACCGGCCGCTCTCCGACCTCGATCCGGCCGAGGCGACGCGCGAGATCGCGATCTCCAAGCTCCGGCTCGAGGAGCGCCTCGGGCGCGAGGTCGAGGCGTACGCCTTCGTCAAGGGCTCGCTCGCCGACTATCGGCCCGAGCACGCGAGCCTCGCGCAGCAGGCCGGGTACACGCTCGCGTTCACGTCGGTCTCGGGCGCGAATGGTCCCGAGACCGACCGCTTCCGGCTCCGCCGGTACAACGTCGAGCCATATCCGGCGAGGACCTTCGAGCTCGTGCTCTCGGGGGCGTGCGACCTGATTGCGGTCAAGGACACGGTGCTCGGCTCGCACGCCCGCCGGGCGTTCAACGCCGTCCTCGGGACCGCGTCACGGTGACCTTCGAGGCGACGCGCTACACCGCCGACCGCCGTGCCGCGCTCGTCGCCCTGCTCGCGCGGGTCGGGACGACGCAGCTCTCGGACGCCGAGTTCGCCTGGTGGTTCGAGCGGAACCCCGCCGGGGAGGGGATCGTGTCCCTGGCCGTGGACGACGGCGAGGTCGTCGGAGTCGCCGCGATGAGCTTCTTCCGCACGATGCTCGGCGACGCGGTGACGCGCCTCGCGATCCCGGTCAACGTCGCCACCGACCCGCGCTACCGCGGGCAGGGAGTCTTCTCGACGCTCGAGCGGGAGAACGAGGCGGCCGCCGCCGCGACCGGCGCGCCGCTCACGGTCACGTTCCCGAACGGCGCCTCCTACCCGATCTTCGTGAACCGGCTCGGGTGGGTCGACCTGCCGCGCCTGAGGCTCTGGGCCCGCCCGCTGCGCGCGGGCGCGGTGATGCGGTACGCGCTCGGGCGGCCGGGGGAGCAGGGCGGGCTCCGGGCTCCCGACGGTGCGGAGCGCAGGCTGCACGGGCTCGAGGTGCGCCCGCTCGAGCGGTTCGGCCCGGACTTCGACGCGCTCGGCCGCCGAGCCGCGGCCGCCTATGGGAGCCATTTCGTCCGCGACGCCGAGTACTTCGGGTGGCGGTACCTGGACTCGCCGCGGGACTACCGGTGCTTCGGTGCGTATCGCGGCGGCGAGCTGCGCGGAGTCGCGGTCGTCGGGCACACGTTCAAGCACGGCGTCTCGGCCGGCTTCCTCGCGGACCTGGTGACGGTGCCGGGCGCGAGCGACGTCGTTCGCGCGCTGCTCGCGCGTGCCATCGACGAAGTGAAGGGGGGCGCGGACGCGCTCGTGCTGCTCCCTCCACCGTCCCGGACGGCGCGTCGCGCGCTCGTCGCCTCCGGCTTCGCGCCCACGAACAAGCAGCTCCGCTTCATCGGCAAGCCGCTGCGCGAGGGCGCCGCGCTCGACGGGCGCAAGGGCGCCTGGCACTTCTCCCTCGGCGACTTCGACTTCTTCTGATGCGGAAGGTCGTCTTCATCACGCAGCAGGTGGACCCGGCGCACCCGGCGCTCGCGGCGACGGTGCCGAAGATCGCGGCGCTCGCGGCGCTCGTCGACGAGGTCGTCGTCCTCGCCGACGGCGCCGTGCCCGGCGTGCTCCCGTCCAACGTCCGCGTGCGGACATTTCGCGCGAGCCGGAGGGCCGGCCGCGGCCTCCGCTTCGAGGTGGCCCTTGCGCGCGAGCTCGGCAGCCTGCGCGGGGGCGCCGTCGTCGCGCACATGTGCCCGATCTACGCAGTCCTCGCGGCCCCGCTCGCCCGGCCGCTCCGCATCCCGCTCGTGCTCTGGTTCACGCACTGGCGGTCGAGCCGCCTGCTCCAGGCAGCCGAGCGCGCCTCGACCGCCGTGACCTCGGTCGACGAGCGCTCGTTCCCGCTCCCTTCGAGGAAGCTCAGGGCGATCGGCCACGGCATCGACGTCGACGAGTTCCCGTGCGCACGCCCGCGCGAGGGCTCCGGGACGCGCCTGCTCGCGCTCGGTCGCTACTCGACGGCGAAGGGGCTCGACGTCGTGCTCGCCGCCGTGAAGCTCGCCGGCCCCGACGTCGAGCTCCGAGTCCACGGCCCCTCGCTCTCGGACGAGGAACGCCACCATCGCGCGGAGCTCGAGCAGCTCACGGCGGAGCTCGAGCTCGACGGCCGGATCGTGCTCGCCGACGCCGTGCCGCGGGCCGACCTACCGAGCCTCTTCGCGTCGCACGACGCGCTCGTGAACAACATGCGCGCAGGCGCCCCCGACAAGGTCGTCTACGAGGCGGCTGCCGGGTGCCTCCCCGTCCTCGCGTCGAACCCGATCTTCGACTCGCTCCTCGGCGCGGAGCAGCGCTTCCCGCGCTTCGACCCGAACGCGCTCGCGGCGGCAATCCGCACGCTGGCGGCGACGAGCGAGGACGAGCGCGCCGCGCTCGGCCGCCGGCTCCGCGAGCGCGTCGAGGAGGGCCACTCGGTGCAGTCGTGGGCGCGGGGGGTCCTGGCCGCTGCCGGGATGGAGCCATGACCGGGCGGCCGGTCCTCCACACGCAGAAGGTCGCGGGGATCTCCGGGTCCGAGGCGTACCTGCTCCAGCTCCTTCCGGACCTCCGCGAGCGGGGCTGGGACGTCCGCTTCCTCATGCTCCACGAGGACGAGCCGGGCGCGTGGGAGTTCGCCAGCGAGCTCACCGGCAGGGGCGTGCCGCTCGACGACATCCGCCTGCGCGCCGACGTCGACCCGATCGCGTTCGGCGAGGTGGTCGCGTACCTGGCCCGGGCGCGCCCGAGGATCCTCCACACCCACCTCGTGCACGCGGACGTCTACGGCCAGCTCGCCGGCTCGATCGCACGCGTGCCGCTCCGACTCTCCACGAAGCACGGCTTCAACGAGTTCCGGGAGGGGCGCTGGTTCGGGCTCGCGGACCGCTCGGTCGGCTCGCTGGCCCACGTGCACATCGCGATCTCCCAGGGCCTCGCGCGCTACCTCGCGGAGACGGAGGGCTTCGAGGAGGAGGACTTCGAGATCGTCCACTACGGGATCTCGGCGCACGACGGCGTGGGTCCGTACGCCGGCGCCGAGCCGCGGCTCCTGTGCATCGGTCGCCTGATCCCGATCAAGGGTCATCTCGTACTCCTTCGCGCGCTGGCGCAGGCTCGTGCGTCCGTCCCCGGTCTCACGCTCGACCTTGCCGGTCGCGGGCCGCTCGAGCCCGCCCTCAAGTCGTACGTCCGCGAGCTCGGGCTCGAGGAGGCCGTGCGCTTCCTCGGCTTCGTCTCGCCGGTCCGGCGCGCGATCGAGGAAGCGGCGATCGTGGTCGTGCCCTCGCTCGGCGAGGGGTTCGGGATGGTCGCGCTCGAGGCGATGGAGCGCGCGCGGCCCGTGATCGCGACAGCCGTGGGGGGGCTTCCCGAGATCGTCGCCGACGGCGAGACCGGCCTCGTCGTCCCCTCAGGCGACGCCGAGGCGCTCGCGGAGGCGATCGTCGGGCTCGCCGGAGCCCTCGAGCGCGCGGCGGAGATGGGGGCGGCCGGCCGGGAGCGCGCGCTGGCCGAGTTCACGCCGGAGCGGAGCGCGCGCCGGATCGAGGAGCTCTACGCCGGCGCGCTCGGGGAGGACGCCTCGTAGCGGCGTCTCCTGCCGTACCGCTCCCAGACGGCCACGAGGGCGAAGGCAGCGAGGAGTGCGAGCAGGAAGTCCCACGGGGCCCGGTAGCGGGCCGTCCCGGCGAAGACCATCGCCGCGAGCGTGTTGTAGCCGAGCATCAGCACGGCGAGCGCGACGAAGCGCGCGGGCGCGACGAAGAGGCCCACGATCGCGAGCCCGTAGAGGGCGAGCACGTACGCGGGCTCGACGGTTTTCCGCGCGGTGCGGGCGAGGTCGCTCCCGCTCTCGTCGGACTCGGACGGCACCGGGCTCCAGAGCATCCGCGTCGCCTGCAGCGCCAGGCGTCCCTTCTCGTCCGGGTGGTCGCGCCAGAACTCGAAGACCTCCTCGCGGTAGAGGCGCATCTGCGCGCACTCGTCGACGCTCGTGGGCTGGCCCGCGAGCGTGAGGTCGGCGGCCAGCTCCGGCCACGGCGGTGCTCCCGGGAGCTCCGGCACGTCGTCGATCCAGCCTCCGCGGTCGAGCACGTCGTACGTGTTCTCGTTGTTGGCCTTCCACAGCGCGCGTGTATCGGTGGTCAGCGCGAAGCAGCCGACCTGCGACTCGTTGCGGACGACCCACGGCGCGACGACGACGGCGGCGGCGGCAAGGAGGGCGACGGCGGCGCCGAGCGCGCGTCGTCCCGGCCGCACTCGCCACGCGACGTACACCGCCAGCGGAATCGGCAGGAGCGCGAGGCGGGCGTTCCCCAGGATTGCCGCGCCCGCGACGATGCCTGCCACGATGGCCATCTCGACCCCCCGGTCCTCGTACGCGAGCAGGGCGCAGAGCACGACGAGCGCGAGCAGGAGTCCGTCGAGGACCTCCCGGTTCGCGTGGACGTCGTGCCAGACGACATAGGGATGGAGCGTCGTGAGCAGCGCTGCCACCACGCCCGTGCCCGTCGAGCGGAGGAGCGCGCCGATCGCGAGGACGACGAGGGCGGTGGCGACGGCGACGGCGATCTGTGCGAGCCCGACCGCGAGCCAGGATCGGCCGAAGGGCCAGTAGAGGGCCGCGAGGAACCAGCCGTACAGCGGCTGGGTGTAGGCGGACGGGACGCCCGGGAGGAAGCCGAAGGTGCCGTGCTCGACGAGCGTCGTCGCGAAGCGGTCGCTCTTGTCGACGAACTCCTCGAGAATCGTCTCCCGCTCGCGCGCGAGCACCGCGAGCCGGGGAGCCGCGGCGGCGAGCGCGACGACGAGGATGGCGGTCGATCGGCGCATCGGGCGAGCCGACGATACTTCCCCGCGCATGACGGCCATCCCTCCCGAGCGGTACGCGGTCCTTTCCTGCCACGTGGAGCGGCCGCTCGACGACGAGGCCTGGGCGCGGTTCTCCGCGCTGCAGCAGCGGCGACCCGGCGGCTTCGCGGTCGCGGCGCTGGTTCGTCCCGCCGACTCCGACGCTGGCGAGGACGAGGCGACCTGGCTCGGACGGGCCCGCGAGGCGGCCGCTCGGGGCCCGCTCGGCCATCACACACACTGGACGGCGCCGGACCACGCGCGGCCGACCGCCGGTGGGGCCGGCGAGCGAATGCGGTCGGAAGGCGCGCGCCTGCGCGAGCTCGGGCTTGCGCCGACGCTCTTCTGCGGAGGCGGCTGGTACGCCGATACAGACGTCGCGGAGGCCTGCGCGGAGCTCGGGTACGTCGACTGCACGCCGCGCGCCACCCGTCCGCCGTACCTCCCGCGCGGCGAGCCGTGGGCGTTCCTCCCTGCTCCCGCGCGCATCGGGCTCGCCTCGGGCGCGCACCTGCTCGCGATCCCCACGACGCACTCTCTCGGGGATCTCGCGCGAGCGCTTCTGCGGCGGCGGGCACTGCCCGGGGTCATCCATGCCTACTTCCACGACACGGACCTCCTCGATCGCCGCAGGCGGGCGCTGCTCGGCACGCTCCTCCCGGTGCTCGCACGAACTGCAGAGCCGACCGACCTCGACGCGCTGGCAGCGAGGATCGCCGGTGACGCGCCGGAGATCGCCTGGGCCGACGTAGCCCGGTTCTAAGATTCCCAGGGTGTCCAAGGCCGCTCCGCCGGCAGAGACGCCGCGTCCCGTGCCGGCACAGTCCCCGGTCGGCCGCGACGTCCGCGCCTCCCGCATCTACCTCCTCTCCCGCGGGCCGATCCTCACGCTCGTCCGGCGCACGATCTCCGTCGCCTCGCTCGTCCTCCTCGACGTCGCCGGGCTCGCGCTCGGGATCTACCTCGCGCTCGTGGTCCGGGAGGTCGTCGCGGGCGAGGGCGACATCCTCTGGGGCCTTCTCTGGCGCGACGGCGCGGCCGAGTGGCTGAAGTTCGTCGCTCCGATCACCGTGCTCGTGTTCGCCCAGGCAGGCCTCTACCGCGTGCGCGAGCGGCGGCCGGGCGCCGGGAAGATCCTCTCCAGCCTCATCGTCGTCGCGCTCGTCGTCCTCGCGTTCGGGATCGGCACCGGATACGACTTCACGACCTCCGGCCTCATCCCGACGTCGGTGATCTTCGCGGCGGTCGCGATCGGCCTCCTGCGCGCCGCCTACGAGTCGGTCTCGCTCGAGGTGATGCGCGCGGCCGGCATCCGCCGGCGGGTCGTGCTCGTCGGGGAGGGCGAGAGCCTGGCGCACCTGCGGACGATGCTCGCGTCGGCGCGCGGCGGGATCGCCTACGAGCTCGTCGGCGCCGTCTGCGACGAGAGCGTACCGGGGACGCTTCGGCTCGGCGGACGGGCCGACCTCGCGGCCGTACTCGACCGCGTGCGGCCGGACGAGGTGATCCTCGCCGAGGCCGCTCTCGACGAGGGCGCCGTCCTCGAGGTCGTCGACCAGGCTCACCGGCAGGGGATCAAGGTCCGACTCGCGCCAGAGACGACCGAGCTCCTCGTCCAGCGCGGCGAGTACGTCCCGGGCCAGGGCGTTCCGCTCTTCGAGCTGCGTCCGCCGGTGCTCACGGGTTGGGACTGGGCGCTCAAGCGCGCGTTCGACCTCGTCGTCGGCGCGTTCGTGCTCGTCGTGGGGCTGCCGATCTGGCTCCTGATCGTCCTCGCAGTGAAGCTCGACTCGCGCGGGCCGATCCTGTTCGTCGACCGGCGCGTCGGCGTCGGCGAGCGCGAGTTCGGGATGCTCAAGTTCCGGACGATGGTGGTCGACGCGGGGTCGCTCCAGCCGCAGCTCGAGGCGGCGAACGAGGCCGAGGGGGCGCTCTTCAAGATCCGGGACGACCCGCGCGTGACGCGTGTCGGCCGGGTCCTGCGGCGGCTCTCGCTCGACGAGGTCCCGCAGCTCGTCAACGTCCTGAAGGGGGAAATGAGCCTCGTCGGTCCGAGGCCGCTGCCGCTCCGGGACTACCGACTCCTCGAGGACTGGCATCGCGCGCGCTACGCCGTGCTGCCGGGCATGACGGGCCTGTGGCAGATCTCCGGGCGTTCGGGGCTCACGTTCGACGATCTCGTCCGGCTCGACTTCACCTACCTCGAGAACTGGTCGATCTGGCTCGACATCACGATCATCGCGAGGACGATCCCGGCGGTCGTGATGCGCCGGGGTGCGTACTGAGTCCCGTGAAGACGCCGAAGCTCCTCGCGGTCGCCTCCGCGATCGACCTCGACTTCCGCTACGGGTGCACACCGGCGTGGTGGCAGCTCTGGAAGGGCATGTACGAGGCAGGCGTCGATCTCGTCGTGACCCCGTACCGCGGCCGCCCCGTGGAGTCGCCCTGGTGGCGGGTCGCACCGAACCCGACGTACCGCGAGGGGGAGTCGTACCAGGCCGTACGCGACGTGCTCGCCCGCCTGAAGGGGGATCGGTACCTGCGACGCGACGAGTCGAGCCCGGACGAGAGCGGCTTCGACCGGCTCACGCGCGAGACGGTCCGCCGGTGGGTGACGCCCCGTTGGAAGCGGCACCTCGAGCGACTCATCGAGCGCGAGCGGCCCGACGCGGTCGTCGTCTTCACGGTCCCCATGGCCCATCTCGCCGGGGTCCCGGAGGCGCTCCGCCAGCGATACGGGATCCCGATCGTCTTCTACGACGGCGACGTGCCGATGAGCCTTCCCGAGTACGGGGGCATGGACACGGGCTTCAACCCGTACCACGGCGCCGACCCCTGGGAGTACGACCTGCTGGTGTCGAACTCCGAGGGCGCGATCCCACGTCTCCTTGAGCTCGGGGCGCGGCGGGCCGAGGCCCTCTACTGGGGCGCGGATCCCGAGTTCTTCTCGCCGCAGCCGGTCGAGAAGGAGATCGACGTCTTCTTCTACGGCTACGGGGACAAGTTCCGCCGCGAGTGGATGAAGACGATGGTGGGCGAGCCGTCGCGGATCGCTCCCGAGCTCGACGTGGTGCTCGGTGGGCTCGACTTCCGGGGAGACAGCGGCGCCGCGCGGTTGCTCGGGGACGTCCCGTTCAACGTCTTCGCCCGCGTGATCTCGTCGGCCCGCGTCAACCTCAACATCACCCGGCGCCCGCACGCGACCGTGCCCGGCTCCTCGACGGCGCGCCCCTTCGAGCTCGCGTCGTCCGGCGCCGCGATCGTCTCGAACCCGCACGCGGGGATCGACCGCTGGTTCGAGCCCGGCCGGGAGCTCGTCGTCGTGGAGAGCTCGGGGGAGGCCGTGGCGGCGTACCGCGAGCTCGTCGCCGATCCCGGCCAGGCTGAGGAGATGGGGCGCCGCGCCAGGGAGCGCGTCCTCGACGAGCACACGTACGCGCACCGGGCGAAGCGGCTCCTCGAGCTCGTCGGGCTCGAGGCCGGGGTCGCGGTGTGACGAGCCCGAGGACCCTCGCGGTCGTCCCCGCCTTCAACGAGTCCGGTGCGATCGGCATGGTCGTCGACGAGATCCGCGCCGCCCAGCCCGGGATCGACGTCGTCGTCGTCGACGACGCGTCGACCGACGACACAGCCGCCGTCGCGGAGGCACGCGGGGCGACCGTCCTCCGCCTGCCCTTCAACGTGGGCATCGGCGGTGCGGTCCAGACCGGCTTCCGGTATGCACTCGTCGAGGGCTACGAGCGCGCGGTCCGCCTCGACGGGGACGGACAGCACGACGCCGTCGAGATCGGGGGGCTGTTCGAGCCTCTCGAGCGGGGGGAGGCGGACCTCGTGATCGGCTCGCGCTTCGTCGATGGCGGCGGCTCGTACCGGCCCCCGCTCGCGCGCCGCCTCGGCATCCGCCTCTTCGCGCGGCTCGTATCCCTCCTCGGCGGCCAGCGCGTCTCGGACACGACCTCGGGCTTCATCGCGCTCGATCGGGCAGGCATCGAGCTCTTTGCGCGCGAGTATCCGCACGACTACCCCGAGGTCGAGGCGACGCTCGTCGCGCTCCGCAGCGGGTTACGGCTCTCGCAGGTGCAGGTCGAGATGCGCGAGCGCGAGTCGGGGTCCTCGTCGATCACGTTCGTCCGCTCGCTCTACTACATCGTGAAGGTGCTGCTCGCCCTGCTCGTCGCGAGCCTGCGCCGGTACCCGCGGCTCGAGGGGGCGCAGCGATGACCCCCGTCCGCGTCTCGCTCGTCGGCGTGCTCGCCTCCGTGCTCCTGATCCTCGTCGTGCTCGAGCTCGTGCGCGGCCGCAGGCTCAAGGAGCGCTACGCGCTGCTCTGGCTCGCGACCGGAGTCGTCTTGCTCGTGCTCTCGGCCTGGCGCGGCGGGCTGAACACGATCGCCGGGTGGCTCGGGGTGACGAGCTACCCGCCTGCGGTGTTGTTCGCCGTCGCCACGCTGTTCATCCTGCTCGTGCTCCTGCACTACTCGACGGTGATCTCGAAGCTCACGGACGAGAACGTCGACCTCGCGCAGCGAGTCGCGCTGCTCGAGGAGCGGGTCGGGCGGGCTCCCCCTACGGAGCCGCCGTCACCGGCGGGCTGAACGCGAACACGTCCCCCTGCTCGGGGTCGTCGGCCCAGTTCGTGGCGACACCGATCCTGTAGGTGGCGCCCGGCGGCGCCGACGGGTCGAGGTACTCCGTCCCCCGCGTCGTCGCGATCGGGACGGAGCGAACGAAGCAGTAGACCGCGGTGGAGCCCTCGGTGTGCTCGCACTCCGTGTCCTCGCCCTCGGACCGGTAGACGCGGTAGAAGACGTTCGCGCGCCATCGCCCGCCGGAGGTCCACGTGAGCAGCTGCCCTCCCGCGGCCGGTGCGACCTCGAGCTCGACCCCGTCGTCGATTGCGGTGAGGACGAAGTTGCCCGCGTCGTCCTGCATCACGGCCCGGTCCGCATCCGTGCTCGGGGAAGCCGCTGCGATCGCGGCAGCCGGGACGACGACGGTCAGGACCGCTGCGACGACGAGCACCCGGCCCCCCACCGGCCTCGTCCGCGGCGGGTGCACGCGCTCGCCGAGGCGCCGCGCGAGTGTCGGCACGAGGAGCGGGATCGAGGCGAAGAGCAGGAGGTATGCAGGCCACGCCGGCATCAGCAGGCGCCAGAACGTGTTCGCCTGGATGTCCGCGCGCACGGAGAAGCCCTTCACGACAAGGAATGCGGCGAGCCAGCCCCCGAGGAGCGCTGCGATTGCGCCTCGCCGCATGCGCAGGACCGCGAGCAGGCCTGCGAACGGCGCCCACTGCGCGAGGCGCGCGCTCCAGAAGAACTCGCGGAGATAGTTCATCTGCTGGCGCCAGTGGTCGAGGTCGAGCTCGATGTAACGGTCGATGTCGAGCGCGACGACGCCGGTGGCACCCGCGGCGACCCGAACCTCCTCCAGCGAGAGCACCGGGAGCTGGCCGAGCCCCCGCTCCTTCCAGAGGAGGATCACGAGGAGCGAGGGCACGACGGCCGCGGAGAACGCGATGCCCTCCCGCCAGCGCCGCGCGACGAGGTAGCTGAGCACCGCGCCGCAGCCCATGAGCAGGTTCGGGGGCTTCATCCCGCCGGCCGCGCCGAGCAGGAGCCCGGCGAGCAGGGCGTCGCTCATGCGGTCGGCGTCGAGCGAGCGGACGACGAAGAGCGCGGACGCGAGCACGAGCACGGTCGACGGGAAGTCCGCCATCGCGGTGAGGCCGAGCGCCTGCGGGACGAAGTGCTCGGTCCACGTCTCCTGGTAGCGGTCGACGAACAGCGGGATCGCGGCGAACGGGGCGATCACCCACAGGAACGACGCCCAGTAGCCGAGCAGCCGCCCGCCGATGTGGGATGCGATGCCGTAGACGCACAGCACCGCGATCGGTCCTAGCACGAGCACCTGGAAGACGACGAGCGGCGGAAGGGCCTGGACGTACGTCGGGCCCGTGACCCACATGACCGGCGTCAGCAGGAGCGACCAGAGATAGCCGACCTCCGTCGGCGGGAGCTCGAGGTGCCCGAGCAGCCAGCCCTGGGTGGTCAGCCAGATCTGGTCACCGCCCTGGAACCAGACCCAGCCGTTGTGCGTGACCGAGAGCGCGAGGACGGCCGTCGCGGCGATCTGCAAGGCCGCGAGCGTGCCGAGGACGGCTCGCGGTCGCTCGAGCAGGTAGTCGACTGTGCGGCCGGCTTCCCTGGCCGCTCCGATCGAGACGCTAGTGACCGACACCTGCGAGCGCGGACCGGTACCAGGCGACCGTGCGCTCGAGCCCCTCGCGGAGCGGCGTCCGGGCCTCGAACCCGAAGTGCTCGCGCGCGCGCGTGGCGTCCACGCTACGCCTCGGCTGCCCGCCTGGTCGATCCCGGTCCCAGGCGATGCGTCCCTCGAAGCCGGTGACCTCGGCGACGAGCTCCGCGAGCTCGCGGATCGAGATCTCCTTCGCGGCGCCGAGGTTCACGGGGTCGGGCCCGTCGTAGCGCTCGGCCGCGAGCACGAGGCCGTCCACGCAGTCCTCGACGTAGAGAAACTCGCGCGTCGGCGACCCGTCCCCCCAGAGCACGACCTCGTCCTCCGCCTCGACCATCTTGTGGATCAGGGCCGGGATCACGTGCGAGGTCTCGAGGTCGAAGTTGTCGCGTGGCCCGTAGAGGTTCGTGGGGAGGAGGAAGATCGCGTCCAGGCCGTACTGCTCGCGGTAGGCCTGCGCGCCGACGAGGATCGCCTTCTTCGCGACCCCGTAGGGCGCGTTCGTCTCCTCCGGGTAGCCGTCCCAGAGGTCGTCCTCGGAGAAGGGGATCGCCGCGTGCTTCGGGTACGCGCACACCGTGCCGGCGATCACGAGCTTCGCGGTTTCGTGGATCCGCGCCTGCTCGAGGACGTTCGCGCCCATCGCGAGGTTCGCGTACCAGTAGCGCCCCGGGTTCGCCCGGTTCGCGCCGATGCCGCCCACCTCGGCGGCGAGGTGGAACACGAGGCCCGCCTTCGCTTCTCCGAACAGCCGTGCCGTGTCGTCCATGGACGTGAGGTCGTAGTCGGCTCGCCGGGCGACGACGACGTCGTGGCCGTCCCGCTCGAGGCGGTCCACGAGATGGGAGCCGAGAAACCCGCCGCCGCCGGTGACCAGGACGCGCACGCATGGGAGGGTACCGTGCACTTCGGCCTCCGCCTGGCCTTCTAGGATTGTCGTGTGCGGTCGGTCTTCGATCGACCCATCGTTCTCGTCGGCCTCGCCCTCGTCTGCGCGGTCGCGGCCTTCCATCTCTGGGTTACGCCCTCGAATCCCCCCGGCTACCACCGCGACGAGGCAGCCCTCTCGCTCAACGCGTACACGCTCTCGTCCGACCTACGCGACGAGGACGGCGCGCTCTTGCCGCTCTTCTTCCGCTCGTTCGACGACTACAAGAGCCCGCTCTACCCGTACGTGCTGGCCGGGGTCTTCGAGGTCACCGGGCCCGACGCCCGGGTCGCCAGGAGGCTCTCCGCGGTGCTCGTCCTCGCGGCCGTGCTGCTCCTCGGCGTGCTGGCGCGCCGCCTGACGCGGAGCTGGCTCGTGGCCGCGATCGTCCTCGTAGCGGCGGGCCTGACGCCGTGGCTCTTCGAGCTCGGCAGGATGGCGATCGAGGCGACGACCGAGCCGCTCCTCGTCGTGCTCCTCCTCCTCTGGCTCGAGCGGACGACGCGGCTCGAGCTGTACGACGTCCGGCACGGCGTCGCCGCGGGGGCTCTGGTCGGCGCGATCGCGTACTCGTACACGGGCAGCCGGCTGCTCGGGCCGCTGCTAGCCGGCGGGCTCGTCGTGTTCGGCGGAAGCGGGCGCTGGCGGTTCGTCATCTCCGCCTGGACGACCTTCCTCGCCCTGCTCGTCCCGATGGGTGTGTACGAGCTCCGTCACCCGGGCAACCTCACCTCACGCTACGAGGCGACCACGATCGCCAGGGACGGGCTCTCGCGTCCGAGAGTCGTCCTCCAGGCGATCGGGAACTGGTTCCGTGACGTCGATCCTTGGCACTGGGCAACGGCTGGAGATCCGGCGCCGTACATCCACAACGGGGGCTACGGGGCGATGTTCGCTGCCGTCGTCGCACTTGCGCTTGCGGGAGCGGTCATCGTCCTCGTTCGACGGCGGCAGGACCTCTGGTGGCGCTACGTGCTCGTGGCGACCGTTCTCGTGCCGATTCCCGCGGCGCTGACCGTCGACCGGTACAACGCGATCCGCCTCGCTGCCCTGCCCGTCTTTCTGCTCGTCCTCGCGATTCCCGCACTCGACGCGCTCGTGAACGCGTGCAGGCGTTCGTGGTGGGCTCGTGTCGCGGCGACGGTCCTCGTCGTCTCGGCGGGGATCCAGTTCGCGCAGTTCCTGGACAGCTACCGAACGCGCGGTCCGGCACGGCTCGTGCTCTTCGACGCGGGCGTCGAGCCTCTGCTCGACCGGCCATTCGCCGCCGGCGAGACGATCTACGTGGACTTCGACGACCGGGGCGCTCAGGCGCAGGCTCGCTGGCACGCCGCGGCACGGGGGCTCCCGGACGACCGCGTGGTCATCCTGGCCGATGGTGGGATTCCTCCGGTGGGATCGCTTGTCTTCCTGCGGTTCCAGGACTGCGACTACGCGTGCGAGGAGGTCGCTCGCTGGGAGGAGTACCGGCTGGCGCGCGCGGCCGGGCCGTGAGGCGTTGACGGGGCGGGACGTCGTGTCCGGGCAGTGGCGGCTCCTCGTCGGGCTCGCCGTCGTGGTCGGCGTGGCCGCGTTCCAGCTCTGGATCTCGCCAGGGAACCCGCCCGGCTTCTTCCGGGACGAGGCTGCGCTCGCGTACAACGCGCACACGATCGCCGACGAGGGCCGCGACGAGTACGGCGCCCGGTTCCCGCTCTACTTCTCGTCCTTCCTCGACTACAAGAGCCCCCTCTTCGTCTACGGCCTCGCGGGCGTCTTCCTGGTGACCGGCTCCGACCGCGAGGTCGCTCGAGGCTTCGCGGCCGTGTGCATGCTGACCGCGGTGCTCCTGCTCGGCTGGCTCGGGTACAGGCGCACGGGCCGAGCCTCGGTCGGCGTCGCGACCGTCGCAGTGGCCGGCTGCTCGCCCTGGCTCTTCGAGCTCGGCCGAGTCGCCTTCGAGGTGGCGTTGGAGCCGCTCTTCGTCTGCCTCGCACTGCTCGGCGTCGAACGTGCCGCGAGGCTCGACCGCTGGGGCCCCTCGACCGCGCTGCCGGTGTCGGCCGCTCTCGGCGGGGTCACGTACGTCTACGCGGGCGGCCGGCTCCTCGCCCCGCTCCTGGCGGCGTCGCTCGCCGTCGTCGGGCTCCGCAGCCGGTGGAGGTGGGTGCTCGTCGCATGGGCCGGGTTCGCCGTCACCCAGCTCCCGCTGCTCGCCTACACGAGAGCCCACCCCGGCGCGCTGACGCGCCGCTGGGACGCGACGACGTTCGTCACCGACGACATGCCCGTGTGGGAGGTCGCCTGGCGCGCGGCGGTCAACTACCTCCAGGACCTGCGGGTCTGGCATTACGTCGTCTCCGGGGACGTCAAGCCGTATGCCCACACTCCGGGCTCGGGAGCCCTGCTCGCCGCTTCGCTCGCGCTCTCCGTCGCCGGGCTCGTGCTCGTGCTCGCCCGGCGACGCAAGGATCCCTTCTGGCGCTACGCGGTCGCCGCCCTGGCCGTCTCGCCGATCCCCGCCGCGGTCACCATCGACCGCTTCCATGCAGTGCGTCTGGCCCCCTTCGCGGTCATGCTCGTCGTCCTGGCCATCCCGGCGCTCGACGTGCTCCGCGACGCGATCGCGCGCTTCCGATGGGCTCGAGCCCTCGGCCTCGGCCTCGCAGTCCTGGCGGCGCTGCAGTTCTCCTTCTTCGTCCACACGTACGCGACCGACGGCCCTCTCCGCACTGGCCGGTTCGAGGCCGAGATCCCCCGACTGCTCGACCGGGCGTGGTCGGAGGGGGGCACCGTCTACGTCGACTACGACGACCTCGAGCCTCAGGGGCTCGCCCGCTGGTACGCGCTGACGAGAGGCATCGATCGGTCCCGGGTCGTAAGACTGGCCGACGGCGGAATTCCCCCGACGGGGGCGATCGCCTTCGGGCGCACCCAGGAATGTGACTACGCGTGCACCCGGCTCGACGAGTCCGGCGACTACTGGATCGCGAGGGCGGAGGGGCCGAGTCGCTAGCGCGGCGCGCGGAGCGGCGCGCCCGTCGGCATCCAGTCCACGCGGCCGATCCAACGGTCCCGGTTCTCCGCGTACCAGGCGATCGTCTGCAGGAGGCCCTCCTCCCACGAGACCCTGGGCTCCCAGCCCGTCTCGCGCGTGAGCTTCTCGTGGCCGACCCGCAGCGCCAGCACGTCGCTCGATCCGGGTCGAAACCGCTCCTCGGTCGTGACGAGCCGACGACCGGCGGGCCAGTAGCCGTGCTCCTCGCCGAGGCGGAGGATCGTCTCCGCCCATTCCCGCATGGAGATGTTCTCGCCCTGACCGTAGACGTAGACGTCTCCGGGGCTTCCCTGAGCCGCGACCGTGAGGTGGCCTCGGACGCCGTCCGTGCAGAAGCAGAAGTCACGCAGGGGCTCGAGGTTGCCGAGCTCGATCGACTCGCGGGCGAGCGCCTGCGTGATGATCGTCCCTGTCACGTACCGCGGGTTCTGGCGAGGGCCGTAGTTGTTGAACATTCGCGTGACGACGCCTGGCACTCCGAACGCGTCGAAGTAGTTCATCGTCAGGAAGTCGGCGGCCACCTTCGACGTCGCGTAGATCGACTTCGGGTTGATCGGCGAGCGCTCGTGGAGGATGAGCCCGCCCGCTTCGTCGAAGTCGTGGTGGTCGGCGACGGTCTCGCGGACGTTTCCGTACTCCTCGGAGGTCCCGGCCGTGTCGAACTTCTCGACCTCGAGCTCCCAGTCGACGATCGCCTGGAGGAGGTTGAGCGTCCCGAGGACGTTCGCCGCGACGGTCTCGTAGGGGCGGTGCCAGGACTCGCCGACGTGGGCCTGGGCGCCGAGGTGGAAGACGTACGGCAGGTCCGGCGCGCTCTTCAGCTCCCGGACCAGGTAGTCGACCGAGGTCCGGTCGGTGAGATCCGCGAAGTGCACCTTCAGGCGCTCGCGCAGGTGCCCGATGTTGTTCAGCGCGCCGCTCGAGTTCGCCCGCACGAACGCGTGCACGGTCGCGCCGAGCTCGACGAGAGCCTCCGTGAGGTGCGAGCCCATGAAGCCGTCGGCCCCGGTAACGAGCACGGTCCGGCCTTCGTAGACGTCGCCGAACTCACGGCGGACGTCGGCAAGCGTGCCGCCTGTCCAGAGGGTGTCGTTCGGCATGGTGCGTACGCTTCCGCGTCGGTGAGCAATCGTACAGACTCGCCCGGCCTGGGCTCCCTGGCGAGCGCGGCGCTCACGGCCGGGTCGACGCTGCTCGTCGCGAGCTTCGCGGCGATCGTCGGAGTCCTCATCGCGCGCGAGTTCGGGCGCACCGACGAGACCGACGGCTTCTTCGCCGCATACGGGGTCTTCTTCGTCGCCGTGCTCGCCGCCCAGGCGATCCGGATCGCGGTCCTGCCCGCGCTCGCGCGCAGCCGCGAGGAGCGCCGGCTCGCCGGGGAGGTCGCGGGCTTCGCGACTGCGATCGCGGTCGTCGCGGTCCCGCTCCTCCTCGCCGCCGAGCTCGCCGCCGATCCGTTCGCGAGCCTCCTCACCGGGGGCGAGTCGGAGGTCGCCCAGGAGGCCGCCGTCGACGCGCTCCGCTGGATGGTCCCGGCGGCGGTCGCCCACCTCTTCGCCGGGCTCGCGGCGAGCGGGCTCGCCGCCCTCGACGACTACGGGACCGCCGCCTTCGGCTACGCGGCCGGAAGCGCAGCGGGGCTCGCGCTGATGCTGGCGCGCATCGAGCCCGACGGGATCGTCGCGGTGGGGTGGGGAATGATGCTGAACGGGACGATCGCGCTGCTCGTGCCAGTCGCCGGGCTCGCGTGCCGGGCGCGCTCGACCCGGATGCCGCGAACCGCGGTGCGCCCGACGGGTAAGCCGCTCGCCTCCCGGCTCGGCGTCTTCGCGACCGCGGCGTCCCTGCCGATTGCGCTGCAGCTCCTCTACGTCGTCTGCCTCCCGTTCGCCGGCAGGCTCGGCTCGGGGGCCGTGACGAGCTTCGGCTACGCGTACCTCGCCGCCGCGAGCCTCGTCTCCGTGACCGCCGTGTCGCTCGGGCTCGTCACCTCCGTGCCCCTGGCGCGAAGCGGGCTCTCCCCGGAGCTCGCTGCCCGCCACGTCGTCTCGGCGTCCTGGGTCGCCCTCGCGTTCATCGGCGCCGCCGCCGGGGTCTTCGCCGTCGCGGGAGCGGATGTCGTCGAGGCCTTCCTCGGGGACGCCTACGGCGGCGACGTCGGCACCGAGGTGGGCCGGCTCGTCGTCGTGCTCGCGCCCTGGATGGCCGTGTCTGTGGGCGTGAACGTCGCCTTCCCGCTCGCCTTCGTCGTGGAGCGCCTGCGGGCGCTGCCGCTCATCGCTGTCGGCGCGCTCGGCCTCCACGTCGTCCTCGCCTGGGTGGCGGTCGAGCTCGCCGACCTCGACGGGCTCGCCGTCGCCCTCGCGATCTCGACGCTCTTCGTCCTCGCCGCCCTGCTCGTCGAGCTGGACGCCCTGTCACCCGCCGTGCGCGGGCTTGCGCTGGCCGCGGCGGTGATCGCCGTCCTGGCGGTGCTCGGCTTCCTCCCCCCTGCCGTCGTCCTCGGCTCGCTCTCCGCCGCCCTCGTCGGGCTCGTCGTCTACGTCGTGCTTCTCGCCGTCGTCCGCCCGCGCGGGCTCAGGGAGTCGTGGGGATACTTACGGGCGCTTCGCTAGCGGCTGCGACGTAGACGTCCTCGTGCAACCGTGCGGTCCGCTCCCAGCTGAACTCGGCGGCGCGCGCGATCCCCTTCTCCCGCAGCTCCTGCGAGCGCTCGTCCGCCTCCACGACCGCCGCGGCGATCGCGTCGACGTCGGTCGGGTCGAAGAGCACGGCGGCATCGCCGCACACCTCGGGGATCGCCCCCGCGTCCGCGGCCGCGACCGGGCACCCGCACGCCATCGCCTCGAGCGGCGGGAGGCCGAAACCCTCGTACAGGCTCGGGAAGACGAGGCAGGCGGCACGCCGGTAGAGCGAGACGATGCGCTCCGTGGACACCGAGCCGAGGCGCGTGACTCCCTCGGGAAGCGGGTCGAGCCGCTCGAGACCCCCTCCCGTCAGGAGGAGGCGGAGGCGCGGCCGCGTCTCTCGCAGCCGGGTGAACGCCTCGATCAGTCGCGCGTGGTTCTTGTGGGGCCAGGGTCGAGCCGGGTAGAGGATGAACGGCTCGCGCTCGTCGTCGCCGGGGCCGAAGACCGAGTGGTCGACGCCGTGGGGGACGACGTGGACCCGCGTGGGGTCGAGCCCGAGCAGCTCGACGGACCGCTGTCGCACGAACTCGCTCGTCACGATCACCACCGCCGCCGTCCGGGCCGCCCTGTCGTAGGCGACCCGCCGGAACGAGCGCCGTCCCGGCCCGAAGAAGTCGGGCAGGTCGCGGTGCTGGACGTCGTGGAGCGTGACCACCGTCGGCAGGGTCGTGCGCGGGAGGGGGACGGTGAGCGCGTAGTGGACGACGTCCACGTGGTCGAGCCCGGAGCGGACCTCACGCGACCGGAGCGACGAGATCGCCAGCGCCGGGATGCGCGAGGGGCCGCGCGTCGCCGCGGGCGTCTCGCGCACCTCGATTGCCGGCAGGCCGCCGGCAGCGTCCTTCGCACGGGCGGGGACGAAGGCGGTGTACTCGTGCGTCCCGACCGACGCGAGCGCGCGCGTCAGCTGCCGCGCGTACGTCTCGGACCCGCCGAGGTCGCTCGGCGCGAGCGTGAGGAGCGAGATGCCGACGCGCACGAGCCCGATCCTAGTCGGCGCTGCCGGACCGCGCCGCTAGAATCCCGCGATGCCTTCCGATGCAGCGGAAAAGTCGGAAACTGCAGGGATTTCCGTCGACGTCGAGGAGCTCTTCCGGCAGCTCAGGGACGAGGTGCGTCGGTCCGGCTCGGACCCGGGCGCGACGCCCGGCGACCCGTCCGAGCGCCGCGCCGCGCGCGCCGAGGCCGAGCGGCTCTGGCCGGTCTCGGC
>JBOHBB010000236.1:0-2865 GCA_050698135.1 Gaiellaceae bacterium
CCTCTCCCCCGAGCGCATCGTCCGGCTCGAGGACGACGCGGTCGTGCTGCTCGACCAGCGCCGGCTGCCGGACGAGGAGGTCGAGCTGCGCTGCCACTCGTCGGCCGAGGTCGCCGATGCGATCCGCACCCTGGCGATCCGCGGGGCGCCCGCGATCGGCGTCGCGGCGGCGTACGGGTACGCGCTCGCGGTGCTGCGTGACGAGGACCTCGACGCCGCGCGCGACGTGCTCCTCGGGTCCCGTCCGACCGCGGTGAACCTGGCGTCGGCGCTCGGGGAGATGCGCGTCACGCCGACTCCCGAGCGCGCTCGCGCGATCCACGACGCGGAGGTCGAGCGGTGCAGGCGGATGGCTGGCCACGCGGCCGGCCTCGTCGCCGCGGGATCGACGGTTCTCACGCACTGCAACACCGGCGCCCTCGCGACGGCGGGCTACGGGACGGCCCTCGGGGCGATCCGCACGGCGTGGGAGCAGGGCCGCGTCGAGCACGTCTGGGTCGACGAGACCCGGCCGCTGCTCCAGGGCACGCGCCTGACGGCGTGGGAGCTCGACACGCTCGGAATTCCGTTCGCCGTGATCGCGGACGGCGCCGCGGCGTCGCTCCTCGGGGCCGGCGACGTGGACGCGATCCTCGTCGGCGCCGATCGCATCGCTGCGAACGGGGATACGGCCAACAAGGTCGGGACGTACTCCCTCGCAGTCGTGGCGCAGCGTCACCGGGTCCCGTTCGTCGTCGTGGCACCGACGTCCACGCTCGACCGGAACGCCCCGACGGGGGCGGCGATCCCGATCGAGGAGCGGGACCCCGACGAGGTCTCCTCCCGCTACCCCGCCTGGAACCCGGCATTCGACGTGACGCCCACGGAGCTCATCGCCGCGATCGTGACCGAGGAGGGCGTCCACCGCCCCCCGTACGCCGGGAGCCTGCCGAGTAAGGTGCCCGCATGAAGGCGCTCGTCCTCGCCGCCGGCTACGCGACCCGCCTCTACCCGCTGACGCTCGACCGCCCCAAGGCCCTGCTCGAGGTGGGCGGGAAGCCGATGCTCGACCGGGTCGTCGAGCGCCTGCTCCCGATGGGAGCCGACGGGGTGATCGTCGTCACGAACGCGAAGTTCACGCCGCACTTCGAGGAGTGGGCGCAGGGCAAGGAGGGCGTGACGATCGTGAACGACGGGACGACCTCGAACGACGACCGGCTGGGAGCGATCGGCGACATCGGGTTCGTGCTCGAGACGCTCGGGATCGACGAGGAGCTCGTCGTCGTGGCAGGCGACAACCTGTTCGGCGGGGACGTCTCGGGGCTCGTCGGATACGGCCGCGAGGTCGACGCCCCCGTCATCGCCGTCCACGACGTCGGGGACCTGGGCCGGATGCACGAGTACAACCAGATCGAGGTCGACGCGGACGGCCGAATCGTCTTCTTCGAGGAGAAGCCGAGCGCGCCCCGTACGACGCTCTCGGGCGTGGCGCTCTACTACTACCCGCGCCACGCGCTTGCGCTGATCGAGCAGTACCTGGAGGGCGGGAACAACCCTGACCAGCCGGGACGGCTGGTCGAGTGGCTGTACCCGCGAACCCCGTTCTACACGTGGCTCCTTCCGGGCGAGTGGTACGACATCGGCTCGGCGGAGACGCTCGCGGAAGCCGACACCATCTTTTCGCAGAGCCGTAACGGGTAGCCGCCGACACTGTCGGCAGGATGCTCGGGCTCGTCGAGCTGCTCCTCCCGGACCGCTGCGCGGTGTGCGGCGCGCCCGGGGACGCTCTCTGCGCCGCGTGCCGTCACTCGTTCGTCCGCCTGAGGCCGCCCGTCTGCGACCGGTGCGGCGCGCCCGGCCCCTGGCCCGTGCGGCGGTGCGCGGAGTGCTCGGGACGGAGGCTCGGTTTCGCCGGAGCGCGTTCGGCCATCGTCTACGACGACAGGGCGCGGCGGCTCGTCCGCGAGTGGAAGGAGCACGGCCGCCGGAGCCTCGCCGCACGGGCCGCAGCGCTCGTCGACGAGGTCGTCCCGCCGCCCGACGTCGACGTCCTCGTCCACGTCCCGGGCGATCCCGAGCGCGCGTGGAAACGGGGGAGCGTCGCTCCCGAGGGCCTCGCGCGTGCGTTGGCCCGGCTGTGGGGCCTCGACGCCGCCGATCTCCTTCGTCGCACGGGCGCTCTTCCCCGGCAGCGGGGCCTGGGCCTCGCGGAGCGACGCAGGAACGCGCGCGGCAGCGTGATCGCCCGAGGCGATGCCCCGCAGGTGGTCGGCCTCGTCGACGACGTCTACACCTCAGGGGCGACAGCGGACGCCTGTGCGACGGCGCTCAGGCGGGCCGGCGCGAGGAGGGTGGAGGTGGTCACTCTCGCGAGAGCCGTCCGTTAGATTGAGAGCAGGCTCTTTCGCCACGTGAACCGACCCCGAAAGGAGCACGATGCGGCTCCAGCTGAAGGCCCACAACGGCACCATCCCGGACACGGTGAAGGCGTACGCGGAGAAGCGGCTCGGGAAGCTCGGGCGGCGGCTGTACGACCAGACCGTCGTCGAGGTGACCCTGTCGAGAGCGCACAACCCCTCGATCCGGGACGACCACTCGGCGGAGGCGGTCGTCTACACGAAGGGGCCGAACATCGTCGCGAGCGAGAGCGCGGAGACGTACGAGGCGGCGATCGACCGCCTCGTGGACAAGCTCGAGCGCCAGATCGAGCGCTACCGCGACAAGCGCACGCACGAGCCGCGGCGCGCCGTGCAGAAGAACCCGGTCGAGGCCCCGGTTCCCCCGGAGCTCCTCGAGGAGGGCGAGGCGGCGGCCGGCGCCCACGACGAAGCCGCGGCGTGACGCCGCTCGACCCGGGCCGGCACTGGCTGGAGGCCGGCATCACGG
>JBOHBB010000237.1:0-4370 GCA_050698135.1 Gaiellaceae bacterium
GAATGCTTCCGCGATCTCCCGCCCCATTCCCATCTCGAGCGACCCCTGCCCGGGGAAGCAGAATGCGACTTTGCTCATCGGTCGGCTCCCGGCCGATGAGCGTAGAAGGGTGTGCGGAACCGGGAGGTTCCCCACGCTCTCCAGAAGAAGGGGGTACACGGGGGAAACATGGTTTCCCCCGTGAACGCGAGTTGAAGGCGAGCGTTGCTCATGAGGGCCTCCCGTTCGTCCATTCCATCAGTGCCGAGCCCCACGTGAGGCCGGCGCCCATCCCGGTCATGAGGATCAGCGCGCCGTCACGCAGGCGCCCCTCGACCCGCGCGTCCGTGAGCGCGAGGGGGATCGAGCCGGACGATGTGTTGCCATAGCGGTCGACGTTCACGACGGTCTTCTCCGGGGGGATACCGAGCTTACCGACCGCGTAGTCGATGATTCGCTTGTTCGCCTGGTGGGGGATGTACACGTCGACGTCATCGACGGTTTTACCGCACTCTGCCAGGATCTGCTCGGCCGAGTAGACCATGATCCGCGTCGCGAACTTGAAGACCTCTCGGCCGTTCATCTTCACGAACGCGTCCGGATTCTCGAAGTGCCTCGAACCGGACCCCGGAAGCCAGAGGTTCGCGCCACCGCCACCGTCCGCGCCGAGCTCGAAGCCGAGGAAGCCGCCGTGGTCGACCGCCTCGAGCACCACTGCGCCGGCGCCGTCGCCGAAGAGAACGAGCGTCGAGCGATCCTGCCAGTCGAGGATCTTCGAGAGGACGTCGCCCCCGACGACGAGCGCGCGCTTCGCCAGCCCGGCGGAGAGCATCGCATACGCCTGGGCGAGCGCGTAGACGAACCCCGTGCAGCCCGCGAGGAGGTCGTAGGCCGCCGCCTTCGGCATGCCGAGCTCGTCCGCGAGCAACGCCGACGACGTCGGGAACATCATGTCGGGGGTCACGGTCGCGCAGACGAGAAGGTCGATGTCGGCCGCCTCGACTCCGGCCTCGTCGAGCGCCGCACGAGCCGCCGGCAGCGCGATGTCGGTCAACGCCTCGTCCTGGGAGGCGATGCGCCGCTCGCGGATCCCCGTGCGCTCGACGATCCACTCGTCCGAGGTATCGACGATCTTCGCGAGCTCGGCGTTCGTGAGCACGCGCTCCGGAACGTGCGTGCCGAGCCCGGTGATCCCGATCCGCGGCCCGGTCGCAGACCCGATCATCGCTCCACCGCGAAGGTCAGGGTGCCGCGGGCGGCGAGCTCGTCCCCGACATGGGCGGTCGCACGACCACGGCCGATCGGCCCGCGCATCGCGTCGATCTCGCACACGAGCGAGAGCGTGTCTCCCGGTTCGACGATCCGCTTGAAGCGGCAGTCGTCGATGCCGGCGAAGAATGCGATCTTCCCGCGGTTCTCCTCCTCGATCAGCACCGCCACCGCGCCCGCCTGCGCCATGGCCTCGACGATCAGCACGCCAGGCATCACCGGACGGTCCGGGAAGTGACCGGGGAACCACCAGTCGTCCGCACGGACCTCGCGCCGTGCTGCGACGCGGCGCCCGGCCTCGAGCTCGGTGACCTCGTCGATGAGCAAGAACGGAGCGCGGTGCGGCAGGATCGACTCGATGACGTCCTGGCCGAACGGCGCCGCGGGAAGCGGGTTCCGCACGGCGCGAGTCTACTCGCGCTGTCCGGCCTTCCCCGGCGGCGCTCGGAAGACCGTGTCGCCTCGGTTGCCCGCCTCGTCCCACGCGACGGCGCGCGCCCGCTGGACGACGCCGCGGAACGGCACACGCACCACTCCCGCCTTTGCCGTCTTCAGCCGGACGACCGTCCCGTTCACGCGCACTGTGAGAGCCGCCGGCTCGCTGACGCGGAGACGGAGAGGGAGCGCGCGCAGGAACTGCACGCGCGGAGGAGTGCTGTCCGACGCGAACGGGACGGCGAAGGAGGTCGTGCCCAGCAGGTCGCTCGCCTCGACGACCGCCGAGTAGTCGCCGTCGCGCAGCGGGCCCGACGTTCGCATCCCGTCCCAGGTGAGACGCTGCGCACCGGCCTGGAGGCTCGACGCGAGCGGGGTCGCCACCCAGCGTCCCTCGCGGAGGACGAGGACGCGCACATCCGCGGCCACAGCCAGCGAGAAGGACAGCCTGAGCACGTCGCGGCGACCGTCGCCGTTCGGCGAGAACACAGCGGGCGAGACGGCGACGAGGCCGAGAGTCCTGCTCACCGTGAGCGACACCGACTGTCGGAGCTCGCCCCCGGCCGCCGTTCTCCCGGTGAGCACGACGACATAGCTCCCATCGGCCAGCGCGGCTCCGTCCACGACGACGGTGTGGGTGCCCGGCTGCGTCCACACCCTGTCGACGAGCGTCGCGACGACTCCTCCCAGCGAATCCGTGACCTCCACGGTGATGTTCATTGCGGCGGTCAAGCGGTACGACACAGTGGACGTGTCCGCCTGGCCGTCGCCGTTCGGGCTGATCACGCCTGGCACCGCCGCGACGTCGGCGATGACCGGCGCCTCGGCGCCTGCGACGCGCAGCGACCCAGTGGCGGGACGCGCGCCGCCCGCTCCGATCGACCACGAATACCTGCCCGGTGACGCCGAGGACGCGTTCCAGGTCCAGTCGATCGCGATCCCCGTCCCCGTCCCTCGAGCGACCTCGGCGCCGTCCGCGTCCGTGACGGCAACGACCCACGGCAACGACGACGAGAGTCGCCCCCGGAAGCGGGTCACGCGCCCACTCGTCTCCACCCGCGGCTCGTAGAGCTTCGGCAGCCCGATCGCGGTCGCGGACGCCGCGAGCGCGTTCAGCCGCGCGTAGAGCCGGTCGCCCGGGCATTCGGTGAATCCTGTGTCGCGGTGGCCCGAGACCGAGCGCAGGAGCACCGGCAGGCCCTGTGCGAAGCGTTCGCTCCCACCGGAGATCTCCGTCGTGAAAGCGGTCGGGTCGACGTGCGCGAGATCGAGCCTCCAGGCGAGAAGCTTCGCGACCGCTTCCTCCGCCGCGCGGGACGGCGCGGCGGTCCCGTAGGTTCCGAGCAGCGCGACTCCCACCGAGCCGGTGTTGAACCCGAGCGCATGGGCACCCACGACGTTGCGCTCGACCCCGCCGTACCGCCCCTCGTAGATCGTCCCGAAGCGGTCGACGAGGAAGTTGTAGCCGATGTCGTTCCAACCGTTCCCCTGCACGTGGTAGAGCTGGATCGCCTTGACGACCGCCGCCGCCTGGGCTCGCGTGTAGTCGTTTCGACCCGCAGTGTGGTGCACGACTGCGAAGCGAACCGCCGGCGCGTACGTCGGGGGTCCGCGACGGATCGACTCGCTCGCTCCCCACGAAAGCCTCGGCACGATCGGCGGTGCAGAGGTCGCCGCCGGTGACCGGTACGGCACCCTCACCTCGGGGCTCCAGACGAAGTAGGCGCGGACGCGCGACACCTGGCCGACCGTGCGGGTCTGCAGCCGGTCGGAGGGGCCGACCCACCAGGGGCTCCCGATGCGCCACCGCGCTCGCCGCGCCGCCTCGGCCGAGCCGAGGTCGGGCCGATCCTCGGCCTCCGGCGCCGCGCCTCGCCAGCTGCTCCAGCGACCGGTGACGAGCGACCGTGTCCGGAGCTCGACGCTCCCGGGGCCGCGCCAGTGGATCCCGGCGAGGGTGAAACGCGTCGAGCTCCCCTCGCCGGAGACGGTGCGCGCGACGACCCCGGGAGCCACCTCGGCGGCGCTCACCGCCGTCGGGCCGGCGAGCGCGTCGGGGGCGAACGAGGCCGCGAGCGCCGCGGCGGCGAGAAGAGTGATGGCTCGGCGCATGGAGGGCCGTGTCAGGGTGGCCGCGACGGCCTTCGCGGGCAAGGGTGCAAAACCCTCCGCTGATAGAATCCTTACACCGGTGCGGATCCGCTCTTTGCGGGGGTTTCTCGTCGCGGTCGTCGCGCTCGTGCTTCTCGTGCCGGCGACGGCCGCGGGCCAGGACGAGCGGCCGCGAGTCCTCGCCGTTCACCTCGACAACGACATCAACCCGGTCACGCAGGAGTACATCGAGAACGCGGTCGAGCGCGCCGAGGACGAGGGCTTCGCGGCCGTGGTGCTCGTTCTCGACACGCCGGGTGGTCTCGCCTCGTCGATGCGCGGGATCGTGAAGCGATTCCTCGCCGCCGAGGTCCCCGTCGTCGTCTACGTCGGCCCACCCGGGTCGAGCGCGGACTCCGCAGGAGCCGTGATCGCGATGGCCGCGGACGTCGCCGCAATGGCGCCGCAGACGAACATCGGCTCGTCGACGCCGATCTCGCTCGGCGGCCAGGACATCTCGAAGGATCTCCGCCGCAAGATCGTGAACGACGCGGCGGCATACATCGGCGAGCTGGCGCGCGAGCACGACCGGAACG
>JBOHBB010000238.1:0-7170 GCA_050698135.1 Gaiellaceae bacterium
CAGCGGCGCTCGTCACTCGAGGGGGAGAGCGAGTTCGCCTTCGCGCACGCGCTCGTACGCGACGTCGCCTACGGGCAGATCGCCCGTGCCGACCGCGCGGCGAAGCACCGCTCGACCGCCGAGTGGATCGCGAGCCTCGGCCGGCCGGAGGACCACGCGGAGATGCTCGCCTACCACTGGAGCTCGGCACTCGAGCTCGTGCGTGCGTCGGGTAGCGACGACGACGAGATCGCCGAACGCACGCGGCTCGCGCTCCGCGACGCCGGCGACCGCGCCTTCCGTCTGAACAGCTATCCGGTTGCCGCGGCGCAGTACGAGGACGCGCTCGCTCTCTGGCCGGAAGACGACGCGGAGCGGCCCGAGCTCATGTTCCGACAGGCCCGAGCGCTCTACTGGGCCTTCGATGAGGAACGACGACGGGCCGCTCTGGAGACCGCGCGAGACGCGCTCGTCGAGGCAGGCGACACGGACCTGGCGGCCGAGGCGGAGTCGTATCTCGCGCAGGTGTCCTGGTATCGAGGTGAGGGAGAGACGACGAGCGCCCACCTTGCGCGGGCGGAGGAGCTCGCCGGCGACTCGGTCTCCGCGTCGGCGGCACGGGTGCTCGCCGTCTCCGCACGCACGCGCGTCATCGCGGAGGACCTCGAGGACGGCCGCCGCCTCGCCGAGTCCGCTCTCGCGATGGCCCGGGAGCTCGGGCTCGAAGAGCTCCGCGCGCACGCGCTGACGTCAGTGGGCATGGCGAAGAACGCCGTCGGCGACGCATCCGGTATCGAGGACATGGAGCACGCACTCGAGATCGCACTCGAGATCGACTCACCCATCGCGGGCACGATCGTCAACAACCTGGCGGTCGAGACCTTCTTCGTGGGTGACATGGGGCGAGCCGAGGAGCTCTACGCGGAGTCGATGCGCCTCTCGGAGCGCCTCGGTGACCTCGAGGGAGCGCGCTTCGTCAGGACGAATCTCATCTACGTGGACGTCTTCCGCGGACGTTGGGACGCCGCGATGGAAGCCCTGGACGAGTTCATCGCGGCGTGCGAAGCGGGGGCATCACACACGAACGAGTCCTCGATGCGCGGTCTCCGCGGCTCGATCCGGCGCGCGCGGGGCGACGCGGCCGGTGCCGTCGCAGATCATCGAAGGGCCGTCGAGCTCGCGCGCGTCCAGGGCGACCGAACCGAGGTCGCCTCGTCGTTGACGATCTGCGCGACCACGTACGCGGATCGCGGGGAACTCGAGGCGGCACGCGCTCTGGCCGACGAGGCGATCACGATCATCCGAGAGACGGGTAGCGCGCGTGGCGGCGTCCTGGAGTTGATCCCCTTCCTCGACCCGCTCGGTATCCGCGAACAGCTGCTGCAGGCGCTGGATGCGAATCCGCCACGACGCGACGTCGTATGGCGATCCGCGACGCGGCTCGCCCTGAAGGGCGACCCTCTGTCCGCCGCCGAGCTGGTCTCGCCGACCGGAAATCGCTGGATGGAGGCCGTCCTGCGTCTCAGCGCCGGCGAGCAGCTCATCGGCCTCGGAGAGCGAGCCGAAGGCGAGGCGGAGCTCACGAAGGCGCTCGACTTCTTCCGCTCGGTGGACGCGAGCCACACGATCGCGACGATCGAGGCGCTCCTCGCCTCGACTCAGAGCGAGTCGGCGTAGACGAGCGCGAAGCGGTCGGTCATCCCGGCGATGTAGTCGACGATCTCGTCCGGGTCGTCGCCGCGGCCGACGAGGTGGTCGAAGATGGCGTGCACGACCTCGTGGGCACGCGCGTGCTCGGGCGCGGCCTGCGGCCCGAGGTAGACCCGCTCGAACATGAAGGCACGGAGCGAGAGCATCGCCTCCCCCACCTCGGTCGACTGGCGGACGTCGTCGGCGCCCTCCGAGGAGTCGACGATGTCGTGCACGAGCCGGTCGATCCGCGCCGAGCCGGTCGAGCCGAGGACGGCGATCTCCTCGTGCGGAAGGTCATCCTCGTCGAGGAGCCCGTACCGCACCGCGTCGTCGATGTCGTGGTTGATGTACGCGACGCGGTCGACGAGGCGGACGATCTTCCCTTCGAGCGACTCCGGCTCGCGCTCGCCGGTGTGCGTGAGGATCCCGTCGCAGACTTCGTGCGTGAGGTTGAGCGAGCGCGCGATCCGGTACGAGTGCTCGTTGTGCCGGAACCTCCGGCCGAAGCGCTCGCGGAGCGCATCGTCGAGCGCGTCCTCGCCCGCGTGCCCGAACGGCGTGTGCCCCATGTCGTGGCCGAGCCCGATCGCCTCGGTCAAGTCCTCGTTCAGCCGCAGCGCGCGTGCGACGACGCGAGAGATCGCCGTCGTCTCGAGCGTGTGGGTCATCCGCGTCCGGTAGTGGTCACCCTGCGGGTCGATGAAGACCTGCGTCTTCCCCTTCAGCCGGCGGAACGGCTTCGAGTGCACGATCCGGTCCCGGTCTCGCTGGAAGGGCGTCCGAACCTCGCACTCCTCCTCCGGCAGCTCGCGCCCGCGGGTCGCCAACGAGCGAGCCGCGAACGGCGACAGGTCCTCCTCGAGCGCGCGGATCCGTTCGTCGAACGGGGTCATCAGACGATGATGGGCACCGTCCCGCCGTCCGCCGACCACGCGGCGCCGGTCACATAGGACGCGCGGCCGGAGCAGAGGAAGACGATCACGGCGGCGATCTCCTCGGGCGTCGCCAGGCGCCCGAGCGGGCGGGCGGCGCCGACCTACGCGAGCACGTCTGCGCGGTCTCCACCCTGCTGGTCGGCGAGCCCGCCCTCGCCGAGCCACGCCTCGGTCGCGGTCGGCCCCGGCGTGACCGCGTTGCAGCGGATCCCGTCCTTCGCGTACAGGTCCGCGACGAGCCTGGAGAGCGAGAGCACCGCAGCCTTCGTGACCGAGTAGTGCGGCATCCCCGTCGAGGGCCGCTTGCCGGCCGTCGAGGAGACGTTGACGATCGCGCTCCCCGGTCCGAGGTGGGGGAGCGCAGCCCGGATCGCGCGCACGTAGCTCATGACGTTCAGCTGCCAGTACGCGTCCCACTCCTCGTCGGGGACATCCTCGAACCGCGCGTGCCGGGCGATGCCCGCGTTGTTCACCAGGACGTCGAGGCCATCGAGCGCCGCAGCGGCCCGGCGAACGGCGCGCTCGGGCATGCCGGGTTGCGAGAGATCGCCGGTGACGTGCTCCACCTCGCCGATGCCCGGCGCTCCGCTCCGCCCGCAGGTGACGACTCCCGCGCCCTCGGCGACGAGCAGCCGCGCGGTCTCCAGCCCGATCCCCCCGGTCGAGCCGGTCACGAGACACCCCTTGCCGCCGAGTCCGAGGTCCACGGGCGACGGCTAGCGTATCCCCCGTGGCGACGACCATCGTCCTCGTCCGGCACGGCGAGACGGACTGGAACCGCGAGCGCCGGTTTCAGGGCCATGCAGACAGGCCTCTGAACGGCGCGGGGCGCGCGCAGTCGCGGGATCTCGCGGAGCGTCTCGTAGCGGAGCGCGTGACGGCCCTCTACACGAGCCCGCTTCGACGCGCAGCCGAGACGGCGAACATCGTCGGTGAGCGGCTGGGTCTCCCCGTACGCACGAGCGAGCCGATGCGAGAGATCGACGTCGGCTCCTGGGAAGGGCTGACCATCGATGAGGTGAGAGCCCGCTTCCCCGAGGTGACGAAGCTCGCATGGAGCTCCGGCTGGAACGGCGGCGAGACGTACGACGAGCTCGACGCGCGAGTCGTGGCCGCTCTGCTGGCGCTCGCTGTGACTCACGACGGTGAGCACGTGGCTGTCGTCACGCACGGAGGGCCGATCCGCTCCGCCATCGCCGCCTCGCACGGCCTGTCCTTCGAGGACGCCCGGCCGCTCTTCGAGCCGCTCGTCAACTGCGCCATCGTCCGTCTCACGGTCGAGGGGGACACGGTGCAGCGACGAGACTGACCGCCGCGTGGAGGACGACACGAACACGCACGAGCTCTGAGTCCTCATGCGGGCTTGCGGCGCGCAGCTAGAGGGCCGAGGCACCACCCAGGCACCACCAGCACGAAGAAAGGCACCCGCAGGTGCCTGTTTCGTTCGGAACCGTTGCCTCAACTAGCGCGTTCGCTCGGGTGTGGAAACAACGCTTCGTATCCACGCTCCGTGGACGTGACCCGACGCACGACCAACAACGCCCACGCCGCGATGTAGCTGGCACCCGCAGCCGCCGACGCCATCCCGACCACCGTGCCCGAGGCATCGGCCGCATTCGCCACGAGCCCTGCGAGGGTGCCAGCAACGACAGCGTCCACGACGAGGATGAACATCGCGCTGCTCGCGAAGAGCTGTACGAGCCAGGAGCTGTGTGGGAAGTAGGTGTACGTCTGGCCGATCCCTCGGGCGTCATCGTGCGTGGACGTGATGAAGTAGCGGTCGATCCCAGGGTCCAGCTCCGCGTAGGCAGCTCGAAGCCTGTTCATCCCGATCACATACGCGTTGTCTTCTTCGCTGCCGTTGTAGATACGGAGCAGCGTGAGCGTGCCGACGAGAAGCAGGATCGAGAAGAGGACAATCGTGAATGTGTCGAAGCGTCCGTCGAAGTCCGTCGCCTGCCCGATCAGCGCGAGGCTCACGACGCTGGCCGAGACGAGCGTCAGGAACATCGCGATCCGCACGAGCAACTCGTGCTGGGTGGTACTTCGCGACGCCAGCAGACTCCAATGCTCCGTCGCGAGCAGCTGCGCACGAACCGACGGCGCGACCTCTTCATTCGGCATGACTGGTGGATCCGCTCTTGTCATGGTGCCTCTGTGGTCGTCATGGTGCAGGTTTACCTGCCCTCGCGCCCGAGCAGGGACAGAAACCGCTCGGACGGGATGTGGTCCGGCGGCATGACGTGGCTTTAGCCGTCGGGGCTACGACGAGCTCAGGAGATCCTCGAGCGTGAGATTCAGCGTCGACGCGTTGCCCACGATGGAGACGCATCACCAGCACAGCAATTAGGCGCAAAATACGGCAGGCACGACCACGTAACCATGCGGGATTCGGCTAGCCTCCGACCCATCGAGGACTACACGAACAAGTACAAGGGCGAGCAGGTCGAGGTCGCCCTCTTCGGCGGCGAGTACCAGGAGGGCACGCTGACCGCGTACTGCTCGATCGAGGACGTCCCCCACGTCGAGCTCAACGGGCACATCCTCATCCCGCTCCAGAACGTCGCCTCGCTCCACTGCTCGAGCCGGTGCGACGCGCCCGAACCGGACTGGCCACCGCGCAGCCTGACCGAGGAAGACGGCGGCGAGAGCTAGTACCACCCTGCCCGCGCCGCGTGGGGCGGCCGTGCTCAACCTGGCGAAGGCGTGGCTCCTCGTCGCCCTCCTGGCGGGGCTCCTCGGCGGCCTCGGGTGGGTCATCGGCGGGACGACGACCGCGCTCCTCTTCGGGCTCTGCTCTCTGCTCGCGGCGACCGGCGTCTACCGGTACGGGGACCGGGCCCTGCTCGGGATGCTCGGCGCCCGCCCGTTCGCGCTCGCCGAGGACCCGCTGCTCCGCTCGGCGGCCGACACGACGGCCGCCAGGCTCGGAGTCCGCCCTCCGCAGCTCTACGTGATCCCCGACGGCTTTCCCCGGCTCTTCGCCGTCGGACGCGGGCCGACGAGCTCGACGCTCGCCGTCTCCGCGGGCGCCCTCCAGGCGCTTCGGCCCGAGGAGCTCGCGGCGGCGATCGCGCACGAGCTCGCGCACGTTCGCAGGCGCGACGTCCTCGTCCAGACCTTCGTCGTCCTGTTCGCGGCGACCCTCGTCGAGACGAGTCGCATCGGGGGCTGGTTCTCCCGGATCCTGCTCTACGCCTTCGCACCGATCGCCGCAGCGTTCGTCCACGTCCTCCTCTCGCCGAAGCGCGAGCTTCGGGCGGACGCGCTCGCCGCGGCAGCGACCGGAGGAGCGCACGATCTCGCGGACGCCCTCATGCGGCTCGACCGTGCGTCCGAGCTCGTCGAGTTCGCGGCGTCGCCGGCCACCGAGCCGCTCTACCCGATCGACCCATTCGAGAACGAGGGCGTCGCGCGCATGTTCAAGACGCACCCCGCCCTCGAGGAGCGCATCCGGAGACTGCGGGAGTTGGGCGCCGGCGGGAACGGTCGTGTCGCGTCAGCCGACGAGCTCACCGGGTAGCAGCGAGAACATCACCGAGTCGCGGATGCGACCGCCGGGATGGCGAAGGTGCGCGCGGAGAACGCCTTCGCGTCGAAAGCCGACCTTCTCCGCGCAGCGCTGCGACGCGACATTGTCGGGATCGGTGATCAGCTCGAGGCGCTGGAGCGCGAGGTCGTCGAGGCCCCAGCGCGAGAGCAGCCTGAGCGCTCGGGTGCACAGGCCCCGCCCTCGTGCGGGCGCTGCAACCCAGTACCCGATCTGACCACGGTAGCCGGGGGAGTTGAGCTTCATCCCGATGGATCCCGCCAGATCACCCTCGAGTGTCATTGCGAACGAGTGGTCGATGTCCGGGCGCGACTCGCCGCGGATGAAGTCGAGGGCGTCCGCCTCGGTGTACGGAGCCGGAATGAACGGGATCCAGCGCGGAATCTCGGGGTCGTTGCACGCGACGACGAGCGCCGGCACGTCGTCCTCGGTCCACGGGCGGAGGACGAGATCCCCGTCGCGGATCTCCATAGCGGCAAGTCTACGAATGCCCTGTGGGTACGAGGCGGCGCAGCCATCGGCGGGCGGAGCCGGGCCGTGCCCGGCGGGAGCCCAAGCGAGATCACAGCGGGACGCTGCGTCAGAGGAGGGCTCGTGGGGGAACCAGGGGTTCCCCCACGAATCAGATGGGCGGCGTCCTACTCTCCCGGGGGCTTGCGCCCCGAGTACCATCGGCGCTGGCGGGCTTAACTTCTCTGTTCGGAATGGGAAGAGGTGTACCCCCGCCGCTATGACCGCCCAAATTGTCGAGGAAGGTGCTTGCCGCGATCGGCGCACGCTCACCCTCAAAACTCCATAGCAGCATTCGACGTGTTCGAAGTCAAGACCTCGGGCAATTAGTACGGGTCCGCTGAACGCATTGCTGCGCTTGCACGTCCCGCCTATCGACGTGGTGGTCTTCCACGGCCCTTACTCTCTCAAAGGAGATGGGAGGTCTCATCTTGAGGTGGGCTTCCCGCTTAGATGCTTTCAGCGGTTATCCCATCCAGGCGTGGCTAATCAGCGATGCCCTTG
>JBOHBB010000239.1:0-1959 GCA_050698135.1 Gaiellaceae bacterium
CCACCGAGGGGCGGCGCGAGACTGACTCGGGCATCGAGGTCAAGCCCGTGTACACGGTCGAGGACGCCGAGGGGCCGGGAACCGAGCTGCCCGGCGAGTTCCCGTTCACGCGCGGGCCCTATCCGGACATGTACCGCGGCCGTCCGTGGACGATGCGGCAGTACGCGGGCTTCGCGTCGGCGGAGGAGACCAACGCCCGCTTCCGGTACCTCCTCGCGCGCGGCCAGACGGGGCTGTCGGTCGCCTTCGACCTCCCGACGCAGCTCGGCTACGACTCCGACGACCCGCTCGCCGAGGGCGAGGTCGGGAGGACGGGCGTCGCCATCGACTCGGTCGCCGACATGGAGGTGCTGCTCGAGGAGATTCCGCTGGGCGACGTCTCGACGTCGATGACGATCAACGCGCCGGCGGCGCTACTGCTGCTCCTCTACGAGCTCGTCGGCGAGAGCCAAGGGGTTCCCGGGGAGAAGCTCCGCGGCACCGTGCAGAACGACGTGCTGAAGGAGTACGTCGCTCGCGGCAACTACATCTTCCCGCCGCGCCCCTCGATGCGGCTGACGACGGACCTGTTCGCGTACTGCGCGGAACGGCTCCCGCACTGGAACACGATCTCGATCTCCGGGTACCACATTCGCGAGGCGGGGGCAAGCGCAGCCCAGGAGCTCGCGTTCACGCTCTCGAACGGGATCGCGTACTGCGAGGCCGCGATCGGTGCGGGGCTCTCGCCCGACTCCTTCGGCGAGCGGCTCTCGTTCTTCTTCAACGCCCACAACCACTTCTTCCAGGAGGTCGCGAAGTTCCGCGCCGCGCGGCGGCTGTGGGCGGAGATCATGCGCGAGCGCTTCGGCGCGACGAACCCGCGAGCGACGGCGCTCCGCTTTCACGCCCAGACGGGCGGCTCGACGCTCACCGCCCAGCAACCCGAGAACAACGTCGTGCGCGTGGCGATCCAAGCGCTCTCCGCCGTGTGCGGCGGCGCGCAGTCCCTGCACACGAACTCCTTCGACGAGGCGCTCGCGCTCCCCTCGGAGCGCGCGGCGCGGATCGCCCTTCGCACCCAGCAGATCCTCGCCCACGAGGCAGGCGGCACCGACACCGCCGATCCGCTCGGAGGCGCATACTTCGTCGAGGCGCTCACCGCCGACCTCGAGGAGCGCGCACGGGAGCTGATCGAGCGCGTCGACGACCTCGGGGGCGCGGTCGCCGCGATCGAGCAGGGCTTCATCCAGGGGGAGATCGAGTCGGCGGCATTCCGCCACCAGGCCGGTGTCGAGTCGGGCGACCGGGTCGTCGTCGGGGTCAACGAGTTCGGCGAGGACGAGGAGGAGCGGGTCCAGCTGCTCCAGGTCGACCCGGAGAGCGAGCGGCGACAGCGCGAGCGCACGGCGCGCGTCCGCGCGGAGCGGGACGGTGCCGCGGCAGAAGCGGCCCTCGCCGAGGTGCGGCGCCTCGCCGAGACCGACGCGAACCTCCTCCCCCCGCTCCGCGAGGCCCTCCGGGCCCACTGCACGGTCGGCGAGATCTGCGGCACGCTACGCGACCTCTGGGGCACCTATGACGCCCAGCGCGCATAGCCGCATCAGCACGAGGGCCGCGCTCGCCGTCGCAGGCCTGCTCGCGCTCGGGATCCCGCTGGCTGCTCTCGCGACCACGCACGGCAACGAGCGGCAGGCTTCGCCGTCGGCGACCCCGAGCTTCACCCGGGACGTCGCGCCGGTCGTCCGCGAGAAGTGCACGGGCTGCCACCGCGTCGGGGGCATCGCGCCGTTTCCCCTGGAGACCGCGCGGCAGATCTCGTCCCGGTCCGAGCTGATCGAGGCCGCCGTGCAAGCCCGCGTCATGCCTCCGTGGCCTCCAGGGCCGCGCTCGCCGGCGTTCGTCGGCGAGCAGGAGCGCACGCTGGGCGCGGGCGAGCGCGCCACGCTTCTCGCCTGGACGCGGGCCGGCGGGCCGGTGGAC
>JBOHBB010000240.1:0-8001 GCA_050698135.1 Gaiellaceae bacterium
CGCACGGCTGGAGCGAGCCCGACCACCTCGCCTGCGCGCCCGAGGGACCCAATAGCGCACTCGACGAGCAAGGCCCCGCGTACATCGAGGCCGACGAGACGGCACGACTCTACTTCTCGACGAGCTCCGCGACCGTTCCCGGCGATCTCTTCGTCAGCGAGCGGCCGGACGGCGGGGACTTCGGCCCAGCCTCGGCCGTTGTCGAGCTGAACAGCGCCGGCAACGACATTCAGCCGAACCTGCGCAAGGACGGGCTCGAGATCGTCTTCTCGTCCAACCGCTCCGGCTCACTCGGACAAGACATCTGGTCGTCGACCCGCACCTCGACCGACGAGCCCTGGGCGGCGCCGGTCAACCTCGGAGCGGCGGTGAACACCGGCGCGGCAGAGTCCCGCCCCTCCCTCTCCTGGGACGCACAGACGCTCTACTTCGGCCGCGCACCCGGCCCCGAAGGAATGTCAGACATCTACACGGCCACGCGCAGCAAGCTCAAAGGTTCGAACACCAACTAGAGCGATCCAGGGGGACGGGCCTGAGCAAACGGGTCCGTCCCCGGCTCCCTTCAGGCGACATCACTCTCGGCAGGCGAAGGCCCCGGGGGTCGCATTGGCGCCCGAATCGGCTGCGCGCTTCCCCAATGACTGGCATCCTCGAGGACGTGCGCATCTTCGATCGCTCGCTGTCGCGGCTGCCCAGGCCATTCCGGACATTGCTCGACTGGGCGCTCACGCTCTGCCTGGCGGTCGTCGGAGTCCTCGTCTTCCAGGCGGAGGTCGCCAAGCCCTACCGGATTCCTACGTCCTCGATGGAGCCGACGCTGCATTGCGGAAAACCTGCGGATGGTTGCAGGGCGCGAGTCTCCGACCGGGTGATCGCGAACCGGATCGTGTACCGGTTCCATGCGCCAGAACGGGGCGACATCATCGTCTTCAACGCGCCGGCCGCAGTCGAGTCCGCATGCAACGCTGGCGGCGCGTACGTCAAGCGGATCATCGGACTGCCCGGCGAGAGAGTCTCCATGCGCAGCGGCCAGGTTCTCATCGACGGGGTCCGGCTAAGAGAGCCGTACCTCGCCGCTGGCTACCGTGGCGGTGAGAGCGGGGAGTGGCCGCGAAGCCGACAGGAGGGTTACTTCGTGCTCGGCGACAACCGCACGATGTCCTGCGACTCGCGACGCTGGGGAACAGTTCCGCGCGCGAGCATCATCGGCCGAGTCGATGCGCGGTATTGGCCTCCGAATCGCGCCGGCGAGCCCTAGGAGGCTCTACCGGTACGCCTGATCGAGTCCAGAAGGTGCCTGTTGTACGCTTGACCTCGAGATGAAGGGACTGAGGACCCGTCCCCGCGACCGCCTGCTCGAACTCGACGAGGTCGAGCGGCGGCTGAAGCCATTCGGGCGCCGGTACCTGGGCGTCCGCGCGATCCCGCTCGACGCGCTCGTCGGCACGGACGGCCGCGCCAGCTCGTTCACGCGCGACTTCCGTCCGCTGCACGCCTTCAGCCGCGACCGGCTGCGCTCGCTCGAGAGCGCGTTCGCCGACGGCGCATTCCCGCCGATCGTTGTGGTCAAGCTGGGCGAGGCGTACTTCGTGATCGACGGTCATCACCGCGCCGCCCTCGCGCGGCGCGGAGGTGCAGAGATGATCGACGCCGACGTCACCGAGCTCATCGCGCGTGTCCCTCTCCCCGCCGGAGCGGACATGCTCGACGTCGTCCTCCGGGAGCTCGAGCGGATCTTTCTCGAGGACAGCGGGCTCGCCGAGGCGCGCCCCGGCGTGGGCGTCCCGGTGAGCCGGCCCGCGCACTACCTCGAGCTGCTGGAGAACGTCCAGGTGCACGGCTACCACATGATGCGGGGACGCGGACGCGTGCTCGAGAACGCGGAGATCGCGGCGGACTGGTACGACGCGATCTACACGCCCACGCTCGCCGCGATCGAGCGCCTGCGCCTCGGCCGCCTCTACCGGGACGCGCCGCCGGGGGACATGTTCCTCGTTCTCCACCGGCACCGGCGGGATGCTTTCCCCTCGACCGGCTGTCCGCACCTCGCGCAGACCGTCGTCTCGGTGATCGGCGACGGCGGGTGGCGCCGCCGGCTGCGGTTACCGGGCCGCGGGCGCCGTTCGCCGACCTAGCCCAAGGCCATCCGCTCCAGGCCGTCGAGGATCAGGTCGAGCTGAACTCGTAGCTTGGCGCTGTGCCACCCGTGCCGGGCGTGGCCGTGATCACCGCGTTCAACGTCTCTTACCGGCTCCCGATCCGAGGCGAGAGTCTCACGCGGGAGCCTCAGTCTCGGTCTGGCTCCACGGACAGATCCGTTCTTTCATGCAAACGGTTCGACGGAGAGTGGAAACCGGTGGTCACGCTGCGCGCTCTCGGCCTGAGGAACTGCTCGAACTGTGCTGTTTGGCGACGTACGATGTCTGGGCAAGCTTCGGGAGTCGCCGTGGAGGAGGAGCATTTCGAGTCGCTGCTCGATCAGGTGCGTGAGTTGCATCGACTCGCCGACAAGCTCACACGCTCTCCCCGGCTCAACGAGCACGTTCGCGCTCGTCTGAGCTGGACCGACCCGCCGACGATTCCGACAGAACAGAGGGAACTTGCGGATGAGGTCGTGGAGGCGCTCTCGACTCCGCGGCTTACACCGTCCCAACTCCACCGGCTGCAACGGGCTTTCTTCGGCAGGTAGGGCTGGTCTGCGAGCTGAGCTCGAGCGCCGCGCCTCGGGCGGGGGGATCGCCCAGCTTTGAGCCGACCTTGAGCACAGCGCCCGAAGATGGCGCGGTGCGTGACGTGCCTCTCTCGCTCGTGTCGGCGTTATCGGCGCACGTGTGCTGGTGATGGTTCGTCTCGTCCAGCATGTGACCGCCGCTCGCAGCGCAAGCTCGTGTCTGGTTGGAGCCCAGCGGTGCCGGCTCTGGACCCGGTGGAAAGAGATTCGCCCTCCGACAATCCATTCCACCCGCACAAGGGGAACCTCTTTGAGGAGGTTGGAGCGCGGGCGATGCGGGTACAGCCTGCCTTGGGGAAGGGGGAACAGTTGATTGCGGGAGTCGTGTATGTCGCCGCCCTCGTCGCGGTGATGCTTGGTCTCATGACAGCCCTCTGGATCGGGCTCGTCTTCGCGGTCGCGTGCGTCGCAGTGTTTGCCTTCGCCTGGGCGACGCGTTAGCGCCGCCTCAAAGGACTCCACTACGGCTGGGTTGCGCAGCCGCTCGCGAGCTCGAGCGGCAAGGCCGGCCAACCCATCCTCGCCCCTGGGGAGGGGAAGAACGACGGGCTTCGAGCCGACCCTCAGTGGGATCGCGATCGGAGTGTCTCGATCACGGCAGCCTCATCCTCGACGGTAGTAACCCACGCCGCCGAAGACGGCGAGAAGGAGCACGACGATGATGAGAATCAGGGCCAACGTGGACATCCATTACCTCCGGACTCGGTTCGCTGTCGCCGGCTCGGAGCGTGCCCATTGCTGGGCGCCGACAAACCCACCTCGCGACTCCAGGGACACGTTGACTGGCGCTCTACCAGCTAGCTGCTCGCGCACGTGAGCACGTTGCCCGGCTGGCTACCGCAGGGCAGCGGATCGATGCGAGGTCGCGGTTTCCACTGCCTCGCAGCTGGGTAGACACGCTCGCGGGGAGAGAGAGCGGGAAGGCAGTCCGAGCACCACGAGGCGACCCCTCCGGGTGGCGCGGCGGAACTGACGGCACTTCCCGACTCTCCCTTCCCGGAATGCGATCGTCGACTACCCCTTCGGGGGGTGCCGTCTGGCCACTCGGGCAGGTGCGGAGCGACTAGCGTCCCGGGTGTCCGCTCGATCTGAGATCGGGCGCGTCGGGGGGAAGTACGGCATGCGGCTTGGGGAGCCAGTGCACGCCTTCGGGGAGGCCGTCGCGCCCGATCTCGGCGGGCAGCCTAGACCATGCGGCCAGGGCGTGCGGCACGTACAGCGCCGGCGTCAGGCGAGCGCCTGCTCGACGTGCGGCGTGAGCCGCTTGGCGAGGGCGGCGGGGCGCATCCAGTCGAGCACGACGTCGATCGGCACGGCCCGGACACGGGCGCGAGCGAGCTGCTCGCAGGCGGGCTTCGCCCACCGGGGATCGCCGAGGACAAGGACCGCCTGCCAGCCCCGCCGCTTCGCGATCCGAGCAGCGTCGACCGCCGCCGAGCGAGCGAAGCGGACGCGGTGCTCGTGCATGCGCCGCTCCCAGAGGTCGCGCTGGCTGGACGAGCGTGCGGCAGTCGCCTTCGCCCCGGAGCCGCGCGGATGCGAGTACGACGGGCCGACGAGCTCGTGCTCCGCGGCCTCGGTGACCGGGAGCTCGAGCTTCCTCAGCTCCTCGACGCGCCGCGGCTGCCACTCTCCGATCGTCGCCGTCTCCGCTGCGACGAGGAGCACACCGACGGTGGAGTCGTCGTTGGCTGACCGTTCCTTCATGGGTCACACCTCCGACCCGAAGGATACGCGCCCGAGATCTACCGCTTCTTCGGCTTCTTCGCGGCCTTCACGACGAGCGTCACCGTGGCCGACGACCTGACGCGGAGCGAGTCCTGGATCTCCACCTGGATGCGATAGGTGCGCGCTCGCGTCGGGGTGCCATAGAAGAGGCCGCGCTCTCGGTCGAAGCGGATGCCGCGAGGAAGCGGCCCGCGCTTGATCCTCCAGGCCGCGGGCTCGATCCCTCCGGTCGACTTCAGCCGAGCCTGGTAGAAGCGTCCGACCGTCGCGGGTCGATAGCGCTGTGGCACGATGGCGATGCGCTCGGCGACCGTCATCGTGCCCGTGTAGGCCCCGGTCCTCCCCTCCGTGTCCGAGGCGGTGACCGTGTACGCGAACGTGCCGGCCTCCGACGGCCTGCCCGCGATCGTCCCGGTCGGGGTGAGCGCGACACCGGTCGGCAAGGCACCCGAGCTCAGCGCCCACGTGAACGTCCCGGAGCCGCCCGTCGCGCTCAGCGGGAGCAGGAACGGGACGCCGACCTCGGACGGCGGGGTGACGGCGCTCGCGATGGCGACGCGGTCGCGGACGGTGATCGCGAGCGACTTCGTGTCGACGCGCTGCGGGTTGACCTCGGCGCGAACGGTGAACGAGTACATCCCTGCCGTCGTGGGAGTGCCGGAGATGAGGCCATCGGTCGCGCCGAGCGCCAGGCCTGCCGGCAGCGCACCGGTAGCGATCGTCCACGTCTTCGAGTCCGGGACCGAGGCCGTCATCTGCAACGAGTACGGCGAGCTCACAGTCGCGACCGGGACACCCGACTGCTCCGGCCCGATCGTCAGCTTGGGAACGCCGGGGTTGATGACGATGCGGAACGGATCGTCCGATGGGTTCTTGAACGGGCACGTGGCCTCCCGGGTGTACGCGACCGAGAGGAAGAAGTCGAAGGTGCCCGCCTGCGTGGGCGTCCCGCTGATGACCCGTCCGTCGGAGTTGATGCTCAACCCGAGCGGAAGACTCCCGGAGCTCAGCGTGAAGACGGCGCAGGCGAGGTCCTCGTCGCCGAGCAGGTAGATCGGCATCGAGTACGACTGACCTTCCGTCCCTTCAGGACAGATCCCAGGATCCTCACCCGTGCAGCCCATCCGTTGTTCGTCGAAGTTGCCTGCGCCGGCACCCGGAACGAGCGTGGCCGCTACGACGGCCAGACAACACAGCACGACGATGCGCTTCACCGGCGCGCCAAGGTAGCAGACAGGTCCGATGGAGCCAGGGACAAGGTGTTAGGTCACTGTCATGACGAGGAGCTCGGCGACGCACGCCGGCTTCTCGACGCCCTCGCACTCGATCGTCGCCTCGATCGCCGCGCGCTCGCCGATGGACGCTTCCTCGACCGAGCGAACGCGGAACCGGCCGCGGACCCGGCTCCCCGACGGCACCGCTGCCGGGAAGCGGACACGGTCGACCCCGTAGTTCACGGACATCGCGCCCGACGGCGGAAGGAGCTCGTACAGCATCGGCACGCAGAGAGACAGCGTGAGGAAGCCGTGCGCGATCGTCGTGCCGAATGGCCCATCCGCCGCGCGCTCGGGATCGACGTGGATCCACTGCGGGTCCTCGGTGACGGCCGCGAAGGCGTCGATCCGATCCTGGGTCACGTCGATCCACCGCGTCGGGCCGAGCTCGACGCCGACGAGCTCCTGCAGGCGGCTCACGAGGCGATCGCCGCCCTCGAGCGGATGCGCGCGAGGGACTCGTCGCGACCGAGGAGCTCGAGGCTCTCGTAGAGGCCGGGAGAGACGCGGGAGCCCGTGACCGCGACCCGGATCGGCAGGTACACCGTGCGCGGCTTCTCCCCCAGCTCGTCGCAGAGCCGCTTGAGCGCTCCTTCGATCGCAGCCGCCGTCCAGGGCTCGACGCCGGCCAGCGCGCGTTCGGCAGCGCCGAGGATGCGCGCGTCGAGGAGTGCCGGGTCGGGCTCGACGTCGTGGAACAGGAAGCCCGCGAACTCGGGGAACTCGCCGAGCCGCCCGATCTTCTCCTGGACGAGCGGCGCCGCTGCGCGCACCGTCTCCTCGGGCCAGTCGAGCCCCTGCTCGCGCAGGTAGCCGAGCAGCCGGCCCGCGTAGTCCTCGGGAGGCAGGGCGCGCAGGTACACGCCGTTCATCCAGTCGAGCTTCGCGTAGTCGAACGTCGCCGGGCTCGAGCCGACCCGCTCGAGCGAGAAGCGCTCGACGAGCTCGTCCGTCGACATGATCGTCGTCTCGCCGTCCGGCGCCCAACCGAGGAGGGCGAGGAAGTTCCGGAGCGCCTCCGGCAGGTAGCCAGCGTCGCGGAACTCGTCCACGGACACCGCGCCGTGCCGCTTCGAGAGCTTGCGCCCGTCCTCCCCGAACACACTCGGCACGTGCGCGTACACGGGCGGCTCGGCGCCGAGTGCCGCGAGGACGCGGAGCTGCTTCGGCGTGTTCGAGACGTGGTCGTCGCCGCGGATCACGTGCGTGATCCCGTCGAGCCAGTCCTCGAGCGGCGAGGCGAAGTTGTACGTCGGGCGCCCGTCCGAGCGGACGAGCACGAGGTCCTCGAGGTCGGCGTTCGGGAACTCGATCCGGCCCTTGATCGCGTCCTCCCAGCCGGTGACGCCGTCCTCGGGCATGCGGATCCGGATCGCGCCCTCGTCCTCGTAGGCCGTCCCCTCGGCGACGAGCCTCCGTGCCTCGTCCGCGGCGCGGCCCATGCGGTCGAGCTGGAACGTCGTCTCCCCGTCCCAGTCGATGCCGAGCCAGCGCAGCGAGCCCTCGATCTGCGCGACCGCCTCCTCGACCTCGCGGCTCGTGTCCGTGTTCTCGATCCGGAGCAGGCACTCGCCGTCACGCCCGCGGGCGAAGAGCCAGTTGAAGAGGAAGGTGCGCACTCCACCGATGTGGAGCAGGCCGGTGGGCGAGGGAGCCATGCGGACGCGGACGGGCACCCGCGCGATTGTAGGCCGAGCCGTGCGCCGCCCCTACGATCCACGCGTGCTCTACGGCGCCCACGTCTCCGCCGCGGGCGGCATCTCGAAAGCGATCGACCGGATCGCGGCGATCGGGGGCACGTGCGTCCAGGTGTTCACGCAGAGCCCGCAGATGTGGAGGCCGACCGAGCACTCAGAGGAGCAGCTCGCGCGCTTCCGCGCCCGGCGCCGGGCGGCGAGGGTGCGACACGTCTCCTGCCACGCGCTCTACCTCGTGAATCTCGCGAGCTCCGACGCGGAGGTTCGCGCGAAGTCGCTCACCGCGCTCCGGTCGATGATGGAGACCGCGCATGCGATCGAGGCCGACGCGGTCGTCTTCCACGCCGGCTCGCACCTCGGCTACGGCTTCGAGCGGGCGGTCGGCGTCGTCGCGACCGCGGTCCGCGAGCTGCTCGAGCTGACCACGGACCGGCTGTGGCTGTGCATCGAGAACACCGCCGGCGCCGGCGGGACGATCGGGCGCTCGGTCGACGAGCTCGCCGCTCTCGTCGACGCTGCCGGCCGCCACCCCCGCCTCGGGATCTGCATCGACTCGTGCCACTGGTGGGCG
>JBOHBB010000241.1:0-11992 GCA_050698135.1 Gaiellaceae bacterium
GTCGAGGTCCTCGGGCCCGCCGGCAGCCGGAGCGCCGTCGTCTGCTCGCTCGTCACCGAGGGCGGGGAGCGCTCCATGGCCTCCGACCGAGGCGCCGCGGCGGACCTCCGGCCGGAAGAGATCGAAGCGCCGTGGCTCAACGGATGCGACCACCTCTTCGTCTCCGGGCACGTGCTCGGGAGCGAGGCCTCGCGCCGCGCGGCGCTGCGCGCGGTCGAGGTCGCCCGTGCGGGCCGGGCGTCGGTCAGCGTCGACCTCGCCTCCTGGCTCGCGATCCGCGACGCCGGTCCGAACGCGTTTCGCACGGCCGTCGAGGAGCTCGCTCCCGACGTCGTTTTCGCCAACGAGGACGAGGACCGCGCGGTCGGCGGACCGCTGCCGGGTGTGACCTGGATCCTCAAGCGCGGCCCTCGCGGCTGCTCCTTCGACGGAGACGAGCGCACGGCGCTGCCGGTCGAGCGGGTCGTCGACTCGACGGGCGCGGGAGACGCGCTCGCGGCCGGCTGGATCGTCGGCGGCGCCGATCTCGCGCTCGAGGCGGCGGCCCGGTGCGTCGCCGGGCTAGGGTCGATGCCGTGAGCGGGCTGCTCGCCGTCTCGGAGGAGGTGCGCTCCGCCCTCGAGGAGGGACGGGCCGTCGTCGCGCTCGAGACGACCCTCGTCGCACACGGGTTCCCCCCGCCCCACGGCGTGGAGGTCGGGGCCGAGAGCGACGCGGCGGTGCGCGCGGCCGGAGCCGTGCCCGCGACGATCGGCGTGCTGGACGGGCGGATCCGCGTCGGCCTGGAGGCGGCGGAGCTCGAGCGCTTCACTCCCGACGCGCGCAAGCTGGGGCCGCGCGACGTCGCCGCCTGCGCAGCGCAGGGCGTCGTCGGGGCGACGACGGTGGGGGGAACGCTGGCGGTGGCACGCGCGGCGGGGATCCGCTTCCTGGGGACGGGCGGCATCGGCGGCGTCCACCGCGGGTACCCCTCGCCGCCCGACGTCTCCGCCGACGTCGTCGCCCTCGTGTCGGCTCCGGTTCTCGTCGCCTGCTCGGGGGCGAAGTCGCTGCTCGACATCCCCGCGACGATGGAATATCTCGAGACGCTCGGCATCCCGGTCCTCGGATTCCGCACGGACACGCTCCCGCTCTTCTACGCGGCCGCAGGCGGGCCCCGGCTCGCGGACCGCGTCGAGAGCGCCGCCGAGGCCGCGGCCGTCGCCACCGCGCACTGGGACCTCGGCGGCTGCGGCCTCCTGCTCGCGAGCCCGCCCCCGGAGAGCATCGACGTCTCGGGCCTGATCGAGGAAGGGGTCGCCGAGGCGGCGAGAGAGGGAGTGACGGGCCAGGCCGTGACCCCGTTCGTGCTCTCCTTCCTGCACGAGCGGAGCGAAGGCCGGACGCGGGAGGTGAACCGCAAGCTCATCGTCGCCAACGCGGGGCTCGCCGCCGAGGTCGCGGTAGCCTTCGCCGCGCTGTGAGCCTCTACGACAACGTCCGCGACCTCCCGCTCGAGGTCGAGAGCTACGCGCTCGAGGGCCTCGCGCAGCAGGCGCGTCCAGACTTCCTTCGCCGGACCACGGTCGTCCGGCTCTCGGGAGGCGGCCACGAGGGGATCGGCGAAGACGTCACGTACACGCCCGAGGAGCACGAGCGGCTCCAGGCGCGTGGCGCCGATCTCCCGCTCGCGGGGGCCTGGACACTGCACACGTTCTCGGAGCACGTCGGCTCCCTGCCGCTGTTCGAGGAGGAGCCCGAGCGGCACGCCTTCCTCGACTATCGCCGGTGGGCGTTCGAGAGCGCGGCTCTCGACCTCGCGCTCCGCCAGTCCCACGGGTCGCTCGGTCAGGCTGTCGGACGCCAAGCGGCCCCCGTCACCTTCGTCGTCTCGATGGGCCTCGGCTCACCCCCGTCGCTGGAACGAGTTCTCGCCTGGCGAGGCTTCTACCCGGACCTCCGGTTCAAGCTCGACGCCACTCCCGAGTGGACGGACGAGCTCATCGCGGAGCTCGTGAGCACGGGCGCCGTGGACTCCGTCGACCTCAAGGGCCACTACCGCGGCACGGTCGTCGACAACCCCGCCGACCCCGACCTGTATCGCCGAGTCGCGGAGGCGCTGCCCCACGCCTGGATCGAGGACCCCGCGCTGACCGACGAGACGACGCCCGTGCTCGAGCCCCACCGCGACCGGGTGACCTGGGATGCCGTGATCCACTCCGTCGAGGACATCGACGCCCTGCCCTGGCCGCCCCGCACCGTGAACGTGAAGCCGTCACGGTTCGGCTCGGTCGAGCGTCTCTTCGCCGCCTACGACTACTGCGACGAGCACGGCATCGGGGCGTACGGCGGCGGGCAGTGGGAGCTCGGCCCCGGTCGTGGGCAGATCCAGCTCCTCGCCGCTCTCTTCCACCCGGACACGCCGAACGACGTCGCTCCGCGCGAGTTCAACCTCGAGCCTCGCCCGGGGCTTCCCGGGAGCCCGCTCGTGGTCGAGCCCCGCGAGACTGGTTTCCTCGCGCTCTGACGCGAGCGAGCGCTCCCCCGCGGCTAGAACGTCGTCAGGAGGTCCTCGATCGGGATCAGCGGCAGCGACTCGAGCTTGGCGCTGCCCCTCGCCCCGAGGGCGACCGACACCTTGGCGATCGTGAGGTCGTCGGGCGCCTCGACGATGTTGACGAAGTCGTACTCGCCGAGGCTCGCCCACTGATGGATCACCTTCGCCCCCATCTCCTCGACGTCGCGGTTCACCTCACGCAGTCGGCCGGGATTCGCGTGCAGCGTCTGGACCCCCTTCTCGGTCAGGGTCGTCAGCATCAGGTAGGTCGGCACGTCGCTCCTTTCCTCGCTCACGCGAGCGTAGCCGAGCCTCCTGGTCCACGTACAGGATCGCCCCGCCGAGGAAGAGGAGCGGCCCGATGACCGCGTCCGCGAGGAAGACCGCCACGCGCACCGTGTTGTCGGCCTGCGACTCGAGCAGCAGTGCCAGGCCTAGTCGGGCGAGGACGAAGAGGATCACGAGCGTCGCGAGCGAGCCGGCCGCGTGCACGTAGTCGACGCGGCCGAGCGCGAGCCCGCGGCGAAGAGAGCCGGCGAACGTGACGTGCTCGAGGATCGCGACCGGGACGGAGAGCCCTGCGAGCGCCAGCCAGAGGACGCCGGCCAGCGCGAACCACGGGAAGAGAAGCGCGGCCGGCACGAAGACCAGCGTCCCCGCGCCGAGCGCGACGATCCACGAGCGCAGCGGAGCCGTCTGTCCGCTGCCGCCCACGAGCTGCGAGGCGTACGCGAAGGCGAGCGTGAAGAGCGGCGCCGCGAGGACGAGCGTCGCCGTCGTCGCCTCCCTCCCGAGCCCGAGCGAAGCCTGGTTCGCTCCCGCGACGACGAGGCCCAGCGGCAGCGCCCTCGCGAAGTGGGAGCCGTAGAAGCGGATCGACTCCGCGACGAGCTGGCCGACCGTACGACGCTCGGGCGGCAGCGCGTCGGGCCTGGCCTCGCCGGTCGCCCTCGTCGTCCGTGCCATCGCCGCGAACGCTACTGAGACAGGGTCCCGAGCATCGCCGGCACGGCCTCGCCCAGCACCTCGAGGCCGCGGTGGATTCGCCAGCGCTCTCGGTCGCCCTCCCCGAGGTCGTTCGAGATCGCGCGGACCTCGACCGCGGGGACGCCGCCGAGGGCGCATGCGCGCAGCACGCCGAAGCCCTCCATGCCCTCCACCCGGAGCTCGTGCACCGGGTCGGGACCGGAGACGGCGGCGGTCGTCGCGATCGGGAGCGAGACGGCGTCCGGGAAGCGGTCCTGCAGCGCGACGAGGAGCTCGCGATCTGCTTGGACGCGGTCGACGACCGGGATCTCGGCGGAGATGTCCACGTACACCGCCTCCGTGCCGAGGACGAGCGAACCGGGGATCAGCTTCCTACCGCCTGCCACGCCGACGTGGAGGACGGCATCGGGCCTCGCGCCCCTCAGCCGCCTCGCGGTCGCGGCCGCCGCCTCGACCGGCCCGATGCCGCAGACGAGCCCCTCGTGCCCGCACAGCTCGAGCTCGGTGGCCGCCACGAGGAGCACCTCCCGCGTCATGTCGCGATCAGCCTAAACACCGGGTGCCGCGGTGCCTCGGCGAGCCACTCCTGCTCCGGCGAGTCGAGCGTCACGTCGAAGAACGGCCGTGTGACCCGGGCGAGCTCGTAGTAGCGCCGGAGGACGGGGACCGCCTCCTCTGGCCCGAGCTCCGAGACGGAGAGCCGCTCGCGGCGCCGGCCGCGCCGAAGCTCGACCCAGCCCGCCGCACGCGCGTTCAGCACCCAGTTGCGCGATCCGTACGGCGCGACGAGCCAGCGCTCGCCGCCCTCGGCCACGATCGACACCGGAGTCGCCCACAGGCGCCCCGTCACGCGCCCAGGGACGGTGAGGAGGTGCGTGCGGGGGCCGGTGAGCCCGAGCCGCGCTAGCGGCCGGACGACGGCGTTCAGGCCTCGTCTCCACAGGCCCTTCCGGTACGGCTTCGGCGCAGCGGGCACCGCACGAGAGTAGACAGCCGAACACACTTCGGCCGCCCCTCCCCTCGGGCGGCCGAAGTGCGCATGACCCGCGATCAGAGAGCCAGCGGGCGAGCCCTCGTGTACCGCACCGTCAGGAACAGCCCGAGCGCCAGGGCGAGGCCGAGGCCGAGGCCGAGGCCGACGCCGACCTGCGGCCACTCGAGCTCGCGGCCCGAGCTCGTCGCCGGGACCGAGACCGGGAGATCGGACGGGTCGATGCGGACGTGGTCGTCGCCCGAGATGACGCGGGTCGTGGCGACGGCCCCCACGCACGCGTCGACGGGCACCATCTGGTCGCGCCCGATCGCCGCGCCCTCGTGAGCGTCGGTCTGGGCGAGGTTGGAGCCCTGCGACTGGTCGACGGGCTGCCCCTTGCCCCAGGCCGCCGGAACCGCGAGGACGAACGCTGCGGTGACCATCACGATCACCCTGCACCGAGGCTAGGAGCCGAGTGGTCGCGCCGTAACAGGCGAGTCCCGCGTGTTGCGCCCGGCGCCCCCTGCATTTGACGGGACGCGCCCGACGAGCTCCGGCCGCCCCCTCCCCTTGGGGCGGCCGGAGCGCCGCAGACTGCGTGCGTGACCGCGATCAGTGGCCGAGCGGCCCGACCCTCGTGAAGCGCATCGCCACGAAGAGACCGGCGGCGAGCAGGATGCCGATGCCGAGAACGACGCCCACCTGCGCCCAGTCGACCTCACTGCCGGACGACGGCGCCTCGCCGCGGAGGATCTGCGCCTCGGTCGCGGGATCCACGGCGAACGTGCCCAGCCCGTAGTGGCGATCGAGCGCCTGGCCGCGGAGGATCTGGGCCTCGGTCGCCGGATCGACGTCGAACCGGCCGATCCCGTAGTGCCGGTCGAGGGCCTGGCCGCGGAGGATCTGTGCCTCGGTCGCGGGATCCGTCGCGAGGGGCTGTCCCTTGCCCCATCCCGGCGCGGCGACGAGCAGCGCCGCACCGACGACTGCGATGAACGAGATCGTGCGAGTCATCGTTCTCTCTCCTCCTGTCCCGGGACCCTTGCGGCCACCTGGGACGAGGCTAGGGCGCGACCCGTGGCGCCGAAACGGGCGAATCCCCCGCATTTGAAGACGGCGTCACCCGTGATTCACGCTCGTCGAGCGCCCGTGCGAGCTCGGCACGATGCCTGATGCCGAGCTTCCCGAAGATGTGCGAGAGATGCCCTTCGACCGTCCGGTCGGAGAGGAAGAGCGCCGCCGCGACCTCCCGGTTCGTCTTTCCCTCGGCGACGAGCGCGGCGACGCGCTCCTCGGCAGGTGTGAGCGCGCCGGGAGCCGGCGCGCGCCCGCTGATGCGCTTGAGCTCCGCGCGCGCACGCTCCTCCCAGAGCGCGGCGCCGGCGCGCTCGAAGACGGCGAGCGCCTCCTCGAGCGTCGCCCGTGCCTCGCGGCGGCGCTTCGCCCGGCGCTGCGCCGCACCGAGAGCGAGCAGTGTCCGGGCGCGGTCGAGCGGGAGCTCGACCTTCGTGTGCCACGCGAGCGCCTCCTCGTACGTCGCGAGCGCCTCGTCGAGCGCACCGGACTGGGCGGCGAGCATCCCCCGGCAGCGCAGGCAGCTCGCGAGCGCCGAAGCGCGCTCGAGCATCCGCGCGTTCCCCTCGTACCAGTCGAGCAGCTCGACCGCCTCGTCACGCCGTCCGAGCTCGACGAGCGCCTCGACGTAATCGACGACGAAGCGGGTCGCTCCGGGCTCGACGAGCTGATCGTCGCGCACGAACGCGACGGCGGGCTCGAGGTGCGCGACGACCTCGTCCGGCCTGCCGAGCGCGAGGGCGAGGTGCCCGAAGGCGCTCGAGCGCATCGCGCGGGTATACCGGTCCGGGTCGAAGTCGAGGACCTCCTCGGCTGCCCGCGTGAGATCCTCGGCACGGCCGAGCTGTGCTTGGACGAGGCATTCGAGCGCGAGGCAATGGGCGCGGAAGAGCGGTTGCCCCGACTGCTCCGCCGCCTGCTGGCCCTCGCGCGCGAGCTGGAGGGCCGTCTCCAGGTTCCCGAGCGCGAGCTCGACGCCCCCGAGTAGCACGGAGAGCCACGGCCGCGCGTTCTCGTCGCCGAGCTCGTCCGCGCGCTGCATGAGGTCGAGCAGCGAATCACGCGCCCGCGCGTGAGCATCGACCCAGGTCCAGTGCTCGGCGAGCGAGACGAGCGGCTGGTCCAGCACGGGGCGGTCCGCCGCCGAGCCCTGGAGGGCGAGTGCGCGCTCGGCGACCGCGAGAGCGGTGTCACGGCCCAGCAGCGTCTCGGCCGTCAGGCGCGTGAGGAGGACGTCCGCGGTGAGCGCGTCGTCGCCGAGCTCCTCGGAGAGGGCGAGCGCGACGTCGGTGTGGGCGAGCGCCTCCTCGAAGCGCTCGAACATCCAGATGCTGCAGGCGGCCGCGCCCTCGTGGGCGAACGCCAGCGTCTGGAGATCCTCCCCCGCCTCTTCCACGACCTCGGCGAACAGCGCCTTCGCCTCGTCGGGCGCCTCGTACAGACGGATGCGCGCGAGCGCGACCACGGCTCTCGCCCGCAGCGGACCAGGCGCGAGCGGAGCGACGAGCTCTCGCAGGCTCGCCTCCGCCCGCGGCGAATCGCCGGACTCGAAGTGGAGATAGGCGGCCTCGGTACCCCGCCGGACCACGTCGTCGCCGCGATCCGCCGGGGTCAGCTCGTGGGCACGGTCGACGAGAAGCGCGGCCGGCCGCAGCGCGCCCCGCCCGCGGGCGTGCCGGGCCGCATCCTCGAGCGCGCGCGCGACCGTCTCGTCCGGCTCGTCGACGGCGGCAGCGAGCTGCCAGGCCCGCGCCTCCGGGTCCTCGAGGAGCTCGGAGAGGCGCGTGTGGATCTCCGCGCGGCGAAGTGGGTCGGCCGTCTCGTACGCGCCCGCCGCGAGCAGCGGATGCGTGAATGCGATCCGGCTCCCGTCGAGCTCCACGATCCCGGCCTCGAGCGCAGGCGCGAGGCCTGCGTCGGGCTCGACCCCGGAGGCCGCGACGACGACCGGCACGCGAGGATGTGCGTGCGCAGCGGCGGCGAGGAGGAAGTCCCTGCTCTCGGCCGGCAACGCGAGCAGCCGGTCGTGCACGAGGTCGTGGAGCGACTCGGGCACGGGGAGCGGCTGCCCCGCCTCCACGGAGACACCCCTCCGCCGCAGCGTGCGGACGATCTCCAGCGCGTAGAACGGGTTGCCGCCCGAGGCATCGTGCACCTCGACGAGCAGCGGTCGCGGCAGGACGACGCCGAGGTCTCCGCGCACGACGTGGTGCAGCGCGGACGGATCGAGCGGGCCGACCTCGAGCTCCGAGCAGCGCCCCGGCTCGAGCGACCGCCGGAGCTCGCCGACGAGCCCGCTCTCGAGCGGCGTCCGACGCGCGAGGAGCACGCCGACGAGCTCGTCGCGCAGCCGTCTCGCCGCGTATCCGAGCGCGGCGGCGGACGCCGTGTCGAGCCACTGCACGTCGTCGACGGCGACGACGACGCCCCGGTCGACGGCGAGCGCGCGAAGCGCGTTCAGCACGGCGACGCCGACCGCGTGCGGATCGGGCGTCGGCGCCTCGTCCTCGCCGAGCAGCAGGGCGCGGGACAGCGCGCGTCGCTGCGCAGCGGGGAGCGGCGCGAGCACGTCCTCCAGCACGGGGTCAAGGAGGTCGCCGAGTCCCGAGAACGAGAGCGCGACCTCGCCTTCGGCGGCCCGCGCGCGGAGCACGAGGAGACCCCGCCCGCGAGCGCCCTCGACGCCCGCCTCCCAGAGGGTCGTCTTGCCCATGCCCGCCTCGCCCTCGAGGACGAGCGCCGACGCCCCGTCCGAGACGCCGGCGGTGAAGTCCGCGATCGACGCGAGCTCGTCGTCGCGCCCGAAGATCGCTCTCTGCATCGGCGCGGGACATCGTACGTCCGCGCACAAGCCACGAACAGGGCGGGGCGAGGCGCGATGCGATACTCGGCCGATGGACTACACGATCTTCCGCCAGCACGAGCTCGAGTGGGTGCCCCGGGGCGAGGACGACCCGCGCACGGTGGCACGGCTCTCCGACTCGATGACCCGGTCCCGCGCGAACCTCTGGCGCTACCCGCCCGGCGCGGTCGGGCGCAGGCACAAGGACCCGATCCAGGAGGAGGTCTTCGTCGTCCTCGACGGCACGCTCACGGTCGACCTCGGCGAGCCGCCCGAACGACACGTCGTCGAGCGCGGGAACGTGCTCGTCGTCCAGCCGGGGACGATCCTCCAGCTCCGGAACGCCGGGAACGAGGACCTCGCCCTCTTCATCTACGGCGCCCCGCCCGAGACCGCGCAGGCCGAGTTCTACGACAGCGTGCCGTAGATCGCGCGCGAGACCGGAATCCGCTGGGGCCCGGACTCCGGTCGCGCGGAGATCCCCTGAAGGCGTCCGCTGTCGCTGCCGCCGCGAAGGTGTCAGGACTGTGCAGCCGTCATCAGGCCGCGGCCGGGCTCGCGACCGGCGCTCGTTCGAAGACGAGCTCGCCGTCCGCGGCGTCCACGCGTACGACATCGCCCTCCGCGAAGTCGCCGTCGAGGAGCCGCAGCGCGAGCGGGTTCTCGAGCAGGCGCTGGATCGCGCGCTTGAGCGGCCGGGCGCCGTAGGCCGGGTCCCACCCCTCCTCCGCGAGGAGCGCCTTTGCCGCGTCCGTCACCTCGAGCTCCAGCCTGCGGTCCGCGAGCCGCCCGCGCAGCCGCGCGAGCTGCAGCTCGACGATCTCCGAGAGCTGCTCCCGGGTGAGCGGCTCGAACACGACGACCTCGTCGATCCGGTTCAGGAACTCCGGCCGGAACCGGTCGTGCATCTCGTCCGCCGACCGGATGTTCGAGGTCATGATCTCGACGGTGTTCCGGAAGTCGACCGTGCGGCCCTGGCCGTCGGTGAGGCGCCCGTCGTCGAGCAGCTGGAGCAGCACGTCGAAGATCTCGGTGTGCGCCTTCTCGATCTCGTCGAGGAGGAGGACCGCGTAGGGACGTCTCCGTACGGCCTCGGTCAGCTGGCCGCCCTCCTCGTAGCCCACGTAGCCGGGTGGCGCGCCGACGAGCCGGGCGACGGTGTGCCGCTCCTGGTACTCGGACATGTCGAGCCGCACCATGGCTCGTTCGTCGTCGAACATGAACTCTGCGAGCGCGCGCGCCAGCTCGGTCTTGCCCACGCCGGTCGGCCCGAGGAAGATGAACGAGCCGATCGGCCGGTTCGGATCCTGCAGGCCCGAGCGGGCTCGACGGAGCGCGTTCGACACGGCCTCGACCGCTGTGTCCTGGCCGACCACGCGCCGGTGGAGGCGCTCCTCCATGTGGATGAGCTTCTCGACCTCGCCCTCGAGCAGACGCGAGACGGGAATCCCGGTCCACGAGGCCACCACGGCGGCGATGTCGTCCTCGTCCACCTCCTCCTTGACCATCGGCGCCGAGCTCGGCTCCTCGCGCTCCGCGAGCTCGCGCTCGAGCTCCGGGAGGATCCCGTAGCGGATCTCGGCCACACGCGCGAGGTTGCCCTGACGCTCCTCGCGCTCGGCCTCCATGCGCAGCTCGTCGAGCTGGCGTTTGATCTCGGCGACGCGCTGGAGCGACTCCTTCTCGCGCGACCAGCGAGCCGCGAGCTCGTCCCGCACCGACTGGGCTTCCGCGAGCTCTCGCTCGAGTGGTGAGCGCACCTCGTCGGGCTCGTTCGCCATTCCGGCGAGCTCGATCTCGAGCTGGCGCACGCGGCGCTCGGCCTCGTCGAGCTCGACCGGCGAGGAGTCGATCTCCATTCGCAGCCGCGACGCCGCCTCGTCGACGAGGTCGATCGCCTTGTCCGGAAGGAACCGGTCCGAGACGTACCGGTCGGAGAGCACGGCCGCAGCGACGAGCGCGGAGTCCCGGATCTCGACGCCGTGGTGGGCCTCGTAGCGCTCTTTGAGCCCGCGCAGGATCGCGATCGTGTCCGCCACCGAGGGCTGCCCGACGAGGACGGGCTGGAAGCGCCGCTCGAGCGCGGCGTCCTTCTCGATGTGCTTGCGGTACTCGTCGAGCGTCGTCGCGCCGACCGCGCGCAGCTCCCCGCGCGCGAGCATCGGCTTCAGGAGGTTCGCCGCGTCGACGGCGCCCTCGGCCGCCCCCGCACCGACGATCGTGTGCAGCTCGTCGATGAAGAGGATGACCTCGCCCGCCGCCGCCTGGATCTCGTCGAGGACCGCCTTCAGCCGCTCTTCGAACTCGCCCCGGTACTTCGAGCCCGCGAGCAGCGACCCGAGGTCGAGCGCCCAGACGCGCTTGCCCTTCAGCCCCTCCGGGACGTCGCCGGCGACGATGCGCTGCGCGAGCCCCTCTACGATCGCCGTCTTGCCGACGCCGGGCTCGCCGATGAGCACGGGGTTGTTCTTCGTCCTTCGCGACAGCACCTGGATCACGCGGCGGATCTCCTCGTCCCGGCCGACGACCGGGTCGAGCTTCCCCGACTCGGCGAGGGCGGTGAGATCACGCCCGTACTTCTCGAGCGCCTGGTAGGTGCCCTCGGGATCCTGCGAGGTGACCTTCTGGCCTCCGCGGACCTCCTGCAGGGCACCGAGAAGCGCATCGCGCGGGATCAGGTCGAGGGCGAGCAGGAGGTGCTCCACGGACGCGAACTCGTCACCGAGCTCGCGCATCTGCTCGAACGCGCGGTCGAGCACCCGCCGGAACGCGGCGGAGGGCTGCGGCTGCACGTTGCCGCCGGAGACGGAGGGCTGGTTGCGAAGTCGCGCCTCGGCCTCGGCGCGGAGCTCCCCGGTTCCGTAGCCGGACCGGTCCGCGAGCGTGCGCGGCAGCTCCTGGTCGAGCAGCGCGAGCGTGAGGTGGTCGGCCGTGAGCTCGGGGTTGCCCATCCGACGCGCCAGCTCCTGCGCGGCGGCGACCGCCTCCTGGGACTTGAGGGTCAGCTTCTGGAAGTCCATGTCTACGACCTCCTCTCGGGGTGTCTGGAGGGCGAGTAGACGACGAGCTCCCGCTTGTAGGAGCGGTGGACGGCGGCGATCTCGGCGCGAAGCTCGCGCTCGAGGCGCGCCATGCGAGCGTGCGCGCGGCTCAGCTCGTCCTGGAGCCGCAGCACCTGCTCGACGCCGGCGAGGTTGAGGCCGAGCTCGGTCGTGAGGCGCTGGATGAGGCGAAGCCGGTCGACGTCCGCGTCCGAGTAGAGCCTGGTCCCACCCGGCGTGCGCGACGGGCGCACGAGGCCCCTCGCCTCGTAGAGGCGCAGTGTCTGTGGGTGCATGCCGACGAGCTCGGCGGCGACACTGATCATGTAGCGGGGTCTGTCGTCGATCATGTTGCGAGCTGCTCCCGAACGTCGCGGTTGGCGACCTTCTGCAGGTTCTCGATTGCCTCGCGCTCCGCCTTCGTCAGCTTCTTCGGCACCGTCACCTTGACCCGGGCGAGAAGGTCGCCGCGACCCGAGCCCTTGAGCTGCGGCGCTCCGCGGCCCTTCACTCGCAGGAGCTTCCCGCTTTCGGTGCCG
>JBOHBB010000242.1:0-4244 GCA_050698135.1 Gaiellaceae bacterium
GCCCCGCCCTCCAGAGTCGCCGCGGAGTCGTCGACGGCGAGCTGCGCGTGGACGTCGCGGAACTGGCCCTTGAACGTGCCTACGAGATACGGGACCTCGAAGCCGACCGAGGAGTGAACCGGGTCGAGCTGCCAGGTACCCGTCAGCGTGCGGCGAATTTCAGTAGTGGTGCTCATTGCAGTACCTCCTTGAGTACGCTATAGTTGAGTCCGCAAGCAATGGTAGCGAGGAAAGATTGAGTCGTCAAGTGTTGAGCACACAACGGTCTGTGAGCCTGGACGCGTGGGTCCGGCTGCTTCAGGCGCACGCGGCGACGACGCGTGCGATGAGCGGCAGCCTGCTCGCCCAGCACGGCCTGACGATCAACGACTACGAGGCGCTGATGCGGCTCGCGCGCGCGGACGAGGGGCGCATGCGCCGCGTGGACCTCTCGGAGGAGCTGCTGCTCACGGCGTCCGGGATCACTCGCCTGCTCGACGGGCTCGAGGCAGCCGGCTACGTCGATCGGGCTGCGTGCTCGAGCGACCGCCGGGTCGTCTACGCGGTGATCACCGATGCGGGGCGGGACAAGCTCGAAGCGGCTGCGGAGTCACACTTCGCAGAGGTGCGGGCGCTCTTCGAGGAGCGCTTCGATGCCGACGAGCTCCAACAGCTCGCCGACCTGCTCGGGCGACTGCCGGGTGCCGAGAATGCCGTCGGCGAGGACTGCAACGTCGACTGAGCGGCCAGGCGACGTGACCTGTTAGCGGTCGCCGTGCCAGGAATCCCAGAGTGAGGCGTAGGAGCCTTCCCGCTCCACGAGCTCGTCGTGGGTCCCGACCTCGGCGAGCAGCCCCTCCTCCACCACAGCGACGCGATCGGCGTCGTGCGCCGTGTGGAGCCTGTGCGCAATCGCCACCACTGTCCGGCCTTCGAGCACCGAGCCGAGCGACCGCTCGAGGTGGCGGGCCGCGCGCGGGTCGAGCAGCGAGGTCGCCTCGTCGAGGACGAGCGTGTGGGGGTCCGCGAGGACGAGCCTGGCGAGCGCGAGCTGCTGCGCCTGCGCCGGCGTGAGCCCCCGACCGCCCGCCCCGACAACCGTCTCGAGACCGTCGGGCAGCGCCTCCGTCCACCTCAGGGCGTCGACCGCGTCGAGCGCCTGGCGCAGCTGGTCGTCCGAGGCTCCCGGCCGCGCGAGCCGCAGGTTCTCCGCGAGCGTGCCGACGAAGACGTGCTGCTCCTGCGTCACAAGGGCGACCTCCTTCCGCAAGGTGTCCAGCGGAAGGTCGACGAGCCGGACGCCGCCGACCTCGACGCGTCCCACGCGCGGCGGGTGGATGCCTGCGAGCAGGCGACCGAGGGTGGATTTTCCTGCGCCCGAGGGCCCGACCACGGCCACTCGCTCTCCAGGCGCGAGGTCGAGGTCGATCCCGTGCAGGACGTCCCGGTCGGCGATGTACGCGTAGCGCACGTCTCGCGCGAGCAGGTCGTCGCCCTCGGGCTCGTCGTCCGTCGCCGTCCGGTCCGGCGCCACCCGCGCGATCCCGACCAGCCGCGCGAACGACGTCGCGCCGACCTGGATCTCGTCCAGCCACGAGACCAGTCGGTCGACGGGGTCGGCGAGCTGCACGACATAGAGCGAGATCGCGGTCACTTCGCCGATAGTGGCGTTCCCGTTCGAGACGAGCCAGCCGCCCCAGGCGAGCGCCGCTGCCACCGGCAGCACGTAGGAGAACTCCGCCGTCGGGAACCAGATCGTGCGGAGCCGAAGCGTCCGCCGCTCGGCCCGGTACGCGTCCTCCAGGTCGGCGTCGATCCGGTCGACGCGCTCCTCCCGGAGGCCGAGTGCGTCGATCGTCCGCCCGCCCTCGACCGTCTCCCCCACCCGTCCGGCGAGCGTCGCGTACGTGGCGCGCTCCCAGAGATACGCGTCCGGCGCGCGCTTGAGGTACCAGCGCGTGCCGATCCACAGAGCGGGAATGCCTGTGAGGCAGGGCAGCGCCGCGACCGGGTTGACCCAGAACGCCGCACCCACGGTCAGGACGGTCGTCACTGCTGCGATCAGCGTCTCGGGGACGGCGAAGCGGATCGTCCGGGCCAGTGAGTCGACATCGGCGGTCGTGCGGGAGATGAGGTCCCCGGTCCCCGCACGCTCGACCGTCGAGAGCGGCAGGCCGAGCACGCGGCGCATGAAGTCCTCCCGAAGCTCGGCGAAGATCTTCTCCGCGATCACGAACGAGGCGCGCCGCGCGAGCCAGGTCAGCGCCGTCTGCACCAGAAGAAACACGGCGAGGACCAGCACGAGCTTGTCGACGTACGCCCGTGTCGTCCCGTCCTGGACGGACTGCACGACACGGCCCAGCAGCGCTGGTCCCGCGAGACCCGCCGTCGCCGCCGCGGCGTGCAGGCCGATCATCCCGATGAGCGCCCGCCTGTGCCTGCTCGCGAGCAAACGGGCCTGGCTCCGAAGCTCGGGGCCGTCGGCGATCGGAAGGAGCTCGCTCATAGGTCCTCCCCACGCGTGACCGTCTCGCGGTAGTCCGGCCGGTCGGCGAGCAGCTCGCGGTGCGTCCCCTCGGCGACGACTAGACCGCCGCGGACGAGGACGACCTTGTCGGCCTGGTCGAGCACGAGCGGGCTCGTCGTCGCGATCACGGTCGTCCGCCCCGCCCGCGCGTCACGGAGCCGGCGCGCGATCCTCGCCTCGGTGTGGGCGTCGACGGCGCTCGTCGGCTCGACGAGGACGAGCACCTCGGGGTCGGCGAGGAGTGCACGGGCCAGGACGAGCCGCTGGCGCTGCCCACCCGAGAACGACCGGCCGCGCTCGTCGACGTCGGCGTCGAGCCCCTCGGGAAGCGCCGCCAGAATGTCTTCGGCGTTCGCGACGGAGATCGCCTGGAGGATCTCGTCGTCGTCCGCCCGGCCCCATGGATCGAGCTCCGAGCGCAAAGTTCCGGCGAACAGGACCGGATCCGCCTCGCTGACGACGATCCGGCGGCGGACGTCGCTCAGGCAGAGATCCTCGAGCGGGATCTCGCCGAGCAGCACGCCGTCCCCCTTTCCGAAGCGTCCGAGGCGGTCCGCGATCGCCGTCGACTCGTGCGGCCGGGAGGAGACGATGCAGGTGACGAGCCCGGGCTCGACCACGAGGCCCGAGCGCTCGTCGCTGAGAGGCACGCCCGGCGGCGGCTCGTCGGCGGGCGACTCGGGGTCGGCAACGTGCGGCTCGACGGTCAGCACATCCAGCATCCGCCGGGCGCCGACGAAGGCGCGCGTGATCTTGTCCACGGCCTCCGCGGCCGTCCTGAGCGGGATGACGAGGAACGCCGCATAGCCGTAGAACGCGACGAGCTCGCCGACGTCGATCCGCCCGGACACCGCGAACCGGGCGCCGAGCCAGGTGACCAGCACGACGAAGAGCCCGGGGACGAAGACCTGTGCGGCATCGAGGGTCGACTGCGGGAGCGCGACGCGCACACCGGCGTGACGGACCTCCTGCGAGCGGTGGTGATAGCGGTCGTAGAACGCCTGCTCGCCGCCGATCCCGCGCAGCACGCGCAACCCGGCGGCGGTGTCCGCGCCGAGCGCGGTCAGCTTGCCGACCTCCTCGCGCTGGTCCCGCTGCCGCTCCTGGAGCGGCTTGATGACGAACCCGAGCAGCAGCACGAGCACAGGCACTCCGATGAGCACGACGAGCCCGAGCACGACCGAGGCCGAGAGCAGGATGAAGGCGACGACGGTGTACGCCACGATCGAGCCCGAGAGCCGCGCCGTGATGTCGAAGGCACCGCCCGCGCGCATCGCGTCGTTCGAAACCGTCGCGACGACCTCCCCCGTCGAGAGGCGGCCCCGCACCGCCGGCCCTGAGCGCGCCGAGTGGTGAGAGACGACCTGCGCCATGCGGAAGGAGGCCTGGAGCCAGTTGAAGACCGCGTAGCGGTGGCGCATGATCCCCGCCCCCGCCTGGACGGCACCGAGGCCGAGCAGCACCAGAGCCCACGCGGCGAGCGCGCGGTTTTCGCTGTTCACGATCCCGTCCTCGATCGCCTGGCCGATCGCGAAGGGCATCAGTGCCTGGGCGACCATCCAGAGAATGCCGAAGAAGACGCCGGCGACGAGCGTCGGGATCTGGTGGCGGCCGACCCAGAGCAGGAGCCGAGCAGGCGACCGCGTGTCTGGTACGCCCGGGTCCTCTTCGGGCAGGCGGACGACGCCGGTCCAGCGGCGCGGGGCGTCGACGGTTGCCGAGGAGGCCTGGTCCATGC
>JBOHBB010000243.1:0-3147 GCA_050698135.1 Gaiellaceae bacterium
AGGAAGAAGAAGTTGAAGGCGAGCATGCTCGCGATCGCGACGGGTACGGCGAGCCCGGGACCCCAGAAGATCGCGATCGGGAGAACCGCGAAGACGTAGAGGACGCCGAGGCTCAGAACCGGGACGAAGTCGTCGAAGACCTCGATCGCCGCCGTGACGAGCGCGACAGAGAGTGCGCCTGCGGTGATCCCGGCCGACCAGTGCCTCGTCCTCTCGCCGACTCGCATCGGGAGGGAAGCGTACGCCCGCCGGCGGAGTGCTGCCCGTCCCGTGCACCGAGGCCCTAAGCTCGGCGCGTGAACGTCGTCGGCGGCGACCTCGAGCCCTGCTCGTTCGACCCTGTGACGGGTTTCTTCCGTGACGGGTACTGCAGGACCGAAGGCCGCGACCCCGGGTTCCATGCGGTGTGCGCGGTGATGACGGAGGAGTTCCTCGCGTTCTCGGTGTCCGCCGGGAACGACCTCGTGGCGCCACAGCCGCAGTGGCTCTTTCCGGGGCTTCGGCCCGGAGACCGCTGGTGCGTTGTCGCCGCTCGCTGGCAGGAGGCGCTCGAGGCGGGCGTCGCGCCTCCCGTCGTGCTCGAGGCCACGCACGCGTCGGCGCTCGAGTTCGTCTCGCTCGCCGACCTGGAAGCGCATGCGCTGCGCGAGTAGGCGTTACGAGGGCGCTGTCGCCGCGGCCTCGCGGCGCTTGCGCCAGTAGCGCTCGAGCCCGCGGAAGTGGTGCCAGTACGGCGCCGCCCGGTCGTAGTCGTCCGCGAGATCGGGGTCGGTCTGGGCGACGTCGTACCGCGCCGCGGCGACGAAGGTGTCCTCGTCCATCCCGTCCTCGACCCGCTTCGCCCAGCGGCGCAGCGTGTCGCGCAGGAGGACCAGATGCTCCTGGACGTCGTCGAAGGCGCCGAAGTGGACGAGGGCCAGCCGCCCGGGCGCACGGCGCTCAATCTCAGCGAGCGTCCGCTCCCAGGCCTCGAGGTCGAGCCCGGGCGGCGGGCAGGGCGGGACGACGAAGGTCCCGCCGTCGATGCGGACTCCGGCGGCGTCGCCGGCGTAAAGCGTGCCGTCCGAGTGGAGGAACGAGACGTGGTGCCACGCGTGGCCCGGCGTTGGGAAGCAGTCGAGCCCGAGCACGCGCTCGCCGACGACGTGGACGTTGTCGGCGGGAATCGGGGCGAGGTCGCCCCAGAGCTGGTCGAACGCGGTGCCGTAGAGGCGGCGTGCGCTCGCCTCGAGCTTCGTGGGGTCGACGAGGTGAGGCGCCCCGATCTCCGAGACGTGCACCTGCAGCCACGGGTTCTGCCGCACGAGGACTCCCGCGCCGCCGGCGTGGTCGAGGTGGATGTGCGAGAGCAGGAGGTGCCGCACCTCGCTCATGTCGACGCCGCGCTCGGCGAGGCCTGCCTTCAGGTGCGGGATCGTGGACGTCGGGCCGCAGTCGAAGATCGCGGGGCCGTCATCCGTCTCGAGCAGGTACGAGGCGATGATCCCCGGTGCCTGGTGGTGCAGGTCGATCGGCTCGGTCGCGCTCACGCGAGTGCCTGATCGAGGTCGGTGAGGAGATCCTCCGCCGCTTCGATCCCGACCGAGAGCCTGATCAGTTCGCCCGGGACCGCGAACGCTGCCTCCGCCGTCGACGCGTGTGTCATACGCGTCGGGTGCTCGATGAGGCTCTCGACGCCGCCGAGGCTCTCCGCGAGCTTCCAGATCCTCGTGCGCGCGACGGCTGCGACTGCCTCTTCTTCGCTCCCGAGGAGGATTGAGACCATGCCGCCGAAGTTCCGCATTTGGTGCGCCGCGATCTCGTGCCCCGGATGCGACGGGAGCCCGGGGTAGAGAACGCGCTCCACGCGCGGATGGCGTTCGAGGTGGGCGGCGACGACCGCCGCGTTCTCGCAGTGGCGGTCCATGCGCAGCGCGAGCGTCTTCGCGCCGCGGAGGACGAGCCAGGCGTCGAACGGGCCCGGCACGGCGCCGAGCGACTTCTGGAGGAACGCGAGCCGGTCGGAAAGCGCGGGGTCGTTCGTCGCGACGAAGCCGCCGACGACGTCCGAGTGGCCGCCGAGGTACTTCGTCGTCGAGTGGAGGGCGAGGTCGGCGCCGAGTTCGAGCGGGCGCTGTAGGTACGGCGTGGCGAACGTGTTGTCGACGTCGACGAGCGCCCCCACCGCGTGGGCGGCCTCGGCGGCCTCCGCGATGTCGACGACGTTCAGGAGAGGGTTCGTCGGCGTCTCCAGCCAGAGGAAGCGGACGTCCTCGTCGAGGTGAGACGGGAGGTCGGCCCCGATCTCGGCTGCCGAGAGGAAGTCGAAGCGGTATCCCTTCGGCTCGTACACCTGCGAAAACATCCGGTAGATGCCCCCGTAGACGTCGTTCACGGCGACGACCCGCTCGCCGGGCGAGACGAGGTGCATGAGCGTTGTCACGGCGCCGAGCCCGGAGGAGAACGCGTGACCGTGCGCAGCGCCCTCGAGTGATGCCAGGCACTCCTGGAGCGCCGTCCGTGTCGGGTTCGCGACGCGCGCGTAGTCGTAGCCCTTGTGGACGCCGACCGCGTCCTGGACGAACGTCGACGTCTGGTAGATCGGCGTCGTGACCGCGCCCGTGGCGGGGTCCGGCTCCTGCCCCACGTGGATCGCCCTCGTCTCGAACTCCACGCTGCGATCCTAGTTGTGCGCAAGACCGAGATCCGCTCGCGCGGATCTCGGTCGCGCAGAAACCCCTGAAGGCGACCGCTTCGCGGCCGCGTGTTGGCGTTGCATCACGCGGTGACGCTCGCTACTCGCTCGGAGCCGAGCCACGCTGCGAGGCTCGCGAGCGCTTCGTCTGCGCGGGAGGTGTCGCCCCAGGCGCCGAGCACCTCGAGCGTTCGCGTCCCGCGATCGAAGCGGGGCTCGATACGTCCGACGAGCCGGTCGCCGACGAGGATGGGGAGCACGTAGTAGCCGTACTCGCGCTTCGCCTTCGGGACGTACATCTCGAGCCGGTAGCGGAAGTCGAAGAGGGCTTCCGCGCGGTCGCGATCGTGGACGAGCCGGTCGAAGGGGGAGAGGAACGTCACGCGGTCGGGGACCGGATCGTCCGAGGCGTCGGGGTGCGCCTCCCAGCCCTTCTTCGTAAGCCGGACACCCTGCGTGGCGAAGCGTCTCTC
>JBOHBB010000244.1:0-7479 GCA_050698135.1 Gaiellaceae bacterium
GTTTGATCACCCCGGGCGCCTTGAACTCGAGCGGCCGGCGCTCCGTCGCCTCGATCGGCCCGAGCCCGTCGAGCGGGTCGCCGAGCGGGTCGACGACACGGCCGAGCAGGCCTTCCCCGACGGGCACGCTCATGACCTCGCCCGTGCGCCGGACCGGCTCACCCTCCGTGACTCCCTGCCACTCACCGAAGAGCGCGGTGCCGACGTTGTCCTCCTCGAGGTTGAACGCGATCCCGACCACGCCGTGCTCGAGCTCGAGCCGCTCGAGGGCGACGCAGTTCTCGAGGCCGTGGATGCGGGCGATGCCGTCGCCGACCTGGAGGACGGTGCCGACCTCGCTGAGGTCGGTCTCGACGTCGAACTCGCGGATCCGGTCCTTCAGGATCGCGGTGATCTCTTCAGGGCGTAGCTTCACGTGGTCTCTCCTCTATGCGCGAACGCGGATTCCGCTCGCGCGGAACCCGCGCGCGCAAATCCCTAAAGGCGGCCGCTTTCGCGGCCGCGGTGTTTGCGTGGGTCATGCGGTCGTAGTTCCCAATTCGTGGCGGAGGCGCTCGAGGCGGCCGCGGACGCTGCCGTCGGCGCGGAACGTCCCGACCTGCAGGACGATCCCGCCGATCAGGCTGGGATCGACCGAGCGCGTCGCCTCGATCTCCCGGCCCGAGGCGGCCTCGATCGTCTTCACGATCGACGCGGCTTCCTCGTCGGAGAGCTCCTGCGCCGTCTGCAGCTCGACCGCGAGGCGATTCTGGGCGCGGGCGACGAGCGACTCGAGCTCGGCGTTCATCTCCACGATCTCGCCTGGCCTCCCTTTGTCGGCGACGAGGCGCAGGAAGTTGCGCACGAGGTCATCGCCGCCCTCCAAGATCTCCTCGAGCACGCCGACCTTGCCGGCCGGGTCGACCTCGGGGTTGCGAAGGAACGCCCCGAGCGCGGGGACCTCCTCGATCGCCCCGGCGACAGCGGCGAGGTCGGCGGCGACCCGCTCGAGCCTCCCCTCCCCCTGCGCCGCTTCGAAGAGCGCGCGGGCGTACAGCCGCTGGGCGACGGCCATCTAGTCCGTCTTCTCCAGAGCCGAGAAGTCGAGCTCGGCGATCGCCTCGTCGATCAGGCGCCGCTGGTCCTCGGCGTCCAGGACCTTGCCCGTGACACGGGCGGTCGCCGCAAGCGTGAGATCGGCGACCTCGGAGCGGATCTGGTCGAGCGAGCGCTTCGTCTCCGCCTCGATCTGGCGCCGCGTCTCCTCGAGTCGTCGCTGGCGCTCGGCCTCCGACTCCGCCTTGACGCGCTCGAACTGCGCGTCCGCGACCTTCCGTGCATCGGCGAGGATCGCCGCGGCGTCGCCCTTCGCCTCGCCGATCAGCTGCCGGTGCTGCTCGAGCAGCGCCCTCGCCTCGTTGCGGGCGTGGTCGGCCTCCTCGACGGCCTTGGCGATGCGGTCGCGGCGCTCGTCGATCGTGCGCTGGATCGGGCCGAAGGCATACCGCTTGAGGACGAAGAACGTGATCGCGAAGCAGATCAGCGTCCAGATCATCAGGCCCGGGACGACGTCGATCAGCCCTCCAGAGGGCTCCTCCTGGCTCTCTTGTGCGAGTAGCAGAAACGACGAGAGCATCGGTCAGACGAGGACGTACGCGAGGAGCCCGCCGATGAGGCCGTAGAACACGACCGCCTCGGTGAGCGCGAAGCCGAGCCACTGGATGCCGGTGAGCTCACCGCGGAGCTCCGGCTGCCGCGCGACGGCCTGGATCATCGAGCCGAAGATGTTGCCGATGCCGATGCCGGCTCCGAGCGAGCCGAGACCGATACCGAGGGCGAGCGCGATCGCCTTGCCCGCGTCGGCGCCGTCTTCGGCTGCGGCGAGGAAGAAGAAGGACGAGAGCATGCGAACTCCTTAGTGCTCGGGCTCGATGGCCGAGCCGATGTAGATGGCGGACAGGGCGGCGAAGATATACGCCTGGATCGAGACGACGATGACGACCTCGAAGAGGTAGAAGGCAGTCGCTGCCGGGACCGCGACGACCGCGAGGAAGACGTTCTCGAGCACGAAGATCAGCCCGATGAACGTGAGGATGAGCATGTGGCCCGCGAGCATGTTCGCGTAGAGCCGGATCGAGAGGCTGATGAGGCGCATGAACTGACCGAGAATCTCGAGCGGGATGATGAGCGGCAGCATCGCCTTCGGCACGTCGGGGATCCAGCTCTTGAAGTACGCCCACGTGCCGTTCTCGCGGATCCCCTCGACGTGCGTGAAGGTCCACGTCATGAGCGCGAGCGCGAGCGTGACCGACAGCGTCGACGTCGCCGCGAAGATCGCGAGCGTCGGGATGCGGATGCCGCCGACCTCCCAGCGCTCGTCCGAGAGCGGGAGCGGGATGAAGCCCAGCATGTTGACGACCCAGATGAAGATCATCAGCGACGCGACGTAGGGGAACCAGCGGCCGATGGCCTTGGTCGGCAGGCCTTGCTCGGCGACCTGCACCTGGGCGACCTCGTAGATCGTCTCGCCGAGCGCCTGGCGCCGGTTCGGGCCGCGTCCCGTCTTCACGCGCATCAGCACGAGCCCGAGGAGGATCGAGCACAGCGTGCCGAGGAGCAGGTAGGCGACGGCCTTGTTGATCGACATGTCGATCGGGCCGATCTTCAGCTCGGGGCCCCAGGTCTGGAGCTCCCACTCGTGCGAGGGGTCGAACTTCGACTCCTCCTCCGGCTCGGTCTGCGCGAGCGCGAGCGGCGGGACCGTCAGCGCCAGCAGCGCCACTACCGCGAGAGCGCGCTTCATACCTTCGCCTCCCCGCCGAAGTACGTTGCGAGCCCGACGCCGAGCTCGACCGTGAACGCGATCGCGTACAGGATCGCCGCCGCCAAGCCCACGGTCTCGTTCGAGACCGTGACGATGACGAGGACGACGCCGACGAGCAGCGCCCGGGAGGTTGTTCCGATTCCCCGCATTCCCGCGGCGGCGAGGTTAGCGGGGTTGTTCGGGAGGCGCGTCAGTACGAGCGCGAAGATCTCGGAGGCGACCCAGAGCGCGGCGGCGAGCGCCCAGCCGTCGAGCGGCCAGCCCGCGATCGCGAAGATCGGCAGCGCGAGCGCGATGATCGTGCCGCCTGCGATGGTCGGGCCCATGCGGCTCGGGAGCGGGCGCGGCGTCGAGAACATCCCGGCGCTCACGATGCCTGTTTCGAGTAGACGACGTAGACGGCAGCGACCCCGAGCGGGATCCCGGCGAGGGCGCCGACGAGGAGGCCGATCCCCCACGAGCCGAGCGCCCAGCCGACGAGCGCGCCGACGGCCATCGCGAGGCCGAGGGAGCCGAGCAGGAGCCCCGAGGCGGTGGCGAGAGAGTGCGGTGAGGCGGCCGCGTCCGGCGTCATCCCGAGCGAGAGCATACCACCTGCTTGTAACAGCACTTTCTCGCTATTTCGAGCGAAAAACGGCCGAGTTCGTTACACGAATAGAATCCCTCGCGATGGAGCGTCTCGTGCTCGTCCACGGGAGCGTCGCGGGCGCTGCGGCGACGTGGGCCCCCCAGCGGCCGCTGGCCGAGCGGTACGAGCTCGTCGTCGTCGAACGCCCGGGATTCGCGCCAGGCCCTCCCGTCGAGCGCGTGGACTTCGAGGCCGACGCGCGTCTCATCCACGAGCTGTTGCGCGAGGGCGACCACCTCGTCGGGCACTCGTACGGCGGTGTGATCGCCCTGCTGGCCGCGGCGGGCAGGCCGGACGCGATCCGGTCGCTGACGGTGCTCGAGCCGCCCGCGACCCGCGTCGCGCTCGGCCAGCCGGACGCGGATCGCTTCGCGGAGAGCGGGCGCACGTGGTGGGAAACGGGCCCGACCGGCGATCCCGAGGCATTCCTGCGCGGCTTCCTGGAAGCGGTGGGCTCGGCATGGGACCCTCCCACTCCGCTCCCTCCCGATCTCGAACAGGGTGCGCAGATGCTCGTCGTCGAACGGGGCCCGTGGGAGGCCGAGATCCCACTCGACGCGCTCCGCGCGGCGGGGATTCCGACCCTCGTCGTCTCGGGCGCGCACCACGCGGGCTTCGAGGCGATCTGCGACGCGCTCGAGCGCGAGCTCGGCGCCGAGCGCGCCGTGCTGCCAGGCGTCGGCCACACGATCCCACGGCACCCGGACTTCAACCGCGTGCTCGCCGACTTCGTCGACCGCGCAGCGGCACGGGTAGGTAGAGGAGTAGAAGCGGAAACAGAGCCGGAGGCAGGAGCCGAAGCTGGAGCAGGGGCAAAGGCGTAGCAGCGCCGAGCTGCGGGGGCCTCGCGGCGCTCAGGCGCTCAGGCGCTCCGAGGGCTCGCCCTGCTCCCGCTCGCGACGGCGGATGCGCGGGTTCATGAGCTTCACGATCTCGAGCAGATAGACGATGTAGACCGAGAAGGCGACCGCGAAGAGGCCGATGGCGAGGACGAGAACGGTCTGCCAGGGATGCCAGTCGCCCCCTTCGCGGAAGGGGACGAAGCGGGTCGCGAGCGCTGCCCCGGCGAGGCTCGCGCACCAGAGCCACATCGTCACCGCCGCGCGCCGCTGGGAGAAGCCGATGTTGAGGAAGCGGTGATGGAGGTGGCTGCGGTCGGCGCCGTAGATCGGCTGGCCGTGCTTGAGGCGCCGCGCGACGACGAACGAGGTGTCGAGGATCGGCACGGCAAGGACGAGGAGCGGCAGGAGCAGGACGACGGTCGACGCCGTCTTCAGGAGCCCCTGGATCGACACCGCGGCGAGGATGAACCCGAGGCAGAGCGCGCCCGAGTCGCCCATGAAGATCCGCGCGGGGAAGAAGTTGTGCCTGAGGAACCCGAGGCACGCGCCGGCGACGATCGCCGAGAGGATCGCCGGGTCGGGCTTCCCCAGGGACAGCGCGAGAATCGCGTACGTCACGCCCGCGATCCCGCACACGCCTGCCGCGAGCCCGTCCATGCCGTCGAGGAAGTTCACCATGTTCATCACGGCGACGATGAAGAGCATCGAGATCGGGACGCCGACCCAGGCGGGCAGGTCGACGATGCCGAGGAACGGGAACGTGAAGTGGTCGATCCAGACGCCGAACGCGGGCGGCACCGCGGCCGCGACGAACTGGCCCGCCAGCTTGACCGGCGGGGACAGCCCGCGGAAGTCGTCGACTGCGCCGACGACGGTCGCGATCGCCGCTCCAAGGAGGATGCCGCGGCTCTCGCTCGAGAGGTCGAGGAACGCGAGCGCCGGCACGAGGATGCCGAAGAAGATCGCAAGGCCGCCGAGCCGCGGGATCGGCCTCCGGTGCAGGCGACGGGAGTCGGGCCGGTCGACCGCCCCGAGCATGCGGGCCATCCCCCCGACCGCCGGCGTGAGCAGCACGACGATCGCAAAGGCGATGACGGCCCCGTACAGGACCTCGGGAGTCGACCGCAGCTCGTCGAACATCGCTGCCGGCTACTTCGTTCCGTAGAGCCGGTCGCCTGCGTCGCCGAGCCCCGGGAGGATGTAGCCCTTGTCGTTCAGCTCCCGGTCGACGGCGGCGACGACGATCCGCACGTCGGGGTGGTCCCGGTGCACGCGGGCGATGCCCTCCGGCGCCGCGATCAGCGCGATGAGCCGCACGGACGTCGCCCCCGCACGCTTGACGGTCTCCACCGCCGCAGCGGTGGAGTTCCCGGTCGCGAGCATCGGGTCGAGCAGGATCACGTCGCGGTCCGCGAGGTCGTCGGGCAGCTTCACGTAGTACTCGACCGGCTCGAGCGTCTCCTCGTCCCGGAACAGGCCGATGAAGCCGACGCGCGCGCCCGGGACGAGCGAGAGCACGGCGTCGAGCATCCCCATCCCCGCGCGCAGGATCGGGCAGACGGCGACCTTCTTCCCGGAGATCTGACGTCCGGCGGTCCGCTCGAGGGGCGTCTCGATCTCGATCTCCTCGTCGGCGAGGTCTTTCGTCGCCTCGTACGTGAGGAGCAGCGTGAGCTCGTTCACGAGCTGCCGGAACATCTGCGTCGTCGTCGAGACGTCGCGCAGCAGCCCGAGCTTGTGCTGGACGAGCGGGTGCGTCACTTCCGTGATCTGCTCGATCACGGAGGTGCCAAGCTCAGGCTGCGCATCCACGTACGACGCCGTTCCTAGGCGCTTTCCCCGCCGAAGGTCGGGAACGCGCCGAGGCCGGGATACAGCGGCTTCCGCTCGCACAGTGCCGAGCTCCGCGCGCTCAACTCCTCGAGGTCGGGCTCGTCGCCGAGTGCCTCGCACATGATCCTCCCCACGTCGCGGAAGTCGTCCGCGTCGAAGCCGCGCATCGTCGTCGCCGGCGTGCCGACGCGGAAGCCCGAGGCGACGGTCGGAGACCGCTCGTCGAAGGGGACCGTGTTGCGGTTCACCGTGATCCGCACCTCCGCGAGCCGCTCTTCCGCATCCTTCCCCGTCCACTCGGTCCGGCGCAGGTCGACGAGGAGGAGATGCGTGTCCGTGCCCCCGGTCAGCACGTCGAGCCCGCCCTCCTGGAGCGTCTCGGCGAGCACGTCGGCGTTCGCGCGCACCGCCTGCTGGTAGCGCCGGAACGGCTCCGAGGCGGCGATGCGGAAGCAGGTCGCCTTCGCGGCGATCACGTGGTTGAGCGGCCCTCCCTGCATCCCCGGGAAGACCGCGCGATCCACCGCCTGCGCGTGCTCGGCCTTGCAGAGGACGAAGCCCGAGCGCGGGCCGGCGAGGGTCTTGTGCGTCGTGGAGGTCACGAAGTCGCAGTGGGGCACGGGGCTCGGGTGGATCCCCGCGGCGACGAGGCCCGCGAAGTGCGCCATGTCGCAGAGGAGGAGAGCGCCGACCTCGTCCGCGATCTCGCGAAAGCGCTCGGCCTCGACCGTCCTCGGGTACGCGGAGCCGCCGCACACGATCAGCTTCGGGCGGTGCTCCTGCGCGAGCCGCAGGACCTCGTCGTAGTCGACGAGGTTCGTCTCCCGCGAGACGCCGTAATGGACAACCCGGTAGAGGCGACCCGAGAAGTTCACCTTCAGGCCGTGCGTCAGGTGCCCTCCGTGCGAGAGCTCGAGCGAGAGGATCGTGTCCCCGGGCTCGAGGCAGGAGAAGTAGACCGCCATGTTCGTCTGTGCGCCCGCGTGCGGCTGCACGTTCGCGTGCTCTGCGCCGAAGAGCGCCTTCGCCCGGTCGATCGCGAGCTGCTCGATCTCGTCGACGATCTCGCAGCCGCCGTAATAGCGCCGGCCCGGGTAGCCCTCGGAGTACTTGTTCGTGGGCACGCTGCCGACCGCCTCGAGCAATGCGGGCCAGGTGAAGTTCTCCGAGGCGATGAGCTCGATCTCGCCACGCTGGCGCTCGAGCTCCCGCGCCAGCAGGTCGGCGATGTCCGGGTCGACGTGCTCGAGGCCCGCGGAGCGGAGATCCTCGAGCTCGAGCGGCGCGACGGCCATCGGGAGGATGCTACTGCGCGCGCACGACCTCGCCGCGCGCGAGGGCCTCTGCGGCCGGCACTGCGCCCTCGCGCAGCA
>JBOHBB010000245.1:0-2219 GCA_050698135.1 Gaiellaceae bacterium
GCCCGCACCCGCCCCGAACCCGGGCAAGCCCCGACCGCAGGCGGCCGGCCTCGGCGGCGCGCTGCGGGAGGCGCGCCTCGCGCGCGGCGAGTCGCTCGCCCAGGTCGCCGCGGCCACGGGTATCTCGAAGTCCCTCCTCTCGCTCATCGAGAACGACCGCAGCGACGTCACGGTCGGTCGCCTCGTCGCGCTCGCCGAGCACTACGGGAAGCACCTGAGTGACCTGCTCCCGTCGAAGGCGCCGCCGGACCCCGTCGTCACGCGCCGCCGCGACCGTCGTCGCATCGTGTCACCGAACGAGGGGCTCGACGCACACGTCCTCGTCCCCGACTCGAACCGCAAGATGCTGCCGATCGTCGTCGTCTTCGAGCCGGGAGGGAAGGACGCGGACTACTGGACACACGAGGGCGAGGAGTTCGTGGTCGTGCTCGAGGGGCGGCTGCTCCTCGAGGTCGAGGGCTCGACGCCCGTCGTGCTCGAGCGCGGCGACTCGGCCTACTACGACTCGCCCAGCCCGCACCGCTGGTCGAACATCGGAGACGGCATCGCGCGGGTGCTCTCCGTCGCGACACCGCCGACTACCCTGTAGAGACAGCGGGCTCGAGCTCGCCCGCGACATCCCGTGACCTCCGTCCGCGACACCCTCGACCGTCCGCTCCGGGACCTCCGGATCTCGGTCACCGACCGCTGCAACTTCCGCTGCGTGTACTGCATGCCGAAGGAGGTCTTCGGTCGCGACTACCGCTTCCTGCCGCGCCGCGACCTGCTCACCTTCGAGGAGATCGAACGCGTCGCCCGGGTCTTCGTCTCGCTCGGGGTGAACAAGCTGCGCATCACCGGGGGCGAGCCGTTGCTCCGGCGCGACCTCGAGCTCCTCGTCGGCAAACTCGCCGCCCTCGGCGACCTGGACCTCACGCTGACGACGAACGGGGCTCTCCTCGCGCAGAAGGCCGAGGCTCTCGCCGCGGCCGGCCTCACGCGCGTCACGGTCAGCCTCGACTCGCTCGACGACGAGGTGTTCCGCGCGATGAACGACGTCGACTTCCCCGTCGCACGGGTGCTGGGCGCAATCGACACCGCCGCAGCGGCAGGTCTCCCCGTCAAGGTCAACGTCGTCGTGAAGCGCGGCGTCAACGACGGCTCCGTCCTGGACATGGCGCGGCGCTTCCGGGGGACCGGGCACGTCGTCCGGTTCATCGAGTTCATGGACGTGGGCGCGACGAACGGCTGGCGGCTCGACGACGTCGTGCCCGCTACGGAGATCGTCAGCACGATCGGCGCCGAGTTCCCACTCGAGCCCGTCGAGCCCGCGTACCGCGGGGAGGTCGCCGAGCGGTACCGCTACCTCGACGGCGAGGGCGAGATCGGCGTCATCGCCTCGGTGACGCAGCCCTTCTGCGGCAACTGCACCCGCGCCAGGCTCTCCGCGGACGGGAAGCTCTACACCTGCCTCTTCGCGGTCCGGGGCCACGACTTGCGCGCGCAGCTCCGCTCCGAGGCCGGCGACGAAGAGCTCGACGCGACGATCCGCGCGGTGTGGGAGCGTCGCACGGACCGGTACTCGGAGCTCCGGACGGCCGAGACCGGCGCGCTGCGCAAGGTCGAGATGTCCTACATCGGCGGCTAGGAGGGCTTGGCGACACAGACTCTGTGCCGCCGGGGGAGCGCTGGATCGCCGCGATGCTGCGTCCTCGGTCGCGCCCATATCCACTGATACGGGCACTCCCTGCGTCCTTGCCTCGCGACGACCAGCGGCACCCCTGCGGCGAGGCCCGTTCCGCCAAGCCCTCCTAGGCGGCAGACCGCTTTAAATTGCTGGCTTCGCGCGCTTTATCGCGCTACTCTCGCGACTGACAGGCAGGCTCGGAGGGATCCAAAAGGAGGAAGTCCGTGCGGAAACTACTCGCGTGCGGCGGTGCTCTTGTCGCCGCGCTCGCGTTTACGGTGCCCGGGGCGCTCGGTGGCGCGGAGCAGACACCCGGCGTCACTGCGAAGAGGATCGTCATCGGCGGGACGTTCCCGCTGACAGGCCCGGCGGCGGCGTATGCGCCGATCCCGCTCGGGATGAAGGCCTATTTCAGCCACATCAACGCCCGTCGAGGACCTGACGGGAAGCGCGGCGTCATGGGCCGCCAGATCGTCTGGAAGTACTACGACGACGTCTTCAACATTGGGGGGGCGACCCCTCAGCTCACGCGCAGGCTCGTCGAGCAGGACAA
>JBOHBB010000246.1:0-5076 GCA_050698135.1 Gaiellaceae bacterium
GAGTCGGGTTGCCTGCGGTTCGCCGCGCCGCGGAGGAGCTCCGGGCTCACCCCGCTGCGATCGCCGTCTCGGAGGCCGGGAGTGCGCGACGACGACGTGAGACCGTGCGCGATCTCGACCTCATCGCCACCTCGTCCGACCCGCCGGCGCTGATCGGCGCATTCTGCGAGGGCGAGTGGGTCGCCGAGGTCGTCGCGCGTGGCGATACGAAGGCGACCGTCGTCGGCCACCAGGGACTTCGCTTCGACCTCCGAGTCGTGCCGCCCGAGTGCTACGGCAACGTGCTCCAGCACTTCACTGGCTCGAAGGACCACAACGTCGCGCTCCGCGAGGAGGCGCAACGGCGCGGGCTCTCGATCTCCGAGTACGGCGTCACGCTCGTCGAGACTGGCGAGGTCGTCACGCACGCGAGCGAGGAGGAGCTCTACGCCTACCTTGGCTACGCCTTCATCCCGCCGGAGCTGCGCGAGAGCAACGGCGAGGTCGCCGCAGCGCGGGAAGACCGCCTCCCTGACCTCGTCGAGCTCTCCGATCTCCGCGGCGAGATGCACTGCCACTCGACGTGGTCCTCCGACGGCAAGAACTCGATCGAAGAGATGGCCCTCGAGTCGAAGAGTCGCGGCTACAAGTTCCTCTGCCTGACCGACCACTCCCACTACCTGCGCGACGGACGGCTCGAAGCCCAGTGGGACGAGATCGAAGCCGTGAACGCCCGCGTGAAGCCGTTTCGCATCCTGCGCGGGATCGAGGTCAACATTCGCGCGGACGGCTCGCTCGACGTCGACGACGAGACTCTCGCGGAGCTCGACTGGGTTGTAGCGTCCATCCACACGTCGTTCGACCGCAGCCCGACCGAGCGGATCCTGGGCGCGATCGACAACGCGCACGTCGACTGCATCGGCCACCTCACCGGCCGCCGGATCCTGACCCGTTCGGGTGCGGAGGTGGACATCGAGCGGATCGTCGAGCGGGCTCAAGAGGCGGGGACCGCGCTCGAGATCAACTCGCAACCCGACCGGCTGGACCTGCGGGACAGCCACGCCAGGCTCGCCGGCGAGGCGGGAGTGCTCGTGCCGGTGACGACCGACGCGCACTCGACGGGAGCGCTCGGCTACGTCGAGCTCGGGATCGCCCAGGCACGCCGCGCGTGGCTCACAAAGGAGCAGGTCCTCAACACCCGTCCCTGGCGGGAGATCGAGCGCTGGACGAAGGCCAGGTGAGCACGTTCCGCGAGGACGGTGCGCTCGCGCTCGACTGGGTCGCGTCGTACCTCGAGGGCGTCCGCGAGCAGCCGGTGCTCGCCGGAGTCGAGCCGGGCGCGCTCGCGTCGTCGCTCCCAGAGGTCCCACCCGACGGGCCGGAGCCCTTCGCAGCGCTCCTCGCCGACCTCGACGCGATCCTTCTCCCCGGGATCACCCACTGGCAGAGTCCGCGCTTCTTTGCGTACTTCGCGACGACGGGCTCCGAGCCGGGGATCCTCGCCGAGCTCCTGATCGCCGGTCTCAACCAGGTCGGCATCCTCTGGCGGACGTCGCCCGCGCTCCAGGAGCTGGAGGAGGTGACGCTCGACTGGCTCCGGCAGCTCCTCGGCCTGCCCGAGTCGTTCCGAGGCCATATCGAGGACACCGCGTCCACCGGCGTCCTCTCGGCTCTCGTCGTCGCCCGCTCGCAGCGTCCCGACCGGCGCTTCGTCGTCTGCTCCGAGCACGCGCACACGGTCGCGGACAAGGCGGCAAGGCTTCTCGAGCTCGAGCTCCGGAAGGTGCCGGTCGACGACGAGTACCGGCTGCGGCCCGAGCTGCTCGACCTCGAGGACGCGTGTGCGGTCGTCGCCACGATCGGGACGACCGGGGCCGCGGCGGTCGACCCGGTGCCCGCGATCGCCGAGGCCTGCGCGGCGTCCGGTGCCTGGCTCCACGTCGACGCCGCGTACGCGGGCTCCGCTGCGGTCTGCGAGGAGCTCCGCCCGCACTTCGCGGGCTGGCAGTTCGCGGACTCGATCGGCGTCAACCCGCACAAGTGGCTCGGCGTGCCGATGGACTGCTCTGCGCTCTGGACGCAACGACCCGACGCATTCCGGAAGGCATTCAGCCTCGTCCCGGAGTTCCTGCAGTCGCCCGACGACGCCGTGAACCTGAGCGAGGTCTCGATTCCCCTCGGGCGGCGCTTTCGTGCCCTCAAGCTGTGGGCGGTGCTCCGCTGCTTCGGGCGCTCCGGGCTCCAGGAGCGCATCCGCGAGCACGTTCGCCTCGCGGATCTCTTCGAGGGCTGGGTGCGCGAGGAGCCGGGGTGGGAGATCGTCGCGCCGCGGCACTTCTCGCTCGTCTGCTTCCGCCGCGAAGGCTCGGACGAGGACAACGAGCGCCTGCTCGAGCGCGTGAACGCCTCGCGCGAGGTGTTCCTCTCGCACGCTCGCCTCGGGGATCGCTTCGCGCTGCGACTCGCCGTGGGCAACTTCCGGACGACCGAGGACGACGTGCGGCTTGCCTGGGACGTCCTTCGTCGCGAGGCTGCCGGGTGATGGCCGAGCGAGTCGAGACGGTCGTCGTCGGCGCCGGCCAGGCCGGATTGGCGACGAGCTACTTCCTGAGCGCGCACGGCCGGGACCACGTCGTGCTCGAGCGCGGGCGTGTCGGCGAGACGTGGCGGAGCGAGCGCTGGGACGGCTTCTTCCTGAACACGCCGAGGTGGACGCAGCAGCTGCCGGGCTTCGAGTACGCGGGCGACGACCCCGACGGCTTCGCGCCGCTCGCCGAGGTGATCGAGTACGTCGAGGGGTACGCGCGCTCCTTCGGCGCTCCCATCCGCGAGGGAGTGGTCGTGAAGGCGCTCCGGCCTCGCGACGGTGGGTACGTCGTCGAGACGTCCGCCGGAGAGCTCGAGGCCGACAACGCCGTCGTCGCGACGGGTGCCTTCCAGCGGCCGACGCCGCCCGCGCCGGGAGCGGAGTCCGCAACGGTCATCCTCCAGCTCCACACGAGCGCGTACCGACGGCCGGACCAGCTCCCCGACGGCGCCGTGCTCGTCGTCGGCAGCGGCCAGTCCGGCTGCCAGATCGCGGACGAGCTCCTCGACGCCGACCGCGAGGTCCATCTCTCGGTCGGGCGCTGCCCGTGGCTCCCCCGCCGCTACCGGGGTCGCGACATCCTGCACTGGCTGCTGGTCACCGGCGTGCTCGACGAGACCGTGAACGAGCTCCCGTCCCCAGGGGCGAGGCTCGGCTGCAACCCGCCCGTGTCCGGGAACGACCGTGGCCACGACTGCCATCCGCGTTGGCTCGAGCGCCGCGGGGCGAGCCTCGTCGGTCGTGTCGCGCGGATCGACGGCTCCCGAGTGTCGTTCGAGCCCGGTCTCGGCGAGAACCTCGCCTTCGGCAACGCGTTCGTCGCGGACCTCGAGCGGATGATCGACGAGCACGTCGCGCACGAAGGGCTCGACGCGCCGGCACCCGAGGAGCTGCCCGAGGCGCCGCCTCCACCGGTCGAGGCGGCCGAGCTCGACCTCGCCGCAGCGGGTGTCACGTCCATCCTCTGGGCCTCCGGCTTCCGGCCGGACTACTCCTGGATCGAACTCCCTCTCGTCGACGGCGACGGCTGGGCCGTCCAGGAGCGCGGTGTCACGCGCCACCCGGGGCTGTACGTCGTCGGCCTGAACTGGCTCCACAAACGCAAGTCCGCGCTCTTCTGCGGCGTCGGAGAGGATGCGGCGCACGTCGTGGCGCACCTGTCGGGGCGGAAGTGACGCTTCCCGCCGGGAGCGCTCGGCTCGTCGCGATCGGTGTCGCCGCCGGAGTCTTTTCCGCCCTCTTCGGGGTCGGCGGCGGCATTCTCGCGGTCCCCCTCCTCGTCCTGGTCGCCCATCTCGGCGAGCGCGAGGCGACAGCGACCTCGCTCGGCGCGATCGGGATCACCGCGCTCGCGGGCGTCGTCGTCTTCGCGCTTCGCGGCGAGGTCGACGTCGGCTACGCGACTCTCGTCGGCCTCCCCGCCGCTGTCGGGGCGCTCGCCGGCACGTCTCTCCAGCAGCGGGTGCGCACGAGCACGGTCGCGTACGGGTTCGCGCTCCTGCTCGTCGCCGTCGGCGTCTATCTGCTCGCGACGTGAGCACGTCCACGATCCTCCTCGGGATCGCGCTCGGCCTGACCGCGGGCGTTCTCGCCGGGATGTTCGGGGTGGGCGGCGGAATCCTCTTCGTTCCCACGCTCGTTCTCCTCGGTCTCGGGCAGCTCGAGGCGCAGGCGACCTCGCTCCTCGCCATCCTCCCGACCGTCGCTGCCGGGGCGTGGAACCAGCGGCGCTACGGCCACTTGCGCGCGCGCACCGCGGTGGTCGTCGGGGTCGCCTCGATCGTCGGCGTGGAGGCCGGCGCCCGGATCGCGACGTCGCTGCCGGAGACGGCGCTCCGACTCCTGTTCGCGGTGCTCCTGTTCGTGGTCGCCGCCCAGCTCGTCTGGCGCACCCGTCGCAGCGAGCGCGCGCGCTACCCTGACTCACCGTGATCCGCGTCACCGCGCTCGCCGGGGCGGCTCTCGTGCTCTCCACGGCGCTGGCCGCCGCTGCGCCGCCATTGCGAAGCGCGTCCACGGGGGCGAGCGCGACGCTCGCGCGCATCACGATCCCAGGGCAGCAGACGGTCTCGCTCGGTGAGCTCACGTGGCCGACGAACGTCAGCTCGGACGTCCAGTCGTTCGAGTACCCGAACGACGGGTCGATCGTCAGCATCGGGCGCTCGCGCGCGAAGGTCTCGGCACAGCCCGGCGAGGCCGCCGCCGCGCAGGCGTCGGCCGAGGTGATCGTGCTCTCGCTCTTCAACGGGGAAGTCGTCGCCGGCCGGCTGACCGCAACGACGACGGCGGGCGCGAGCGCGCGCACGGCCGGCGGCAGCGCGACCGGCTCGACGGTCGATGGGCTGCGTGCGCTCGGCCAGGACGTGTCGAGCGCACCAGGATCGACCGTGCCCCTCGGTGACTGGGGGTCACTGACCGTGCTCTCGGACACGAGCGGCAGCCGCAAGAAGCCCGCGGCCGCGCAAGGCGCCGTGGTCGCGCTCCGGGTGGCGCTGTCCGCGGCGCATGGA
>JBOHBB010000247.1:0-4889 GCA_050698135.1 Gaiellaceae bacterium
GTCGCGGCGATCGCGGCAGTCGCCGCGCTCGCGATCGGCCTGTGGGCCGCGGGCCTCTCGAGCGACCTCGACGAGACGCGTGCCGCGCTCGAGCGCGAGCGTGCAGCCGCGGCCGTCCTCGCCGACCCCGAGTCCCGCTCGGTGTCACTCCAGCCGGGAGGCGACGGCCGCCTCGTCGTCACGCCCGAAGGCCGGGCAGTGCTGGTCGTCGACGACCTCGGCCCGGCGCCCGACGGCAAGACGTACGAGATGTGGGTCGTCTCGCACGGTGGCACTCCCCAACGCGCGGGCCTCTTCCCGGGCGAGGACGGGCGCGACGTCGTACCCGTCGACGGCACGGTCGAGGCCGGCCAGGTCGTCCTCGTGACCGTCGAGGACCAAGGCGGCGTCGACGCTCCGACGTCCGAGCCGATACTCGGCACGATGCCGGTCTGAACGGTTTCTTCGCGTGGGATTCTGCCGCCCGAAGCTAGACTCTTCCCCTTGCGGGTGAGGAGAAAGCAGGGGGCGTCGGCGCGTTCGCGCCGGGTACGCAAGCGGCGCCTCGCGGCGCTCCTCGCCGTCCTGCTCGTGCTCGCCGGCCTCTCGTTCACGTTCGGGCTCGTGCGCGCAGTCGCGAGCGAGATCCCGGCGCTCGATCCCGCTGCGCAACGCTCAGAAGTGGACACCGTCGTGTACGCCTCGAACGGACGCACCGTCCTCGCAGTGCTCCGGGGGGACGAGAGCCGTGTCCTCGTCGAAACCGACGAGATCGCGCCGATCATGCGCCAGGCGATCGTCTCGGTCGAGGACCAGCGCTTCTTCGACCACAAAGGGATCGATGTCCGCGGCATCGGGAGAGCCCTGTGGGCGGACATTCGGAACCAGTCCATCGTCGAGGGCGGCTCGACGATCACGCAGCAGTTCGTCAAGAACGCCTACATCCGCAACGAGAAGACGATCGCACGCAAGGTGCGCGAGGCCGCGCTCGCGTGGCAGCTCGAGCAGCGCTGGAGCAAGGACCGCATCCTGACCGCCTACCTGAACACGATCTACTTTGGAAATGGCGCGTACGGGATCCAGCAGGCCGCGCGCACGTACTTCAAGAAAGACGCGAGCGACCTCACCCTCCCCGAGTCCGCGCTCCTCGCGGGGATCCCCTCGGACCCGGCGCGGTACGACCCGGTCACGAATCCACGCAAGGCCGAGGCTCGGCGCAGGCACGTGCTTACCCTCATGCTCGAGCTGAGCAAGATCACGGCGAAGGACTTCGCGCAGGCGGATGCCGCGCGGATGCCGCAACCGGACGACATCCGACTCCCCGGCACCCGCGGCAAGGGGCTCTACTTCGTCAACTACGTCAAGGATCAGCTCGTCGAGAAGTACGGCGCCGGGCGCGTGTTCGGCGGCGGGCTGCGAGTGACGACGACGATCGACCTCGCGCTGCAGGAGAAGGCGCGCCGGGCGATCGAGAAGGTGCTCGCGAACCCCGACGGGCCGGCGGCGGCGCTCGTCGCCATGGACCCGCGCACCGGCGCGGTCAGGGCGATGTTTGGCGGCAGGAACTTCCGCGAGAGCGAGTTCAACCTCGCCGCCCAGGCCGAGCGCCAGCCGGGATCTGCGTTCAAGCCGATCGTCCTCGCCACGGCGATGCGGGCCGGGATCTCGCCGCAGACTGAGCTCGTGTCGAAGAAGGTCTCGATCGACGCCGGCGACCGGATCTGGAACGTCACGAACTACGACCACACGTATCTCGGAAGCGTGACGCTCGCCCGCGCGCTGGTGTCCTCCGACAACTCCGTCTATGCCCAGTTGACGGATCTCGTCGGCCCGAAGGCGATCGTGGAGACCGCGCACGCGCTCGGCATCAGTAGCCCGCTCGACGCCTACTTCTCGATCGGGCTGGGGTCGCTCGCGATCAACCCGCTCGAGATGACCCGCGCGTACGCGACGCTCGCGAACGAGGGCAGGCGCGTGGACGGAGCGATCCTCGGGGACCGGCCGCGGGTCGTCGAGCGTGTCGAGCGCATCCGCTCCGGGAAGATCGAGGACAACGCCCCGCAGCCGACCCGCGTGCTGGAGGAAGGCCAGGCCGAGGTCATGACCGGGATCCTCGGAGACGTCGTCCGGTTCGGGACGGGCCGGCGCGCTGCGATTTCGGGCGGGAGCGTCGCGGGCAAGACCGGTACGACCGACAACTACGGCGACGCCTGGTTCGTCGGGTACACACCGGATCTCGTCGTCGCCGTCTGGGTCGGATACCCGGACAAGCTGCGACCGATGCTCACCGAGTTCGGTGGCCGGCCGGTCACCGGCGGGACGCTGCCCGCGATGATCTGGAAGCGATTCGTGGAAAGTGTCGAGGACGACGACGCCTCCGGGTCCTCGTTCCCCGCGCCTCCCTACCTCGGCTCGTCGTCGAGCTGGGTCGTCGAGCGGGAGGGCACCTGGCAGCTCGACAACGGCTACTGCCAGGGAGCTCGGCTCGTCGCCTATTTCTCCGGGCACAGCCCGTCGACCACCGCGGACTGCAAGCCGAACGAGGTCTCCGTCCCGCTCGTCATCGGGATGAGCGCGGACGAGGCGGTCGCGCAGCTCGGGGGGCAGCCGCTCGGCGCCGAGATCGCGTACGTGCCTGCGAAGCCGGGGAAGACGCCGGGCCTCGTCGTGAACCAGGACCCGCGCCGGGGTGGGCTCTCCGCGAACGACTCGGTGCAGCTCTGGGTCTCGAAGGCCCAGTACGGCCAGCTCCCCAACTTCGTCGGGTCCAGCGTCGAGGACGTCAACCGCGAGCTCAAGCGACTCAGGCTCCGCGTCCAGGCCGCAACTGCGCAGGGGCCCGTCGGGACGGTCGTCCGTCAGCGGCCGCGGCCCGGCGTCGCGGTGCAGCCGGGCCTCACCGTTCGCCTCGTGGTCGGGGACGGCTCGGGAAGCTAGACCCGGCGAGGACGTAGCGCCAGAGGCGGTCGCCGGCGCGCGTGATGCCCACCCGTGCCGTCGCCTCGGTCGCGGCTGGTGCTGCCGCAGGCAGCAGGCGGAACGGCGGCCGGTCGAACGGGAGCCCGTCGTGGTCGCCCGTGATCCCGAGCGCCTGCGTGAGCCTGCCCGGGCCGGCACAGAGCAGGCGCTCGTCCTCGAGGCCCCTGCGCTCGCGCATCTCCTCGAGCCCCGCGGTCGGCTCGAGCGCACGCAGGAGGACGGCGGCGCCCACACCGTCGGCCTCGCAGACGGCGTTTGCGCACCAGTGCACCCCGTACGAGCGGTACACGTACAGGTGCCCGGCGGGTCCGAACATCGTCGCGTTCCGCGCCGTCCGACCGCAGTAGGAGTGGCTCGCGGGGTCGTCCGCCGCGTAGGCCTCGGTCTCGACCACGACCCCGCCGACGCCGTCGACGAGCAGCGTTACCCCGACGAGCTCTCGCGCGACGAGCCGCACGTCGCGCTCGAAGAACGAGCGGCCGAGGTCGCTCAGAAGAGCTGCTCGGTCTCGGCCGAGCGCGCCGTGGAGGCGAGCAGCCGACGCGCCCGACGCCCGAGGTCGCCGAGGTCGACTTTTCCTTCCTCCGCTGCGGCGGCGAGCCGCTCGGCAAGGTCGAGGGCGCCGTCGAGGAGCGCCGAGTCCCCGGCCTCGTGCCCCATGTCGTGGAGGATCGTGCGCTCGGTGCGGGAGGCGACGAGCGGCCCCTCGATCCCCTCCACCCAGACCCGCGTCCGGCGCCCGTCGCCGCGCTCGTCGCCGACGAGGGGCTCGAGCGCGTAGACCTTGTCCGCCCGGGCGTACTTCCCGAAGCCGAGGAAGACCATGCGCGGCGCGGCCATCTCAGGTGATTATCGCCGGTTCCGCCGGCTCTGCGCGGCGCGCGAACCCGAGGGCATATGCGAGCGCCGTCCCCGCGAGGACGAGCGCCCAGATCGCCGCCAACCGCGGGGTCGTGACGCTCGGGATGTCGCTGCTCGTCCAGCCGCGCTTCACGACCTGCTCGTGCCAGAGGTCCTGGACGAGGTTCGCGGCTCCGTACGCGAGCATCAGCGACACGAGGAGCGCGTACGCGTGGCCGAGCAGGGCGTCGACGAGCCGCGGGCGTGAGAGCAGGAGCGCGAGCAGGACGAGCAGCGCCCCCATGAAGCCGTGGTGGTGCCCCAGGTGGACCGCCGCCGTCACGCCCTCTCCGGGCTCGGCATAGGGCTCGTCCGTAAGGAACACGCCCCCGGGAAGGTGGAACCCGGCCTCCGCGGTGATCCAGGGCAGCGACACGAGGACGACCCCCACCGCGACGGCGATCCGGAGCCCGTCGCCCGACCGGCGCGGCGCGAAGCCGATCCCTGCGCGCCTCGCGGCTGCGACGGTGAGCGCGGCCGCGAGCACGACGCCCACCGCCGGCAGCACGTTCACGGGCTTCGGGTCGAGGTCGTCCGAGTCGACGACCCCCGGCCAGGCGAAGACGGCGCAGAGCGCGATCGTCGGCGCGCCGACGAGCCAGGCCCGGCGTGGCAGGACGTCGAGCGCGAGCAGCGTGATCGGGATCGCAGCGCCCGCGACATGCGGGAAGTCGAGCTGCACGAGCGCACGGCCGAATCCGCCCGCGAGCCCGTCCCGCGTGACGCTGAACAGCTCGCTCGGGTCGACGACGGAGTACGTGACGAGGACGGCGAGCACGTCGAGGACGACGAGCGCCCACACCGCGAGCGCCTCACCCTGCGGCGGCTTCCTCATAGGCCGGCTTCAGTTGGCCTGCGTGCGGGGAGGGGTGTCGGAAACCTGGCTCCCCCCGCGAACGCGAGCCGGAGGCGCGCGTTGGTCACACGTCGAGAGCCGACCCGAGTGCCTCGGCCACGTACGCCTGGTCGTCTTCCTCGAGCAGCGCGTGGAAGGGAAGGGCGAGCGTGCGCGTGCTCAGCTCCTCCGCGAC
>JBOHBB010000248.1:0-5636 GCA_050698135.1 Gaiellaceae bacterium
CCGCTCGCCCTCGACGAGCAACTCGGCCACGAGGACCGGCGCGATGGTAGGCGGCGACGCCACCCGCCAATTTTCCCACGGCCGCACCGATGGCGCGCGAAACACTCACCGCCGAGAAGAACATCGAAGCCGCCGTCAGCCTGCTCGACACTGATGGCCTCGACGGCTTCAACATGCGCACCCTCGGGGCCCAGCGGCGTGTCAGTAGTAAAGGACAGCTTCTACGAGGTCGCCTGGATTGCAGCGGCGGTCCTTGACGACATCGACCCGCATGAGGCCGACGCCGCATGGCGTGCGTACACGACTCGGCCGGACGCTCCAGCCAAGTACAAGGAGATGCCGAAACCCGCCTGACGTTTGGATTCCTCGGCTGCGCAGCGTCCCTTACGCCTGACCGTTTGGCACGAGATTGGCACGCTCCGCGTCTGATCTGGCAACGCTCCCGCGCCGCAACCTTAGGCGCGGTGCGGGATTGAAAGAACGGGAGCGACGGGACTCGAACCCGCGACCTCCGGCGTGACAGGCCGGCGTTCTAACCAACTGAACTACGCCCCCCGGGCCGCGTAAGTGTAGCCGGGCGGCAGGGATCGGAGCCCGCGGCACGTAGCCTCAGGCTCAGTGTCCAAAGCCGACTGGATCGTGCTCGGCGTCGTCTGCCTGTCCGCTCTCTACGGGCTCGCGACGGGGCTCGTCCGCGGGGCGCTCGCGCTCGCGGGGTTCGCGCTCGGCGCGTACGTCGGCGCGCGGGTCGCGCCCGCGCTCCTGAGCGACGGCTCGCCGTACGCGCCCGTCGTCGCGCTCGCCGGCGCCGTGCTCGGCGGAACGCTGCTACGTGGGGTCGCCAGTCTGCTCGGGGGGATGCTGCGGACGACCATCGGGGCGGTGCCCGGGCTGCGCACCGTCGACTCCGCCGCCGGCTTCGTGCTCGGGGCGGCCGCGGGCGTCGTCCTCTGCTGGGCAGTCGGCGCGGTGCTCCTCTACCTCCCGGGCCAGACCGACCTCAGGCGCTCGGTGCAGGAGTCCGCGATCCTCTCCCGGATCAACGACGTGTTCCCACCGGAGCGCCTGCTCGCGACGATCGAGCGGGTCGACCCGCTCGGCGTGCTCGGCGGGCCGACGGCGCTCGTCTCGCCGCCCGACGGCGCTCTCGCCCGGGACCCGGACGTCGTCCGGGCGTCGAAGAGCGTCCTCCGCATCCGCGGCGTCGCCTGCGGCCTCGGCGTCGAGGGCTCCGGCTGGATCATGCGTCGTGGTGTCGTGGTGACGAACGCACACGTGGTCGCGGGGGTGTCGAGCCCCGTCGTCGATCGCGGCGAGGGGGCGTCGCGCGCGGCGGTCGTCGTCGGCTTCGACGACCGCAACGACATCGCCGTGCTCCGCGTGCCGGGGCTCGCAGGCCGTCCGCTCCGTGTCGCGGACCCCGAGCGGTCGGTCGCGGTCGCGATCGTCGGGTACCCCGAGAACGGGCCGCTCACGCGCACACCGGGCCGGCTCGGCGGGACGAACGACATCCTCACGAGGGACGCGTACGGTCGCGGCCCGGTGACGAGGGTGGTGACGACTCTGCGCGGCATCGTCCGGCCCGGGAACTCGGGCGGGCCGGGCATCGACGCACGCGGGCGGGTGCGGACGACCGTGTTCGCCCGGAAGCCGGGAGAGCAGGGCGGCTTCGGCGTGCCCATCGAGATCGTCCGTGCGGCGCTCGAAAACGCTGGCGCTCGCCCAGTCCCGGGCACCGAGTGCGCGCGGTAGGTCAGCCGAAAAGGTCGAGCGCTGCGAGCGGCTGCCGGAACGGCGGGATGACGTAGACCCCGGCCGCGCGCTCGCGCGAGGCCTCGACGAGCTCCTTCGCGAGCGCGAGCCCCGTCTCGGCCGCGTCCGACCCCGCGTCGCGGAGACGCGCCTGCACGTGGTCGGGAACGACGATCCCCGGGACCTCGTTGTGCAGGCGGAGCGCGAGTTGGTAGCTGCGGACGTAGAAGACGCCGACGAGCAGCGGGATCGGGCACGAGCCCCCGAGGCGCACGAGGAAGTCGTCGAGGTACGAGAGGTCGAAGAGGACCTGCGTCATGGCGAACTGCGCACCGGCCTCGAGCTTCTGCTCGAAGCGCTCGAGCTCGTAGTCGAGGTCGTCCGCGGCGGGGTTGAGCGCCACGCCGATGAAGAACGAGGTGGGGGCGTCGATCTCGCGGCCGTTCAGGTCCTCGCCCGCGTTCATGTGGGCGATGATGCGCGTGAGGCCGATCGAGTCCACCTCGTACACACCGCGCGCGCCCGGGTAGTCGCCGGCCTCGGGTGGGTCGCCGGTGACCGCGAGGACGTTCCGGATGCCCTCCGCGTGCGCCCCGAGGAGCTGCGACTCTAGGCCCGCGATCGAAGCGTCCCGCGGCGTCAGGTGCGGGATCGTCTCGATGCCGACGACGCGCTCGATCGTCGCCGACGCCATCAGCCCGCTCATGCGTGCCCGGGCGCGCGGGTTGTCGTTCACATCGACGACATCGACGTGCCCCGATGCCTGCAGCGTCCGGGCGAGATCGAGCATCGCGTGCGCGTTCCCGCCGCGCGGCGGGTCGATCTCGACGGAGACGACGAACTCGCCGGCCGCGAGCTTCCGCTGCAGGAGCGTCTCCTCCTCGGCCTCTGGTGGGGCGAGGACGATCTCGCGCTCGCGCACGACGAGAGGCGCGCTCGGCCGCCTGCGCTCGTCGACGGCGACCCGGATCGCGGCGATCTCGGTCGGCGTCGTGCCACAGCAGCCGCCGATCAGACGTGCCCCGAGCTCCTGCGCGTGGGCCGCGAACTCCGCGAAGTACTCCGGTGTCGCGTGCGGGAAGACGATCCGCTGCCCGGCCAGGCTGGCGAGACCGACGTTGGGGAGCACCGCGAGCGGCTTGTCGCTGTCGCGCATCTGCTCGATCGCGCGAAGTGCCGCCTGCAGGCCAAGGCCGTGGTTGGCGCCGATCGCGGCGACGTCGAGGGCGGCGAGCCTCGTCGCCGCCTGCTCGGCCGTCACGCCGCCGAGGGTCTGCGCGTCCTCGTCGAAGGTCATCACGGCGACGATCGGGAGCGAGGAGACGCGGCGGACCGCTTCGATCGCGGTCACGAGCTCATCGAGCTCGTAGAACGTCTCGACCATGAACAGGTCGACGCCCCGCCCCTCGAGCAGCCTCGCTTGCTCCGCGAAGACGTGAGCCCGCTCGTCGTCCCGGCCTCCGACCTCTCCGAGAGGGCCGATCGACCCGGCGATGAGCACGTCCCGGCCCGAGACCTCGCGTGCGTCGCGCGCGATCTTCACGCCTGCTTCGTTGATCCGCGCGAGGTCGTCCTCGAGGTAGTGCCCGGCGAGCTTGCGCTGGTTCGCGCCGAAGGTGTTCGTCTCGATCAGGTCGGCGCCTGCGCGGATGAAGCCGAGATGGAGCGAGAGGACGGTCTCGGGCGCGCGCAGGTTCGCCTCCTCGGGGCAGCGCAGGCGAGGGACGGCGCTCGAGACGAGCACGCCCATTCCGCCGTCGCCCACGATCGGCGTGCCCGAGTGGAGGCGCTCGAGGAAGCGGTCGGACACGCGCGCCACTCTAGACAGACCGCGACGACATCCATGCACCTTCGCAGTGGATAGATGGGCGACGCGGCCACCAGAGCGGCCGCGCTTCAGGGATGTTCCGCGCGACGGGAGTCCGCGCGAGCGGATTCCCGTCTTGCGCATGAGAAGGGCGGCGTCGTCCGCCGCCCCTTCTCCTGTCTCTCGCCTGGTTCTGATTGCCGTCAGTCCCCAGTCGGGAGTCGCCTCCGCTATCGGCAGGACTCGGTGCGCGCTTGAGCCGCGCGGTCAGCCCTCGTGAATCGTGCGGCCTTCCATGCCGCCGGCGACGACGACGACCTGCCCCGTCACGTGGCCGGAGAGCTCGTCGGAGGCGAGGACGACGGCCTGCCGCGCGACGTCCTCGGGCTGCGCGACCTTGCGCAGCGCCATCGTCCGGGACACCGCGGCGACACGCTCGGGATCCACGAGCCCGCGCGTCATCGGCGACTCCGTCCAGCCGGGCGCGATCGCGTTCACGCGGCCGAGCGGCGCGATGCGCACGATCTCGTTCTTCAGGGAGAGGAGGAGCCCACCGAGGACGGCCGACTTCGCCGCGGCGTAGTCGGCGTGGCCGGCCTCGCCGAAGACGCCGGCCGTCGAGCCCACGAGGACGAGCGAGCCGTGACCCGACCGCTCCACCTCGCGGAGGAACCCGCGCGCGACGAGGAAGGTCGAAGTGAGATTCGCGCCGAGCGTGTCCTCCCAGCGCTCGAGCGGCAGCTCCCACACGGGGAGGTCCTCGCGCGGCCATGCCCCCGCGACGGCGATGCAGACGTCGACCGAGCCGACTGCGGCCCGGGCGTCCGAGAACAGCCGGTCGACCTCGGCCTCCACGGTCAGGTCAGCCTGCGCGATCGGCGCACCGCCGAGCTCCTCCGCGAGAGCCCGCGCGCGCTCCTCCCCCCGGTGGTAGTGGACGAGGACACGGGCGCCCTCGGCTGCGAACGCGCGCGCGCACGCCGAGCCGATCCCGCCGGAAGCACCGGTCACGAGCACTCCCCGTCCCTCAAGCCCCGCGTCGATGCGGCGTAGGCTACTCGGGTGCGGGTCATCGTCATGTCCGACATGGAGGGCGTCGCCGGGATCGTCAAGTGGGAGCAGACGACGGGCGGGGAGCCGCTGCACGAGGAAGGGCGCAAGCTGTACACCGAGGAGATCAACGCGGCCGTGCGCGGGGCGAAGGCGGCGGGCGCGACCGAGATCGTCGTCATGGACTGCCACGGCGCGGGGCAGGGGTGGACGTTCAACTCCCTCGTGCCGGAGGACCTCGACCCCGCCTGCGAGTTCGTCGTCCAGGACTCGTGGACCGAGTACACCGAGCTCCTCGAGCAGGGCTGCGACGCGGCCCTCTTCGTCGGGATGCACGCGCGCGCCGGCACCGCCCTCGGCGTGATGAGCCACACGATCTCGGGCCGCGACTACCAGAACCTCTGGTTCAACGACGTCCTCGTGGGCGAGACGGGGATCAACGCCGCGCTCTGCGGCACGTGGGGCTGTCCGGTCCTGCTCGTGACGGGCGACGAGGCGACCTGCGCCGAGGCGCGAGAGCTGCTCGGCGAGGGGCTCACGACCGTCCCCGTGAAGCGCGGCTTCGGCGCCCACTCGGCGCGCATGGTCACCCCTGCCCGCGCGAGGGAGCAGATCGAGGAAGGCGCGAAGCGTGCTCTCTTGAACCTCGGCGCCGTCCCTCCCTGGGACCTGGGGAGCCCGTGCGAGGTGAAGGCGGAGTTCAAGAACACGACGGCGGCGGACGCGCTTCGCTTCCGCACCGGGGTCGAGCGGATCGACGACCGCACTGTCGTTTCGCGCGCCGACACGTGGTGGGAGGCGTGGCGGCAGTTCTACTTCTGAGTCCTCGCGGCCGGCTCGAATTGACATGTCAGCCCGGAAGCGGTGTGATAGCCCGTCATCAACCTGCAAGTCGGCCCTCCAGACCTAAACAACTACGAGGCTCGGCCGTCATAAGCTGTTGCCATCCAACTCGGAGGAGGAAGGAATGCAGAGATGGGGACACCGGCCGCGGGCATACGCGGCTCTCGGAGCCCTGCTGTCGGCT
>JBOHBB010000249.1:0-7622 GCA_050698135.1 Gaiellaceae bacterium
ACCTGACGGCGGTCTGTCTGAAGTGATCGAGCGCCTCCTGGCAACGGGAGCGTCGGTCGCGGTCGCGGCGCTGCTGCTGGCGTCCGGGGGCGGCGCCGTGGCCACCAAAGACGGCGGCACGTTCCAGATCGGCATACCGGGCAACAACATCATCGACTCGCTCGATCCTGTCCTGGCCAACCTCCCGGGTGCGCTACCTGTCTTCAAGGCGACCTGTGCCGGGCTGCTGAACTATCCCGACGCGTCGTACTCGGAGGGCTTGCGCCTCCTCCCCGAGATCGCCACGAGCAATCCGAGGATCACAGACGGCGGCAAGACGTACACGTTCACGATTCGAAGGGGTTTCCGCTTCAGCACCGGTGAGGCGGTGAGCGCTCGCTCCTTCGCACGCACGATCAACCGTTTACTCGACCCCCGCATGGACTCAGACCACTGGAGCGACCTCGACGACATTGTGGGCGCTCGAGCGCTGCACGAGGGGAAAGCCGACACGGTCTCTGGTGTGGTGGCACGCGGGAACACGTTGACCATCAGGCTGACCCAACCCGCGGGCGACTTCGCGACGCGCGTCGGAACGCTCTGCGTCGTACCGGCGAGCATGCGCATCGACCCAGAAGGTGCCAGCGCCCCGATTCCTAGCGCCGCGCCCTACTACATCTCGGAGTACCTCCCCGGCGAGCGGATCGTGCTCGAGCGGAACCGGCACTACACGGGCGGACGGCCGCACCACGTGGACCGCATCGTCGCTTTCCACGGGGGCACCGGGGAAGACGTGCTCGACCGTATCGAGCGCGGCGAGCTCGACTACGGATACATCGCCCCGGGTGCCTTCGGCAACCGCGCCGCCGAGCTCGTGCGCACGTACGGGCTCGACAAGTCCCGCCTCTGGTCGTCGCCGGCGCTCAACCTCCGGACCTTCGTGCTCAACACGAGCCGACCGCTCTTCCGGAACAACCCGAAGCTCCGGCAGGCGGTCAACTTCGCGGTCGACCGACGGCAGCTCATACGCGAGCGCGGGTCGTACTCCAGCTACCCGACCGACCAGTACCTCCCCCCGTTCCTGCCCGGGTTCAGGAACGAGCGCATCTACCCGCTCGAGGGCCCCAACCTCGCGAGGGCGAAGGCGCTCGCGAAGGGGCGCACCCGAGGGGGCGAAGTCGTCCTTTACGTGTCCAGCACGGCCACGAGCTCCCTCGCAGAGGGCCAGGTTCTCGCGGCCAACCTGGCGAAGATCGGCCTCGAGGTCGAGATCAAGGCATCTCCCAGCGGCGTCCACTTTTCGAACCTGGCGACCCCGGGAGAGCCGTTCGACATCGGGTGGCTCGGCGTGATCAACATCCCCCTTCCCGCCGACACGCTCCTCAACTTCATGTTCGATGGTCGAACGATCGCTGACGCCAACTTCGGAAACTACTCCTACTTCAACTCACCCAGGTACAACCGGTTGCTCCAGCAGGCGTCTCGACTGCCGCTCGGCGCGGCACGGAACCGAGCCTACGCCGCGCTCGACGTAGACCTTGCGCGGAACGCAGCCCCGGTAGTTGCCTATGCCTACGACAGGGCTCTGACCCTCGTCTCCGAGCGCACGGGCTGCGTCGTTGTCAATCCCTACTTGGACCTCGCGGCGGTCTGCCTCAAGTAACGGGCTCCTGCACCGTCACCCAGACACTCCCGGCGCCGGCGGCGATCCCGACCGGGCGGTTCCCGACTGCGATCGTCTGGACGACCTCGGCCGTCGCCGGGTCGATGCGCGACACCGTCCCGTCCCCGCTACATGCGACCCAGACGGCGCCTTCGCCGAAGGCGATGCCCGTCGGGCCGTCGCAGACCGGGATCGTGCTCACTGAGCCCGAGGCGGCGTCGATCCGGGACACGGAGTCGTCGGTGTCGCTCGTCACCCAGATCGCGCGCTCGCCGACCGCGATGCCGCGCGGGCTCCCGCCGACGCCGGTCGTGTGCACGACCCCGAGCGTGCGCGGGTTGATCCGGACGACGTTGTTGTCGCCGGCATTCGCGACCCAGACGCCGTCGAACCCGGTGTCCACCGCGGTCGGGAGCGCGCCTGCGACCTCGGTGGGGCGTACTACCTGGTTCGTCCTCGGGTCGATCTTCGCGATCACACCGCTGGCGGAGACGAACCAGACCCCGCTCTCGCCGACGGCGATCGAGCCGTCGACCGCACGGCCTGCGACGTCGTCGATCGTCTCGAGCACCGAGCCGTCCACGCCGACACGCGTGACGGAGCCGAGGAGCCCGTGCGCGACCCAGACTGCCCCAGCGCCGACGGCCACCCCCGTCGGCGTGAGCTCGAGCGTCGTCCGCTGCACGTCGAGCGTGGTCGGGTCGATGCGCGCGAGCGACCGCTCGTGCTCGTTCGCCACCCAGACGGCGTCCTGACCGACGGCGATCGACCCGGGCCTGCTGCCCACGTTCGAGACCACGTGGACCACGTCGTTCGACGCGGGATCGATGATCGCGACCGAGTTCGGAGCGACGTTCGCCGAGCCGCCCCCGTTGCCCTGACCGAAGGCGAAGACGGGTATCGCCACCGCGGCCGCGAGCACGCCGATCAAAGCGGAGCCGATGTACATCCGCCGACGCTTGCGCGCCAGCTCGACGTCGAGCGTGTTGAGCGGGCCGAATTCGCTGGGGAGGCCGTCGATCTCGAGCTGGGAGAGGCGCTCGGGGCGCTCCAGGTCCTTGAGCCGCCGCTCCCCGAGGTCGCGGACGGTGACGCCCTGGGGCAGCTCGTCCTCCACGAGCTCGCGGGTCGTCCGCGAGAGCAGGACCTGGCCGCCGTGCCCGGCGGCGCCGATGCGCGCTGCCTTGTGCACGCCGAGGCCGACGTACCGCTCCTCGCCCACCCGCGGCTCGCCCGTGTGCAGTCCCATGCGGACCTTGACCTGCGTGCCCTCCGGCCAGCTCCCTGCGGCGAGATCGCGCTGCGCGTCCACTGCGGCCGCGACGGCGTCCTTCGCGCGCCTGAACGCCACGAAGAAGGAGTCGCCCTGCGTGTCGACCTCCCGGCCGTGATGGGCAGCGAACGCCTCGCGCAGGATCCGCTGGTGCTCGGCCAATACCTCTCCGTAGCGCGCGCCGCCGAGCTCGTGCAGGAGCTTCGTCGAGCCCTCGATGTCGGTGAAGAGGAACGTGACGGTGCCGGTCGGCAGCTCGCTCATGGAGCGCCGATTGTACGGCGTGTAACAAGTCTTCCTAGCGCTCGAACAAGGCCGCGACGCCCTGGCCGACGCCGACGCAGAGCGTCGCGAGGCCGTAGCGGCCGTCGCGACGTCGCAGCTCGTGCAGGAGCGAGACGACGAGCCGCGCGCCACTCTTCCCGAGCGGATGGCCGAGAGCGATCGCGCCGCCGTTGACGTTCACCTTCCCCTCATCGAGGCCGAGGTCGCGGACGACCGCGAGGCTCTGGGACGCGAACGCCTCGTTCAGCTCAACGAGGTCGAGGTCGCTCGCCGCGACGCCCGTTCGGTCGAGGAGCTTGCGGACCGCGGGAACGGGCCCGATCCCCATCACGCGCGGGTCGACGCCCGCGACCGCCGAGCCGACGAATGCACCCAACGGCTCGATCCTGTGCTCCCGTGCGCGGTCCTCGCTCGCGATCACGAGCGCCGCCGCCCCGTCGTTGATCCCGCTCGCGTTTCCCGCGGTGACGGTCCCGCCCGGGCGGAACGCCGGCTTCAGCCCCGCGAGCGCCTCGGCGGTCGTCTGCGGACGGGGATGCTCGTCGACGGTCACCTCCCCGACGGGCACGAGCTCGTCCGCGAAGCGCCCTTCCTCCTGCGCCGCAGCCCAGCGCTGCTGGGAGCGGAGCGAGAACGCGTCCTGGTCCTCGCGTGAGACCTCCCAGCGCTCGGCGACGTTCTCGCCCGTCTCCCCCATCGACTCGAGCGGGAAGAGCTCCTCGAGCCGCGGGTTCGGGAAGCGCCAGCCGAGCGTCGTGTCCCAGACGGTCTGGTTGCCGCGCGGGAACGCCGCCTCCGGCTTCGCCATGACGAGCGGGGCGCGGCTCATCGACTCGACCCCACCTGCGACCACGATCTCGGCGTCCCGCGCGAGCACGGCGTGCGACGCGGAGACGACGGCGGAGAGCCCGGAGGCGCAGAGCCGGTTCAACGTGACCCCGGGAACGGACTCCGGCAGTCCGGCGAGCAGGGCGGCCATGCGGGCGACGTTGCGGTTGTCCTCCCCGGCCTGGTTCGCGCAGCCGAGGTAGACGTCGTCGACCGCGTCCGCCTCGACGCCCGAGCGCTCGACGGCCGCAGCGATCGCGATCCCCGCGAGGTCGTCCGGCCGGACACCGGACAACGCCCCGCCGTAGCGGCCGATCGGCGTCCGGACGGCGGAGAGGACGACGGCGCGCGCCATGGGCCGCGAGGCTAGCTGACGAAGTCGATGTGGACGGCTTCCGGGAAGGCGCCGAGCGTCTCGCCCCGCCGCAGGAGCTCGGTCACCGCCTTGCGGCCCTCGTCGCCGTAGTCCTTCGTGAGGTCGTTCACGTACATGGACACGAACCTGTCGGCCACGGCGGCGTCGATCCCACGTCCGAACTCGAGCGCGTACTCGAGCGCCTCGGCGCGATGGTCGAGGCCCTCCTGGATCGCCTCCCGGAGCACGTTCGACACGTCGCAGAGGACGTCGCCCCCGAGATCGCGCCGGACGACGTTCACGCCCAATGGCAGCGGGAGGCCGGTCTCGAGGAGCCACCACTCGCCGAGGTCGAGCACCCGCACGAGGCCGTGGTCCGCGAACGTCAGCTGGCTCTCGTGGATGAGGAGGCCGGCTTCTGCGCGGCCCGACGCGACCTCCTCCGGGATCTCGTCGAACGGCAGCTCGCGATAGCGGAACTCGCCGAGGGCGAGCCGGAGCGCGAGGTACGAGGTCGTCAACGTCCCGGGCACGACGATCTCGAGCTCCGCCAGCTCCGCCAGCGACAGCAGCCCGCGGGCGACGACGATCGGCCCGTACCCCGAGCCCATGCTCGCGCCGTGCGGCAGCAGGGCGTAGTCCTTCTGCACGAACGGGTAGGCGGCGAGCGAGATCGCGGTCACCTCCAGGCGCCCGGCGCGCGCCCACTGGTTCAGCGTCTGGAGGTCCGCCAGGACCTGCTCGAACTCGTGGCCGCGCGTGTCGACGAGGTCGGTCGTCAGCGCCCAGTACATGAAGGCGTCGTCGGGATCCGGACTGTGGCCGACGCGGATGCGCACGAGGGCGCGGACGCTAGCACCGCCGGAATCCGTCGAGACCCGGGAACCGTCGAGGTCAGGCAAGGAGGAGGGCCGCTCCGATCCCGGCGCACGCGAAGCCGACCAGCGCCCAGACGAGCGGTGACTCGGGGAGCGGGACGACGGGCGTCACGAAGCGCCCACCCACCACCTCGCGACTTCCCTGCATGTTGACCGACGGGCTCCCCGAGCCTCCGACCAGGAGCGCGACGATCGCTCCCCCGATGCAGAGCGCCCACGCCACGGAGTCGCGGACGTCGCCGTCCCTCACGAGCGCGACGACGAGACCCAGAGTCGCCAGGAGCGAAGCGGTGAGCAGGACGCCGAGGGCGAAGAACGCAACCGCTCGGAGGACGACGCCCACCGGGTCAGCGGTTGAAGAACCAGCGCTCGAGCAGCGGCAGCACTTCCTTCCGCGTGAACGGCTTCGCGTTCGCCTCGCGACCGTCGCCCTCGAGCACGCTCACGTCGTCCTCGAGCGCCTCGTTCGCCCGCAGGAGCGCGTCCTCGAGCTCGTAGCCCTCGAACACGACGTCCTCCGGCCGTGTCTCGTCCGACTCCCGGAGCTGCGGGTTGACCGCACGACCCACCGCCCAGACCGCTCCCGGGCGCCGCTCGAGCCAGAGCACGATGCGCTCCTCCCGGCCGGCGTCGTCGACGCCGACGAGCTGCCGCTCCGCGTAGCGGCCTTCCCGTGAGCTCCGCCTCATGTACCGGGATACAATCGCGTCTCGTGTCCGTCTTCAAGAACCTCTTCTCGTTCCTCTTCCAGCGGAGCTCCGCCGAGGAGCACGTCGCGCGGTACGTCGTCCGCGAGCACGAGCGCGGCCGGGGGCTCGAGGAGATCCTCCAGGACAAGTACGTGCAGAACCGGCTCACGCCCGAGCAGCAGCGGCGTCTCCTCGATCGGCCCGAGGTGATCGAGGCGATCTCCGGCGACATGATCGAGTCCGCGAAGGCTGCGATCGCCTCCTCCGCCTAGGAGTCGACGCCCTACAGCTGCACGCCCACACCACGCTGGCGCGCGCGGTGGAGAGCCTCGGCTCCCAGGGCGACGTCCCAAGCGGCCAGGCCGTTCGACTTGAAGACCACGACGTCGTCGTCCGACTGGCGCCCAGCGACCTCCCCGGACACGACCTCGTGGAGCTCGTGGACCTCGAGCCAGTCGAGAACGCCTGCGGCGACGGGCTCGACGAGGTCGCCGGACTCGAGCCGTGCCTGCTCGAGCGAGTCGCAGCAGACGAAGGTCGCGCGCTCGAGCACCGCATTGTCGAGCTCCCGCTTGCTCACGACGTTCGCGCCGGCGGCGCAGACGAGGGCGCCGGGGCGGAGCCACTCACCCCGGAGCACGGGATCCCGCGACGTCGTGATCGTGACGACGACGTCCTGCGACCCCGCGTCGCGGTGGCTCTCGCCCGCCTCCGCGCCGACCCGTTCGCAGAATTCGGCCAGGCGCTCGCCAGTTCGGCAGTACGCGACGACACGCTCGATCGTCGGCAGGGCGGCGCGGATGCAGGCGACCTGCGTCTCGGCCTGGTAGCTGCAGCCGAGCACTCCGAGCGTCTCGGCTCCCGTGCGCGCGAGGTGGCGCGCGGCGACGCCGCTCGCGGCACCCGTCCGCAGGCGGCCGAGGTGGTCGGCCTCGATGACGGCTGCCAGCTCGGCGCTCGCGGCGTCGAAGATGCACACGACGAACGTCACCCCTTCCGGAGTGGCGACGTAGAGCTTGCCCCCGGCGACGCCGAGGCCGCGGTCGGAGGCGGCCATGTCCGCGAGCGAACCATCCTCGAGCCGGAGGCGACGACGCGGGGCGTTCTCCACCTCGCCCCGCGCGATCCGCCGGAAGCAATCCTCGATCGCCTCGAGCGCGTCGGCGGGCTCGAGCAGCCCAGCAACGTCACGCTCGCTCAGGTAGACGGGCATTGCGCCAGTCTAGGTTCGTCGTAGACTCGCTTTCGTGGAGACCGAGGACTACCTCGACCTGCGGATCGACGACTTCCTCGACCGTCTGGCTACTGGCGGCCAGGCCCCCGGAGGGGGATCCGCCGCTGCGCTGTCGGTGGCCTTCGCGGCCGGGCTCGTCGCGATGGTGGCCCGCTGCTCGCGCGGCTCGTGGGAGGACGCGACGGGTGTGGCCGCGCAGGGCCTCGCGATCAAGGAGCGCGCCGCCCAGCTCGCACGAAGCGACGCCGATGCCTGGGAGCAGGCGTCGGCCGCCCTGCGGGACGCCGGCAACGGCGAGGGCGACGGCCGCAACCACGACCTCGAGCAGAAGCTCGGCCGGGCGGCCGCCGTCCCGCTCGAGATCGCAGAGCTCGGCGCGGACGCCGCCGCCCTCGCCGCGCTCGTCGGCGAGTACTGCGACGGCGCGTACCGCCCGGA
>JBOHBB010000250.1:0-3045 GCA_050698135.1 Gaiellaceae bacterium
CTACTGGCTCTTCCTCCTCTGCGGGCTCCCGGCCTGGGTCTTCTTCGCGACCGCGGCGCAGGCGGCCTCACGCAGCCTGCTCGAGAACGCGAACCTCATCCGCAAGGTGCGCTTCCCGCGTCAGCTCGTGCCGCTGTCGATCGTCGGCACGAACCTCGTGAGTTTCTCGGTGATGCTCGCGGTCGTCGTCGTGCTGAGCCTGTGGCAGGTCCCCGAGGCGCGCGACACCGTTTGGCTCGCGTTCCCGCTCGGAGCGCTGTTCGCGTGCATCGTCGCCGGCTTCGCGCTCGCGGTCGCGTCGCTGAACGCGCTCTACCGCGACGTCGAGCACGTGCTCCAGGCGCTCCTTCTGCCGTGGTTCTTCCTGACGCCGGTGCTCTACAGCCTCGACCAGCTCCCGGGCGTGGACGACTACCCGGCGCTCGAGTTCGCGCTCCACTGGGTCAACTTCCTGACGCCTCCGATCGAGGCGATGCGCGCGGTGCTCTTCTACGGTGAGCTGCCGGCTGCCGCGGACGCGATCTACACGGCGGCCGCCGCCGCCGTGGCGCTGGCGTTCGGCGGGCTCGTCTTCAGCCGGTCGGACGACCGGATCGCCGTCGAAGTCTGACGACTGCCCTTCCTTCGAAGAGGGCATCCGCCCCGGAGTACGCGGGGAGCTCGAGGTGGCTCGAGGGCTCGAGGCCGTCGAGGAGCGACGGCAGGAGCAACGGGGGCGTGAACCGCGGGTTGCGCCCACCGCCCGCCGCCCAGGCCGCGAGGCGCCGGCGGTCAGTTCGGCTCTCCGCCTCGAGCGCCGCGCCCACGGCCCCATACCCCTCCGCGTGCGCGTCGAGGACGAGACGTGACCAGTCGGGTGCGGGCAGCGCCCCTGGCACGAGGTGCGCGACCGCGATTGCGCCTTCGGACACGAGGGGCTCCTCCTGCGCGGCGAGCGCGCCATCGGATTCCGCGTCAGGCTCCCCGTGCCACACGATCCCGAGCCGCCGCTCCGCGATCCTCGGCCGCACGTCGATCGAGAGCTCGAGGGGCGCCCCGCCGACCTCCTGGAACCAGAAGCGGAGCTCCTCGACGAGGTCGAAGGCGAGCCGGTAGGTCCCCGGCGGACGCGGCGCGAGCACGGATACGTCCACCTCGACCGTCTCCCCCGGGCGGACGACGTGCGGGAGCGGCGTGCGGATGCCGTCCCAGACGATCGGGTTCCCGAGCGGGTCGAGCCAGTGGTAGGCGACCTGCACGCCGTCCCTCCCCCGTGAGCGCCACGGGGCAGAGCCTGCGTTCTCGAGGCGCAGGCGGGCGTGCCCCGAGACCCCCGCGCGCGGCTCGTCCACCTCGTGCGCGAGCCAGCGGACGGCGAGCGGCCCCACCGGCACGGCGTGCTCGCCGACTCGCTCCATAGCGGGGGCTAGTCTAAGTCGGCACATGGAGCCGGGCGAGATCAGCGTCGACGGCGTCTCACGCCGGTTCCGTGTCCACGCACGCGACGCGCAGACGCTGAAGGACCTGTTCGTGCAGCGCGGCCGGGCGGCACCGACGGACATCTGGGCGCTGCACGACGTGTCGCTCGACGTCGGCCGAGGTGAGGCGGTCGGGCTCATCGGCCGGAACGGCTCCGGCAAAACGACGCTGCTCCGGCTGATCGCGGGGATCATCAAGCCGACCGCCGGCACGGTGCACGCCGAAGGTCGCGTCGGCTCGCTCCTCGAGCTCGGCGCGGGCTTCCACCTCGACTTCACGGGCCGGGAGAACGTGTTCTTGAACGGGGCGATCCAGGGGCTCCGCCGCGCGGACATTCGCGAGCGCTTCGACGAGATCGTGGCCTTCGCGGAGCTCGAGCACGCGATCGACCGCCCCGTGCGCACGTACTCGTCCGGGATGACGATGCGGCTCGGCTTCGCGATCGCGGCGTTCCTCGACGCGGACATCCTCCTGCTCGACGAGGTCTTCGCGGTCGGCGACGAGGCGTTCCAGCGGAAGTGCTTCGGCCGCATCTTCCGCTTCAAGCAGGAGGGCGGGACGATCGTGTTCGTCTCCCATGACGCCTCGGCGGTCGAGCGGCTCTGTGAGCGCTCGGTGCTCCTCGACCACGGACGGGTCGCCTTCGACGGTGGAACGCGCGAGGCGGTCGCGCGCTACCGGCGCTCGCTCGCCGACGAGATCGATCCTGCCGAGCGTGGCGCCGGCCTCCGCGAGTGGGGCTCCGGCGAGGCGACGATCGCGTCGGCTGCGCTCGTCGGCAAGGAGGGCGGCGAGCGGCTCCAGTTCCTCTCGGGCGAGCCGTTCTCGCTCCGAGTCGCCATCGCGACACCCGACGGCGTTCCTCCGCCCCGGCTACAGCTCGAGCTCCGAGACGACGCCGGCACTCTCGTTGCAGGCGAGGCCGTTGGCCTGCGGGAGCTCGGCTGGGGCGTCGGAACCGGCCAACGGACCGTGCGCTTCGACATCGGCTCGCTCCCGCTTGCGGACGGCCGCTTCCACCTTCGCCTCGGGCTCACCGACGAGAGCGGCGAGCGTCTCTACCACTGGCTCGACGACGCACTGGTGTTCGTGGTCTATCCGGGGGGCGACGAACGTGGCGTCGTGCGCTTTGAAGGGAGGTGGATACTGGAAGAGAACACAGGAAGCCGATGACCGCACGCACCTGCCCCGACTGGCCCGAGCTGATGGAGCTCGCGCCCGATCTCCAGTTCAAGCACTACACCGTCGCCGAGGCCCAGCTGCCGTCGGAGGTGCTCGCGACCGTCTCGCACGTATCGCTCGGCGACGTCGAGATCTGCTGCGACCTGGACAAGCACGTCTTCAATCCCGGCCACACGGACGCAGAGGTCTGCGACGCCTTGCGAGCCTCGCACTGGTTCGACGTCCACGAGTGGTCGACGTCCGGCCCGGGCACCGAGACCGGCCAGGTCGACATCGATCTCCCGCTGGGGGACGCGGCGGACGTCTCGGACGCCGCGTAGCCGGCCCGCGCGTACGCTTTCCTGCGTGCCGACGATCGTCGTCCCCTACCGCGGCGACGCGAAGCGGCGCCTGCCTGCCGCGATC
>JBOHBB010000251.1:0-2507 GCA_050698135.1 Gaiellaceae bacterium
CCGCGGCTCTGCTGGCGGACGTCGTCGGCGAGGCGCGCCTCTTCCAGAGCATGCTCCTGCGCCTCGGCGGCCAGCCCAAATCGGCATGCCACGCCGTGCGTCCAGGCCAGCAGTCGCCACGCCTTCGCCATGCCGGGATGATCTCCCGCGGGCTCGAACACCGCCATCGCCTCCGTGATGGTTATAGCGGCGTCCTCCTGCCAGCCCTCGGTGTCGCCCGTGCGGAGGCGGACGAGGAGGCGAACGAGCGAGGCATGGGCAATAACCGAGTCGGCGCCCGTCCCCCGAGCGTCTTCGATCGCTCCGTTCAGCGTGCTCTCGGCGTCCTCGAACCGTCCGACCTGGAGGAGCGCCTCTCCGTACTCGGGGAGGAGGTTGAGCCTGGTGGCGTCGTCGTGTTCGAGGAGGCCGACGGCACGGCCGAGGAGGTTCGCGGCCGCGGGGACATCTCCGCGGGCGAACGCTCTCCGGCCCGCCGAGGCGAGGCGGCGGGCGCCGTCGGCGGCGAGACCGCGGCCGTGGTCGTCGAGCGGGCCAAGATCGGAGAGGTACCGATACGCCTGCTCGAGGTGGTAGCCGAGGATCTCCTCGTATTCGACAGCACGCTCGCGGTTGACCGAGTCGCCCCACTCGACGAAGCGCTCGTGCAACGTCGCCCGCGCGCGCTTCAGGATTCCCTCGTACGTCGTGTCGCGGATGAGGATGTGGTGGAACTTGTACGCGTCCTCCTCCTCGGTACGCGTGCGGTCGGGGAGGACGAACTGCTTGTCGGTCAGGGACGAGAGCTTCACGGCGACCTGCACGTGCTCGGGTGCGAGGTAGGAGATGGCGTCCCGGCGGAAGACTTGCCCGACGACGGCCGCCGGCTCGATGACCGCCCGCTCGTCGGCCTCGAGGCGGTCGAGCCTGGACGCGAGCAGCGCCTGGATCGTCGGCGGCACGGCGACGTGCTCGATCTCCTCCGTCGCCCGCCACGCGCCGTCCTCGAAGCGGATGAGCCCTTCGTCGATGAGCATCGACAGGAGCTGCTCGACGAAGAGCGGGTTGCCCTCGGCGGCGGCGACGATCCTGGCCCGGACCTCCTCGTCCAGACCCGCCTCGCCGAGCAGGTGCTCGGCAACCTCGCCGGTCTGGTCGCCGGTCAGCGGTGCGAGCTCGATCCGCTCCGCGCCCTCTCCCGTCGACCACTCCGGCAGGCGCTCGAGCAGCTCGTGCCGCGTGGGGCACACGAGGAGCAACGGCGTCTCCCTCGTCGCCTCCACGATGTGCTCGATCAGCTCGAGGAACGTCGCCTCCGCCCAGTGGATGTCGTCGAACACGACGACGAGCGGCCGCGAGCGCGCGATCGTCTCGAGCAGCTTGCGCGCGCCCCACACGAGCTCCTGCACAGGGAACGGCGTGGAGGAGAGGCCGATCGCCGACGCGACGCGGGCGACGACCTCGTCGTCACTCTGGGCGATCGCTGCCAGCTTCTCGAGCGCCGACTCCATCGAGTCGCGCTCGGCGATGTCCGCCGCACCCCGAACGGCCTCGGCGAGGGGCCAGAAGGTGATGCCGTCGCCGTAGGGGAGGCAGCGGCCGCGCAGGACGGACGCCTCGCCCTCGACGGAGCGGATGAACTCGTCGATGAGCCGCGACTTCCCGACGCCGGCCTCGCCGATCACGGTGACGAGCCGGCAGCGACCGTCCGCGGTGGAGCACCGGAGCGCCGAGCGGAGCGACTCCAGTTCGGCGTCGCGCCCGACCATCGGCGCGTCGAAGCGCATGACCCGCTCGACGCCCTCCCGAACGCCGACGAGCCGGTATGCCGGCACGGGCTCGGACTTCCCCTTGAGCTCGAGAGGCTCCACCTCCTCGACGTCGACGAAGTCGCGGACGAGCCGGTAGGTGAGGTCGCCCAGGAGCACCTCCTGCGCCCCCGCTGCCTGCTCGAGGCGGGCGGCGACGTTGACCGCGTCTCCCGTCACGAGGCGCTGCCCCGTCGACGGGTCGCCTGCGACGACCTCACCGGTGTTCACCCCGGTCCGAACGGTCAGGCGGACTCCCCAGTGCCGCTCGAGCTCGTCGTTCAGCACTGCCTGTGCGTGCTGCATGCCCGCGGCCGCGCGGACGGCTCGGAGCGCGTCGTCCTCGTGCAGCTTGGGGAGACCGAACACGGCCATGATCGCGTCCCCGATGAACTTCTCGACGACGCCGCCGTGCTTTTCGAGCTCGGCCGACATCGAGTCGAAGTAGCGGGTCATCACCTCGCGGAGCGACTCCGAGTCGAGCTTCTCGCCCATCGCGGTCGAGCCTTTGAGGTCGGAGAAGACGATCGTCACGACCTTCCGGAACTCCTGTGGCGGCAGCGCGGCGGCGAAGGGTGACCCGCACGCGAGGCAGAACTTCGCGACGTCGGGGTTCTCGGTGCCGCATTGCCCGCAGAACGGCATGCGCCGAGTGTGCCTGGTTTGGCGGAGTGTGTGAACCCGTGCGGGCTTCACCAAACGCTTACGGACCCTGAACGG
>JBOHBB010000252.1:0-12548 GCA_050698135.1 Gaiellaceae bacterium
CGCGAACTCGAGCGCCTCCCGGTGCACGAGGTAGCGCGCGTTCGGGAACAGGACGTCGGCGTTCTCGTCCGTGGTCCAGCCGATGTGGTCGATGTGCAGGTGGGTGAGGAAGACGACGTCGACGTCCCGGCGCGCCACGCCGAGCTGCTGGAGCGCCGCGGGCAGCAGCCCCTCGCGCTCCCCGACCCACTGCGGAAAGCTGCCCGGCGGGCCGACGCCGGCATCGACGAGGAGCGTCGTATCGTCGGATCTGAGGAGGTACACGCCGACGGGGAGCCGCCAGCGCGAGCCTGCGAAGAGCTCCGGGTAGACCTCGCGGTACGGCGTCCACTCCTCCGCTGCCACGTCCGGGTACGCCTGCTCGAGCTCGGCCAGGGTGCCGACCGCGTCGAGCAGCGGGACGACCTCGATCGAGCCGACTACCACCGGACGCGGGGCAGGGGAGGCTCGCCGTGCGCCTCCTGCCAGGAGACGACGGGGTTGCGCAGCACACCGATGCGCTCGATCTCGGCCTCCATCACGTCACCGGGCCGCAGGTAGAGCGACGCCGCGTCGGGCGAGAAACCCGCCACCCCCGACACCGTGCCCGTCGACACGACGTCGCCGGCCGAGTACCCGAGCGCGGAGTAGTGGCTCAGGATCTGCGGGATCGTCACGCTCATGCGCCCCGTATGCGAGACCTGGCGCGGCTCCTCGTTCACGCGCAGCTCCATCGCGAGGTCGTGCGGCTCCGGGATCTCCTCGGGCGTGACGATCCACGGCCCGAGCGGGCAGAACGTGTCGATCGCCTTGCAGAAGGAGAAGACGCCGGAGCGCATCTCGCGACGCTGGATGTCGCGTGCGGTGATGTCGTTGAAGATCACGTAGCCGCCGATGTAGTCGGTGGCCTCCTCGGGCGAGAACCACTTCCCTGCCTTGCGGAGCACGACCGCCAGCTCCAGCTCGTAGTCGAGCTCCTCGGTCAGGTGCTCCGGGTAGACGACCGGCTCGTCGGTCCCGACGATCGCGTCGACGTTCTGGAAGAAGACGATCCAGGGCGCGATCTCGTGCGACCAGCCGACCTGCTTCGACTCCTCCTCGTGCTCGCGGAAGTTGCCGGCGGTGTGGAAGAACTTCTTCGGGACGATCGGCGCCCGCAGGCGCGTGTCCGCGAGCGCGACGCGCTCCCCCGTCTCGTCCGCGCCTCCGCGCTCGAAGTACTCGCGCATGCTCGGCGAGTCGAGGACGACGATCTCGTCGTCGTCGAGACGGCCGACGCGCCGCTCGTCTCCGAAGCTCACGAGTTTCACGGCGTCGCCTCCGCACGGCGGCGCGCGGCCCGCAGCAGCAGGATCCGGATGAGGCCGCTGAACGGCCGGATGACGAGCCAGTAGCGGTGGAACTTCTGGCGCGCCACGGGATCGGCGACGTGCACCCGCGTCTCGGTCGAGAGCGAGGACGGCCCGACGCGGAGGTCGATAACCGCCTTGCCCACGTCCGGCCGCGAATAGGTGAGAAAGTGCTCGGCGGTACGCGGACCTGCGGGGTCGAGGTTGCCGCGCAGTCGCCAGAACTGCCCCGTCAGCCCGAGGACGACCCCCTCGCCGGGCACGTCCTCGAGGACGACGCCGGGGAACGCCGTGACGAACGGCTTGGTCGGGTCGCCGGTCCGGCGACCGAGCCGACGCGCCCACCACAGTGCCCGGCCGACCGGGATGTCGGCCATGCAGACCGAGCGGACCGCTGTGTAGATTCGCGCAGGCGACGCGTCGATCGCGATGCGATGTCGCTCGGAGAACTCGTACGCCGGCAGAAACTCGTCGAGGGAGCGCATCACGCGACCCCACACACCTTCATCGCCGCCCGTGCGTACACCTCGGCCGTCCTCACGAGCCCTTCGATCTCGAGGTTCTCGCCCTTGGCCGTGTCCAGCAGACCCGTTGAGGTCCCGTAGTTCACGGTCGCGATGCCGTACCGCGTGAGCACCGACGCGTCCGAGAACCAGCGCGTCACGTCGCGCTCGGGCGCCGAGCCGAAGACCGCAGCGTGGGCCTCGTCGAGCGCGCCGACGAGCGGGTGGTCCTCGGCGATCTCCGCACCCGGAGCTGTGACGTAGACCTCGCCCTCCACCCCGTAGTCCGGAAAACGCTCCCGCAGCACACGCACGAGATCGAGCACCTGCCCCTTCGCGACGGCCATCTCCTTCGTGGGCGGAACCCGGACGTCGAGAAAGAGGTCGGTGCGGTGCGGCGTTCGCGACACCCGCCAGCCGAACCCGCCCTCGATCGCCCCGATGTTCACGATCGCCTTCGCCCCGCGGTAGGCATTCTCGGGGTCGTCCTCCCAGGCCGGGATCCACTCGAGCACCGCGTCGAGCACGTCCCGCATGCGCAGGATCGAGTTCTCCCCCCGCCTTCCCTCGCTGAAGGCGGTGTGGACGAACGGCCCTCGCGTCGAGATCCGGGCCCAGAGCGACCCGAAGTGACCGAGAACGACCTTCGACTCGGTCGGCTCCCCGAGGATGCACATGTCGGCGACACCACCATGCGAGACGAGGTAGCGCGAGCCTGCCGCGTAGCCGCGGTACTGGGCGCCCTGCGCCTCCCCGAACTGGGTCTTCTCGATCTCCCCGCAGACGGCGGCGACGAGCAGGTCGCCCCGCAGCCGGACGCCCGCGTCGGCGAGCGCGCGGACGGCTTCGACGTAGCAGGCGAGGGCGCCTTTCATGTTCGAGATCCCGAGGCCGTACAGCCGCCCGTCCTCGACGAATGCGTTCGGCTGGAAGCCGGGGACATGCCGCAGCCACGGCTCCTTCCCCGAGTACGAGGTGTCCATGTGCCCGTTGAGCATGAGGCTCGGCCCCCCGCCCGCGCCCGTCAGCGTCCCGAGGACGTTCGCGCGGCCGTCCTCCACCTCCTGCCACTGCACCTGCAGCCCGAGGTCGAGGAACGTCTCGCGCATCAGCTCGGCCATCGACCTCTCGTCGCCGGTGAAGCTCGGCGTCCCGATCGCTCGGCTCGCCCACTCGACGAGCCGGTCGCGGTCGATGGCGATCTCGGTCATCCGCCGGCCCTCTCGAGGGCGGCGATCCACTCGTGGCCGGGATGGACGACCCGAAGCGCCCCGGCGAGCCACGTTCGCTGCTCGGGCTCGAGCACGGGGAGGACGGCCGCGAAGTCGTCCCGGTCTTTCTCCTGGTGGACGTGCTTCGCCTTGTACAGCAGAACGATCTCGGGGCGGCCGTACGGGACCCCGTCGGCCGTCCGGTCGATCACCTGGTCAAACGGCAGCCGGATCCTCGGCTCCCTACGGCAGATCCACGTCTCGCCCTCCGAGGGCTCGCGGAAGACGTCGAGGCGCCACGAGCCCGTGCCCGGGTCGCGCACCCACGTCTGGTGTGTCTCGAGCGTCGTACCGACCCGCGCAAGCGGCGTCGCCTCCCCCGGACCGGTGATGACGAAGATCTCGAAGCCCGAGAGGGCCTTCGCGACCTCCCCGAACCGGTCGTTCGGGACCGCGATCTCGATGTCCTCGTGCTCGCGACGCTGTCCGCCCAGGAAGAGGTCGATCGCCCATCCGGCCGCTACGTACCAGGGCACGTCCACGTCGGCGAGGAGCGATGCGACCTGTTCGGGCCGCCAGGCATCCCAGCGCGACAGGTCCGGCTCGATGGCGTGCGCGGCGCCGTTCATGGGCGAACGTGCGGGAGCACCTTCTCGCCGAAGAGGCGGATCTGGCCGTGCCGGCCGTCGCCCCAGAGCTCGAGCATCACGTGAGTACAGCCTGCGTCGCGATACTCCTCGATCGCGCGGATGCAGTCGTCCGGCGTCCCCGCGATCGGCTTGCAGCGGTCGAGGAGCGAGTCCGTCACCTGCGCTTTGGCGGCGAGCCGCCCACCGTGTTCCATCGCCTCCGCGACCGGCGCGAGCTCAGCCATGTCGATGGCCGCGAGCTCGAGCAACGTATCGGCGGCACCTTTGATGTTCTGGAACTTGTTCGCGAGGTACATTCCGGCGATCTCGCGCGCCCCGTCACGCCCTGCCTTGCGGTCCGACTCGTGGATCGAGGCAACGATAGTGCAGCCGATGTCGATGTCGGCCGCGACGTTCTCCCGGGTGTAGCGGACGAAGGCTGGAGTCGTGATCGACGGCGTCAGGCAGCCGTCCGCGATCTCTCCGGCGAGCGCCTGCATCCTCGGCGCCGTCGCGGCGACATAGACGGGCGGGACCTCGCGCGGCGAGTGTGCCTCGTCGCCGAGAGCCGGTACGGACGCGCTCCAGGTCTCACCCTCGTACTCGAACGCCTCGCCGCCGAGCACTCCGCGCACGATCGACACCGCGTCGCGCATCGGCCCGAGGGTCTTCCTCGTCTGCGAGCGGATGTTGTTGAGGAAGATCTTCGAGGTGCCGAAGCCGAGCAGGAACCGGCCCGGCCCGGCCGCCTCCTGCACGACCCTTGCATCCATCGCGACCTGCACCGGGTGCCGCGTGAACGGGGAGATGATCCCCCAGCCGATCGTGAGCCGCTCGGTCTCCCGGGCGATGAGCGCCGAGACCACCGTGGACGAGCGTGCCTCCATCCCGTGCTTCCGCCACCACGGGTAGGCCTCGGCGAGCCAGATCGTGTCCATCCCCGCCTCGTCCATGACGCGGGCGGATTCGAGCATCTCCTCGAGCGGCTCCATGGTGAGCTGCATTACGCCGATCTGGAACGGCAGGGCCACCGGAGCGCTCCGGTCCTACTCGCCGGAGTCGGACGCGGCGGCGACGCGCTCCTCGAGCGCACCGAGCACCTGCTGCACCTGCTGGTTCACGATCGGCTGCAGGACGCGCTGGCCCATCGCGCCGACCGGGCCTGCGATCTTCACGTCCGCCTCCCACGCCATCGACGTGCCCTCGCCCGCCTCGGAGAGGGTGAACGAGGTGGTCATGTCCATCAGCGCGCCCACGCCCTGCCCCTTCGCCCGCATCGACGCGAACTCGGGCTCCCGCTCCTCGAGCTTCTCGAAGTTCATCGTCATCTTCAGGCCGCCGAGCCCGAGCGGGACCTTCACCTTCGCCGTCCAGTGCGTCGCATCGGTGACCTCGAAGCTCTCGACGCCCGGCATCAGCTTCGCCATCTCCGCCGGGTCGTTGATCACCTTCCAGACGCTCGCGCGGGGCGCAGAGAGCTCCTTCGTTCCCGAGACGATCACCTCGACACCACCGACACGCCGGCACGCGAGGCCTCGGGCGACTGCAGCATCGCCCAGACGCGATGGGGCGGGTTGCAGCTCGTGGACACGATCGGCTTCCCGGCTGCGCTCAGCGCATCCTGGATCGCGGCGCAGATGCAGTGGATGCCTCCACCGCCGCCCTCGCCCATGCCCTTCGCGCCGAGCGGCGCCACCGGCGACGGCGACTCCATCGCGCCCGTCTTCAGCGGCGGCATGTCCATCGCGTGCGGCACGTGGTAGTCATAGAAGTTGGACGTCAGGAGCGTGCCCTCCTCGTTGTAGACGAACTCCTCCGAGAGTGCAGCACCGATCGCGTGCGCGGTGGCGCCGTGCACCTGGCCCTCGACGATCTGCGGGTTGATGCGCACGCCGCAGTCGTCCACCGCTGCGTAGTCGACGATCTCCACCTCACCGGTGTCCGGGTCGACCTCGACCACGGCTGCATGGATCTGGGTCGCGTAGGTGAGCGTGAGCTGGCCGGTCTTCTTCTCCGTATCGACCATCCCGAAGTACGGCCGGCACACGTAGCGGTGGTTCAGCGTCGGGTTGAAGTCCGGCGGCAGGAAGGCGTTGTTCGCATTCACGATCGCGCCGAGCGCCATGAACGGCAGCGCGGCCTCCTCGGGCCCGTCCTTGATCCGCGCCATCCCGTCGGCGAGGTCGATCGCCTCGGCCGGCGCCTGGAGGACGGCCGCGGCGAGCTGGACCATCTCCTCGCGCAGCAGCTCGGCAGCCCCCTTGACCGCCCCGAGCCCGGTGAAGGCGAACTGGCTCGCGTACGTGCCCGAGAAGCCGGCATGCGAGTTGAACCAGGTGTCGTGGCCACGGCGCACGTTCACCTGGTCCGGCGAGCAGCCGAGGATGTCGGCGACGACCTGCGCGGCCGTCGTCTCGTGGCCCTGGCCCTGCGGGACGGTGCCCAGCGTGACGACGACCTCCCCGAAGATGTCTAGCTTCACGGACGCCGCCTCGTTGTTCCCGGAGAACTGGAGGTCGGGGTTCAGGAGCGTCGACTGCCCGAAGTTGTTCGTGCCCGAGTCGAGGGTCGAGCCGATGCCGAAGCCGAGGAGCTTCCCGCGCGCTGCGGCATCCTGCCGCCGCTCCTCGAGCGAACCGTGGTCGATCAGCTCGAGCGCGATGTCGAGGGCGGCCGCGTAGTCGCCGGAGTCGTACACGCACCCGTTCGGCGTCTCGTAGGGCATCTGCTCGGCCTTGACGTAGTTCTTCTTCCGGACCTCGACCGGGTCGAGCCCGAGCTCCGACGCGACGATGTCGACGATCCGCTCGGTCAGCCACAGGTGCTGCATGCGGGAGTAGCCACGGTTCGGCGACACCGGCGACTTGTTCGTGCAGACCTGCGTGAAATCGACCTTGATGTTCCGCCAGCCGTACATGCCCGGCGTCACCTGCGCCCAGATGATGCAGCCGAGGGGCTCGTAGCGGGGGAAGGCGCCGCAGTCGTCGAGCGCGCGCACCTTGAACCCCGTCATTGTCCCGTCGGCCTTCACGGCCACTTCGACGTCGAGGAACGTGCGCTCGTTCCCGTGCGCGTTCGCCGTGTGCTGGTCCGTGCGCCATTCGGTCCACTGGACCGGGCGCCCCAGCTTCCGCGCCAGGAGGCAGAGGACGACGTACTGCGGGTGCAGGCAGATCTTGTTGCCGAAGCCCCCGCCGATGTCCTGGGTGACGAAGCGGAGCTTGTCGATGCCGACCCGCAGCGCGGGGGCCATCCAGATCGCGCCGATGCCCGGCATCTGGTGGTTGCAGTGCAGCGTCCACTCGCCGGTGCCGCGGTCGTACTCGACGAGGGCGCCGGCGCACTCGAGAGGGGTCGAGGAGAACCGATGGAAGTGGAGCCGGTCGATCTTCACGACGTGGTCGGCCTCGGCCAGCGCCTGGTCGACGTCCCCCCATTCGAAGACGCCCGACCAGACGACGTTCGAGCCCGCGTCGTCGTGCAGGACCACGTCGTTCTTCAGCGACTCCTCGGCCTCGACGAGGACGGGCTGCGGGTCGTACGAGACCTCGACGAGCTCGGCCGCGTCGCGCGAGAGCTCGCGCGTCGCCGCGCAGACGGCGGCGACCGGCTCGCCCATGTGCCGCACCCTCCCGACCGCGAGCGCATAATCCTTGATGTTCCCCCCAGGTTCGACGGACATCTCGAAGAAGGGGTCGGTCGAGATCGCGACCTCGTCGCCGGTGATCGTCCCGTACACCCCGTCGAGCTCGAGCGCCTTCGAGACGTCGATCGAGACGATCTTCGCGTGGGCGTAGGGCGAGCGGACGAAGTGGACGTAGCCCATCCCGTGGCGGCGCACGTCGTCGAAGAAGGTGCCGAGGCCCTGGACGAGGCGCGCGTCCTCCTTGCGCGGGATCGACTGCCCGACGTAGCCCTTCTCGAGCGTCTTCGCCGGCTGCTCGGTGACGGTGGTCATGCGGTGCCTCCCCCGGCCGAGACGACGGCCTCGACGATGTTCACGTAGCCCGTGCAGCGGCAGATGTTGCCCTGGAGCGCGTACCTGACCTCCTCCTCGCTCGGATGCGGGCTCCGCTCGAGGAGCGCGGTGGCGCTCATCAGCATCCCGGGCGTGCAGTAGCCGCACTGGAGCGCATGGTGCTCGTTGAAGGCCTTCTGGAGGGCGGTGAGCTCGCCGTCGGCCGCGAGGCCCTCCACCGTCGTGATCCGGGCGCCGTCCGCCTGGACCGCGAGGAGCATGCAGCTCTTCACCGGCTCCCCGTCCAGGTGCACGGTGCAGGCGCCACAGTTCCCGGTGTCGCAGCCGACGTGTGTCCCGGTGAGGCCGAGGTCGTCGCGGATCAGGTGCACGAGGAGGCGCCGGGCGGGCACCTCGAGCTCGATCTGCTCGCCGTTGACGTCGACCGAGATCGCGCGACTCGACGCGGGTGCCGCCACTACGCGCCCTTCCGCCTCGACGCAGCCTGCAGGACCGCCCTGGTCGCCGAGACCTCCGCGAGATGGCGCCTGAAGTCGCCCGACGCGTGCGCATCCGAGGGCGGGTCGAGGGACGCGCCGATCCCGTCGGCGGCCGCGCGAACGGCTTCGTCGGACAGGTCGCCTCCGCTGAGGCGTTCCTCCAGCGCGGTCGCCCGCACCGGCACGGCGTCGACGCAGCCGAGCGCGACGCGCACACCGTCGTCGGAGACGGTGGCGGCCGCGTTCGCGACGTACGTGCCGTGCTTCCCGATCGTCAGGCCGGCGAACCCGTCGCCCGCGCCGCTCGAGGGCGGGACGGAGACCTTCGTGAGGAGCTCGCCCTCCCCCACCGCGGTCATGTAGACGCCGACGTAGAACTCGTCCGCGCCGACCGTGCGCTCGCCCGACTGCCCGCGGATCGTGAAGGTCGCGTCGAGCGCGAGGAGGAGCGGCGGCAGGTGGTTCGTAGGGTCGGCGACGCAGACGTTGCCGCCGACGGTGCCGCGGTTCCGCACCTGCACGTCGCCGATCGTCGCCGCCACCTCGGCGAGTATCGGCCGCGCGACCTCGACCTCGGAGGAGCCTGCGAGCTGCGCGTAGGTGACCATCGCGCCCATCTCGAGCAGGCCCTCCGTGGAGAAGCCGATCACTCGCAGCTCGTCGAGGTCGGCGAGGTCGACGAGGACGTCGGGCGCGGCGGCCCTCGCCTTCATGACGTTCACGAGGGTCTGTCCCCCGGCGAGCGCCCTCGCCCCGTCGTACGCGCCGAGCAGCGAGACGGCTTCGTCGACGGTGGCCGGGCGCGCGTACTCGACCTCGCGCAGGAGCATGCGGAGATTCAGTCACACGGCCGCGTGACATGTCAAGCGGCAAGCGACGCTTGTAGAGTCGCCGGCGTGGCGGGCTTCGACGCGGTCTTCGTCGGCGCGGGGATCAACTCGCTCGCCGGCGCGGCGCTCCTCGCCAGAGCCGGGTGGAGCGTCTGCGTCCTCGAGCGCGAGGACGAGATCGGCGGCTGCATCAAGACCGTGACCGGGCTCACGGCGCCCGGGTTCACGCACGAGCTCCTGGCGGCGTGGCACCCACTCTGGACCGGCTCGCCCGCGTACGCGGAGCTGAAGGACGAGCTCGACCGGCGTGGGCTCGAGTACCTGAACACGACCCTCCCCACCGGGTCCGCATTCCCCGACGGGTCGAGCGCCTTCCTGACGACCTCGCTCGAGGACAACGCTGCCGAGCTCGACCGGCACGCAGCGGGGGACGGCGCACGCTGGGAAGCGATGTTCGAGACGTTCATGAAGGATGCCGACCTCTCGTTCGGCGTCCTCGGCACGGAGCTCTGGTCCGGAGCGGGGCTCGGCCTCGGCCGGCAGGCGCTGCGCCGCTTCGGGCGCCGGGGACTGCTCGCCTACGCAGGCGGTGTCCTGACGACCTGCCGCGACTGGCTCGGCGACACATTCGAGTCCGACGCGGCCCAGGGGCTCCTCACTCCCTGGGTGCTGCACACCGGGCTCGGCCCCGACCAGGCGACCTCGGGGTTCATGACCCAGGTGATCGCATGCGCCCTCCAGCTCGGCGGCATGCCGGTGCCGAAGGGCGGCGGCGTACAGCTCGTCGAGGGCCTCGCGGCGATTGTCCGAGATGCCGGCGGGGAGGTGAGAACAGGCGCCGCGGTCGAGCGCGTCCTGGTCTCCGGAGGCCGCGCGACGGCCGCGCGCCTCGCCGGCGGCGAGACCGTCCGCGCCGAGCGGGCGATCGTGGCGTCAGTGACGCCGACGCAGCTCTACGGCGAGCTCCTCGGCGAGGGCGACGCGCCTTCGGCCCTGCGGGAGGCCGCGGCGCGCTACCGCTACGGGCGGGGAGAGATGCAGATCCACCTCGCGCTCCGCGAGCCGCCCGACTGGTACGGGGACGAGCGCCTCGAGCGGGCGGCGATCGTGCACGTGACGCCCGGCCTCGATGGGGTCTCGCGCGCCGTGAACGAGGCCGACCGCGGGCTCCTCCCTGCCGAGGCGACGATCGTCTGCGGCCAGCCCATGGCAGTCGACCCGTCGCGCGGCCCGGATGGCTCCTGGATCGTCTGGATTCAGCTGCAGGAACTGCCCGCGGGACGGGTGAAGGGCGACGCGGCCGGTGAGCTCGACGTCGCCGACGGCACCTGGACCGAGGCGCTCCGCGAGGCGTACGCGGACCGCGTCGTCGCCCGCCTCGGCCGGCACATCCAGAATCTCGAGCGCGCCACGATCGCGCGGGTCGTGCTCTCCCCGGCGGACGTCGCCGCGACGAACGTCAACCTCGTCGACGGGGACATCTACGGCGGCTCCTGCGCCCTCGACCAGAACTTCCTCTTCCGTCCGCTCCCCCAGGCACCGGGCCACAGGACCCCGCTCGACGGCCTCTGGCACATCGGGGCATCGACGCACCCGGGGCCGGGGCTCGGAGCCGGTTCGGGCTACCTCGTCTACAAGGAGCTGACACGGCCCGCCCTCCACCGGCGCGCCCTGGCAAGGGTCCCGGTCGTCGGCCGATGAGGCTCTCGCTCTCCGAGATCTCGACCGTGAGCGCGTCGTTCGAGGAGGACGTGGCGACGTACGCGGCTGCCGGCTTCGACGGCATCGGGATCTGGGAGTTCAAGCTGCCCGCGGACGACGAGGCGAACCGGGCGCTCCTGCGGGACGCGGGACTCGCGGTCGCAAGCTGCGTCCCGACGGTGCCTTCGATCCTCGCGCTCCGCCTGCCGGGGATGGAGGGGCCTCCCGACCCGGCCGAGCGAATCGACTCGCTCTGCGCCAGCGTACGGCGGCTTGCGGCCTACGAGCCGGAAAGCGTGCTCTGCCTGACGGGGCCGGTCGGAGACCGCGAGCCGGAACGCGCGCGGGAGGTCGTGGTCGAGGGTCTACGCGAGATCGCGAGCGCTGCTCGCGGCGCCGGGGTGCGGCTCGGCCTCGAGCCGGCGACCCCGCGCCAGCACGACACGGTCTCGTTCGTGAACACGCTCGCCGACGCGCTCTCGCTCCTCGAGGACGCCGACCTGCCCGACGTCGGGATCATGGGCGACACGTACAACCTCTGGCACGAGCCGCCAGAAGCGCTCGCCGCCGTGGCGGCGCGGATCACGGGGTTGCACGTCGCGGACGACCCCGGCGACGACCGTGGAGATCGCGTGCTTCCCGGAGAGGCGGGGACGCGGGGAGCAGAGCAGGTCCGTGCGCTCGCCGCGGCGGGCTGGGACGGGTATCTCGACGTCGAGGTCTTCTCGACACCCGAGCTCTTCTGGGGATTGCCGGTCGACGAGGCCGCCCGCCGCGCCTACCGGTCAGTCACGGCGCTTGCTCAGACCGTGCCGTAGAGCGCGAGCACGACCCGCACGAAGAGCTTCGTGTCGTCGTAGAGGCCGATCTCCCGCACTGCCCGCGCTCCCTGGTACCACCCGGCGAGCGCGAGCCGCACGTTCCCGTCGAACTCGTCGAGCTGCCAGCGCAGGTAGCGGACGCCTGCGCGGACGTTCCCTCGGTAGTCGCGCGTGGTCCGGTCCCCGAGCAGCACCACATCGACGAACTCCCACGTCTCGGGGAGGAGTTGCATGACGCCGATCGCGCCGACGCTCGAGACGACGTCCTGCTGGAAGCCGGACTCCATCCACGCGAGCGCCCGCACGAGCTGCGGGTCGACGCCATAGACCCGCGACCAGTAGTCGAGGGCGTGGCGCACGGCGTCCCGCGAGGCGGGCCGCGCGGCCGGGGGGAGCCGTCGCGCGCTCGCCGGGAGCACGAGCCGTTGACCGGGAACGATCACCCGCATCAGCGACAGCCGATTGCGCCGGGCGAGCCTCCACGGGCTGACGTGGTAGCGGGCCGCGATCGAGAAGAAGCTCTCCCCGGCGAGGACGGTGTGGATGCGAAGGGGCGCGCGGCTCGACAGCGCGCGGTAGGTGTTGCGGCCGGCGATGCCGTCGGGAGCCAAGCCCTGGCGACGCTGGTACCGCTGCAGGGCGCGCGCCGTCTTCCTCGTGAAGCGGCCATCGACGGCCCGCGCGCCGAGGCCGTTCCTCCGCAGCCGGAACTCGAGCACCGCGACGTCCCAGCCGACCGCGCCGACCCTCAGTTCGCGCCTCCCGAGGAGCGGACGCCCGCGCTTCCCGAATGCGCGTCGCGTGGCAGGGCCGACCTTGCCGTCCGGCGCGAGGCCCTTCGCGCGCTGGAAGCGGACGAGCGCGTCGCTCGTGACCGGCCCGCGGACGCCGTCGACCGGCCCCGGGTCGAACCCGTGCGCACGCAGTGCGACCTGGAGCGCTGCCACGCGAGCGTTGCCCGCGAACGACTCGGGTGCCAGTCCCAGGACGCCCAGCGACAACGCGACGCCGACGACCGCGAAGCGACGCATGAGACAGCCTTTCGCGGCCCGGACGCGGCGTCCTGC
>JBOHBB010000253.1:0-7856 GCA_050698135.1 Gaiellaceae bacterium
GATCCACGACACGAGCGCGAGAAACGACTCGGCTTCGGCCGCGTGATCGGTATCCCCTGTGGCGAGCAGGAGGTCGCGAGCCTCTTCGAGCGCCGCCTCTCGGCGTTCCTCGTCGTACGCCTGATAGAGGGCGCGCGCTCGGCGAAAGGTGAGCTCGGGACGCTCCGCGTCGGCCGGCCAGAGCTCGAGCGCCTCTTCGTACTGGGAAGCGGCGACCGCAAAGCTGTTGAGCGAGAATGCTCGATCGCCGGCAGCCCGAAGCGCGAGCCGGGTACGCTCGACGATGTCGTCGTCGTCCCCACCTGCCGCCCGCACGAGCTCGAGTGCCGAGCTCCAGTGGTAGGCGAGCATCTCCGCGTGGTCCTCCGGCCGGCCGAGACTCGCGATCCACTCGGCAGTTACACGGTGCTTCGCCGCGCGGTCGGCGCGGGCGATCTGCCCGTAGGCGACGTCGCGTACGAGCGCGTGCGCGAAGGCGAACTCGCTCTCCCCCTCGAGTGACGAGCGCCGCTGGCGGCGCACGAAGCCGAAGCCCTTGCGCTCCAATGAGTGAAGAGATGCGCTGGCCGCCTCCGAGTCGCGGCCGATCGAGCTTGCCCAGAAGACCTTCCCGACGACCGCGGCATCCTGCAGGAGATCCTTCTCCGACGCTGGGAGGCCGTCGAGGCGTGCGGCGATGATGCCCTGGAGGGTCTCGGGAAGCGGGAGCGCTTCGCTCGAGCCCTGCTCGACGAAGAGCTCGACGTATTGCTCCGCGTAGAGCGGGTTTCCTCCGGCGTGCTCGAGGAGCATCCTCTGCGACTCGGCCTCGAGTAGTGGCTTGCCCAGCAGGTGGCCGAGGACCCGCGCGGTCTGCGCGTCGGAGAGCGGGCAAGCGCGAGCGTCGTCGCGTTCAGCTTCCCGCCGCCCCAGCCGGGGCGCCGCTCCAGGAGCTCAGGCCGCGCGGTCGCGACGACGAGTAGCGGCACGTCGGTCACCCAGTCGACGAGCTCGTCGAGGAAATCGAGGAGGCTCTCGTCGGCCCAGTGGATGTCTTCCACGACCAGGACGAGCGTGCGCTTCTCGGCGAGCCCCTCGAGGAATCGGCGCCAGGCGGCGAACGCCTCCTTGCGCCGGTCGCCGCCGAGCTGCGCCTCCTCGGCGAGTCCGAGGAGTGCGAGCAGATGCGCCTCGACGCGCGCCTCCTCACCGGTGCCGGCGAGCGTGTCCTCGACCATCTGACGGGTCTTGTGCGCGATCTCCTCGGGGGAGTCCTGCTCGAGAACGCCGGCCTGCGCCTTCACGATCTCACCGAGCGCCCACATCGTGATGCCGTCGCCGTAGGCGAGGCATCGTCCCTGGCGCCACGTGATGAGCTCCGGATCGGCGTCGACGATCCGTTGGAGCTCGTAGACCAGGCGGCTCTTGCCGATGTCGGGCACTCCGACGAGCGTGAGGAGCTGCGGCGTCCGCTCGTGCCGGGCGCGCTCGAAGGCATCTCGGACGACGCCGAGCTCGCGCTCGCGCCCGACGAGCTCCGAGCGCGCCTCGTGCGCGACGTCTACGCCGAAGCGGGACCGCGCGCGCACCGCCTCCCAGACCACGATCGGCTCGGACTTGCCCTTCGCCTCGACGGCATCGGCCTCGTCGTAGTCGATCGCGGCACGGGTCGCGCGGAAGGTCGTCTCGTCGACGATCACGCCGTTGACGGGCGCCGCGGACTGAACGCGCGCGGCGGTATTGACGACGTCGCCCGAGGCCATGCCCTCGCCGGCATCGGGGCGTGCGTCGAGCGAGACGAGCGCCTCGCCCGTGGTGATGCCGACCCGCAGCTCGAGCCGCTCCTCCACGGCGAACTCACGGATCGCGAGCGCGGCCCGAACGGCTCGCTCCGGATCGTCCTCGTGCGCCGTCGGCGCGCCGAAGAGGGCCATCACCGCGTCCCCGATGAACTTCTCGACGGTCCCGCCGTGACGCTCGAGCTCGGCGCGAACACGCTCGTGGTAAGGGCGAAGCAGTGCCTCCACGTCCTCGGGATCCATCGACTCGGCGCGGGACGTGAAGCCGACGAGGTCGCAAAAGAGCACCGTGACGACTTTTCGCTCGCGGCGGGGCGCGTTGGCCATGGGGCAGAGAGTACGACGTGCGCGGCCAGTAGTCTCACTCCGTGGCCCGCCTCAAGGACTCGTCCGTGCGCGACGTCGTCGCTGCGGCGGACATGGTCGAGGTGGTCTCCGCGCGAACCCAGCTCCGCCGCGCCTCGGGCTCGCGCTACATGGGACGCTGCCCGTTCCACGAAGAGAAGACGCCGAGCTTCTCCGTCAACCCGGTGGACAAGCTCTACTACTGCTTCGGCTGCGGCAAGGGCGGGGATGTCGTCTCGTTCGTCCGCGAGACGGAGAGCCTCGACTTCGTGGCGGCGATCGAGTGGCTCGCAGACCGCTTTCGCGTAACGCTCGGGTACGAGGAGGCTTCGCCGCGGGTCGAGGCGGAGCGCAGGCGCCGCGATCGCCTCTTCGCGCTTCTCGAGCAGACGACGACCTACTTCGAGCGGCTGCTGTGGGACGACGACGCGGCGGAACCCGTGCGCGCGTACCTCGCCGAGCGCGGGCTCGGCGAGGACATCTCGAAGGAGTTCCGGCTCGGGCTCTCATCGGGCCGCGGCCTTGCCGAGAAGGCCGCGGTAAAGGGATTTTCCCGCGATGAGCTGCGCTCCGCAGGTCTGGCGACCGTGCGCGGCGGCGACTACTTCCCGCGGCGCCTCATGTTCCCGCTGGCCGACTCGCGGGGACGTGTGGTCGGGTTCCAGGCGCGCAAGCTGAGCGAGGACGATCCGCTGCGCGGAAAGTACGTGAACTCGCCCGAGGGCGACGTCTTCAAGAAAGGGGCGATCCTGTACGGGCTCCATCTCGCGAAGACGGCGATCGGGAAGGCGGACCACGCTGCCGTCGTGGAAGGCAACACCGACGTGATCGCGCTGCGGCAGGCGGGCTTCGAGCCGGTCGTCGCGTCGATGGGGACGGCGCTCACCGAGCGCCAGCTCGAGGAGCTAGGGCGCCTGACGCGCAAGCTCTACCTGTGCTTCGACGCCGACGCAGCCGGTCAGGACGCGACGCTCCGCGGCATGGAGCTCGCGGCGGCGAAGGGCTTCGACGTGAGGGTCGTCACGCTCCCACGAGGGCAGGACCCGGCGGATGCGCCCGATGGGTTCGCCGACCGCCTCGACACCGCCGAGAGCTACCTCCTCTACCGCGTCCGGCTCGAGCTCGAGCGCGCGGCCGACCGGCAGGAGGGGTTCGTCCGCGCCCGCGAGGTGCTTGCGAAGGCCGAGGACTCGCCCGAGCGGCAGGAGGCGCTGCGCCTGCTCGCCGATCGGCTCGACCTCCCCAAGGAGACGCTCGCCGGCCTGGCCCCCGCACGGGGAACCACGCGTGGGGCGGCAGCAGAGACCCCGCGCCTGCTCGAGGCCGGCGATCGGCTCGAGCGGGAGACGCTCGCGGCGTGCGTGGCGCACCCGTCGCTGGTGCGCGGGCTCGCGGAGCTCAGCCCGGAACACTTCGACTCCGAGGTCAACCGCCGCTTCCGCGACGCACTCGTCGCCGGGCGGGACGACGCGGAGCTGACCGCACTCAGGGCCGAGCTGGACGCTCGTGCCTCACGCGAGGCGATCGACGAGCGGACGGGCGCGGAGCTCCTCCTGCGGCTGCGCGAGCGGAAGCTGAAGCGCGATCTCTCGGGCGCCGACCTCGCACGCACGACTGAGCTCCAGGCGCATCTCTCGAAGGTACGTCAGGCGTTGGCCGAGCTCACGTGACGTAGCCGAGCTCGCGGAGGAGGTCGCCAGCCTCGGCGAGGACGTCGGCGAGCTGCTCCTCCCTCAGGTCCCGGCGATAGCGGCCGACCGAGGAGCGATGGACACGAGAGGTGGCCGCGGCCAGCGCGTCGACCGGGGCCCCGAGGTACGCGGCGAGCTCGCGGGCCACCTCCTCGGGCGCCTCCGCCATCGTCTCGTACCGGACCTCGATACGCGGAGCGGAGGCCGAGCGCGCCGCGGTCACATAGCTGCGCCACGCCCACGCGGCACGGCGCGCGTCGCTGACGCGCCCGAACTCGTCGCGCCGGGAGGGCTCGACCCAGAACCGCGCGTACGAGCCATAGGCGACCCCCGCGTCGTCGCTGTTCGCCTGCTGTGGGCGGAGCCAGGGCTTCTCGAGCAGCGAGCACGCGACGTCGCGCCCGTCGCGGACCATGTGGACGATCCTCGCCTCGGGGTACGCGAGGTGCACGACGTCGACGAGGTGTGCGAGCTCCGGCGTCTGCTCGACCCCACGAACGGCGCCGACGAGCCCCACCCGCCGGGCGACGGCGAGGATCCGGCGAAGGCGCCGTGTCGCCTCGGCGTCCGGAAGCGCGACGAGCTCGGGGACGGCTGCCTTCAGGGGAGGGACCTCCCCGAGGTCGACGAAGCCCGGGAGCGACCCGATCGCCCCGGCGAGGAACGTCGTGCCTGACCGCGGCGACCCGACGACGAAGACGAGGCGATCGTCGAGCCGCCCGATCCGCTCTCCGAGCGATGCGCCCCGTCGGGGTGCGAGGCGCTTCGCCACGCGAAGCTGGAGCGCTGCCGTCTCGAGGAGCCCGGTCACGGGCGGGATTCTCGCAGTCCGGCTCGGGTGGCCAGGCGAGCGCGAAACCGAAACGCGAGGGTCGGTGGAAGAATCCCGCAGACGTCGTCGGTCTTGTGTGATTGAGTACGTGCAAGGAGGGCTCTTTGCTGACGAGACGGTACGCACGCAGCAGTCACGCTGGTCGTGTCCGCACAGGGCGGACGGCGGCCGCGGTCGCGACCTCGCTCGCCGTGGTCGTCGCCCTCGTCACCGCGCTCAGTGCGTATGCGCGCGCGTCGTACGCGGACCCGGCCGGGGACGCCAACGAGGCGCCGGACATCCAGACGGTGACCGTCGACGACGCGGGGGGCGCGTCGGTCGCCGTACGCGTCTCGATCGCGAACTTCCGCGTCCTGCCTCCCAGCTCGCGCGTCCTCCTGCGCTTCGACCTGGACCGGAACGCGAGCACCGGTGACCAGGGGGACGAGATCACGTTTCGCTACTCGAGCGATGGGACGCTCGACTTCTTCCGCTGGGACGGGTCACAGCTCGTCGCCCTGCCGGCGAACGGCATGAGCGCGGCGTTCTCGGACGGCGTCCTCACCTTCGCGGTGGATCGCGTCCACTTCGCCGGGGCGACCTCGTTCGGGCTCCTCGTCATCGCGGCACGGATTCAGCAGGCGGGGGTCGGCCTTCTCGCCTCCACCGACTTCGCCCCGGGGGCCGGGAGACACGTCTACTCGTCCCCCGGCGCGGTCTCGTTCCCCGATCCCGACAACGACCAGGATGTCGCTGCGGACATCACCTCGATCGCCGTCGCGGACACCGAGCGCGGGATCCTCCAGTTCAGGCTCACGACCGCCAACTACGCGACGCTTCCGCCCGACAAGCTGATCGGGATCGGGATCGGCCTCCGGGGCCGGCCGATCGAGGACGACGCGCTATTCGTCGGGTACCTCAGCGGCTCGCGTAGCGTCGAGGTCGACCGCGAGGAGCGGGGCCTCCTCCAGCCGGTCGAGGGGCGGCACGGCGTGAAGGGGTCCCACTCGGACGGTGTGCTGACGTTGGCGGTGCCGCGGAAGCTGCTGGACGGCGCCTCCGCGATCGGGTTCGGCGTCGTGAGCGCAGATCTCGTCGGCCCCGGCGAGAGCGAAGGCGAGGAGTTCGAGGGGGAGATCGAGGCGCTCGACGCCGCGCCGGACAACCTCGAGCTCCTCTATCCGTATCGCCTCGTGAACCCGGGACCGCTCGTACTTCGCGCGGGCGTGATCGCGGCCACGCCTGCAGGTCCGCTCGCGGGCAGGCCGCTCACGCTGAAAGTCGTCGTGCGGCGGCTCGACACCTACCGGATCGTCCGCAAGGGCTCGGTGGCATGCACGGCATCCGTGTCGGGAACACGGCTGCGCGGCACCGGCCGGTTTCGCAGCGGAAGGGCCGAGTGCCGGCTCCAGGTCCCTCGCGGCAGCGCGGGTGCTCTCCTCCGAGGGACGATGACGGTCCGCACGTCGGGCGTTGCAAGCCGGTCGGGCTTTCGCTACCTCGTCGGCTGAACGTGCCCTCTTGAGCGGTTCTTGAGCGCTTGCAGGACAATGCGCCTCATGGGCGTACTCGGACGCCATCGGAGGACCACCGTAAAGCTGCTCGCAGGTGCCGTCGTCGGGGCTTCGCTGCTCGCCTTCGGCGCGACCGCACTCGCCGCGGCGTCGTTCTCGGATACGCCGGGCGACAACAACGCCGCCCCCGACGTGACCGGGGTGGCCGTCTCGGAGTCCGCCGACGGCATCCTCACGATCGCCGCGACGGTGGCGAACTACCAGACGCTGCCGGGGAACAGCTGGGTCAACCTCTGGTTCGACCTCGACTCGAACCCGCGCACGGGCGACGACGGCGACGAGGCGCTCGTGCAGTACTACGACGACGGCGGCCTGCAGTTCTTCCGCTGGAACGGCTCCACGCTCGCCCGGCGCCCCACGACCGGGATGGCGGCGAGCTTCACGGCGGGCGTGCTCACGTTCACCGGCCCGAAGACGGCGCTCGACGGGGCGACGAGCTTCAACCTGCTCACGGTTGCCTCCCGTGGCCAGGACATCGGCGAGGACGAGGACATTGTCGCGTCGGACTCGGCACCGAACAGCGGCAGGGGACGCTACGTCTCTCCGGGCCCGCTGGCCGTGGTCGACGTCGCGGGCGATCAGGAGGCGGCGCCCGACCTCACGTCCGTCGGGGTCAGGGACGGAAAGTCCGGCACGATCAGCTTCGCGGTGTCGACCCCGAGTCACGCGACGCTGACGCCGAGCACGTGGGTCGAGCTCGATGTCGACATCGATCGCCGGCGGAGCACCGGGGGCGGAGGCTCGGAGGTGTACGTGGCGCTCTCGCGAGGACGGGTCTTCGTGGGACGCTGGAGCCCGGCGGAGCAGGACTTCGTGAACGTCCGTGCCCCGGGCGCGCGGGCGCGGAGCGCCGCCGGCGTGGTCACGTTCGACGTGCCGCGCCGGCTCCTCGACAACGTCGCGAGCTTCGACTTCTACGTCGTCAGCGGGGACTCCGATCAGGACGACGAGTCGAACGCGATCGACCTCGCCCCGAACGGCGACCGGTGGTGGCGGTACACGCTCGCGAACAAGCCGCCGTTGCGTCTGATCGCGGGCGAGGCCCGCGGCCTCCCAGCGCGTCCGCGCGCGGGCAGGGCGTTCACCGTCGCGGTGCCGGTTGTGCGCTCGGACACGGCGCGGAGCATCACCTCGGGGGCGGCAACCTGTGCCGTCCGTGTCGGCGGGAAGCCGGTGCAGGCGGCCGGCAAGGTGGCGGTGGGGACCGGGCGCTGCTCGCTCCGCGTGCCCGCGGATGCGAGGGGCACGACGCTGCGTGGCTCGATGGTGGTGCGCTCCGCCGGGAAGTCCGTCACCACGCGCTTCTCGTTCCCCGTCCGCTAGCCGGACAGAGACGTCCGGGATTCGCCACCTGCGGAGGCGGCGTATCCTATTGCGGATGGACGAACCGCTGGAGGAAGCCCGGCGGTATGTTCGCCGCAAGCGGATCTTCTACCTGGTGCTGGGGATCTGGATCGCGCTCAGCCTGATGTGGTTCGCCATCGACCTGCTCGACGACAGCAGCTCCTTCTGGTTCTACTGGCCGATGCTCGGCACGGGCATCGGCGTGGCGATCACGGGAGTCGTCCTCCTCGGGATCGGCGGGCTCTTCGGGCCGGAGTGGGAGCGCAGGGAGGTCGACAAGTACCTCCGCCGGCGAGGAGACGAGCCGCCACGC
>JBOHBB010000254.1:0-2732 GCA_050698135.1 Gaiellaceae bacterium
GTGCACAAGCACGTCGTCTACTTCGAGGGCGAGGTCGACGACAGCCAGGTCGAGGTGGCCATGCAGTGGAACACCTCGTACGTCGAGTCCGTCTTCTCGTTCGCGAACAACATCAACACGACGGAAGGCGGCGCGCACCTCTCGGGCTTCAAGGCGGCGCTCACGGGCACCCTCAACCGGTACGCGCGAGAGAAGGGGCTCGTCAAGGAGAAGGAGGACAACCTCGAGGGAGAGGACGTCCGCGAGGGACTCGCGGCGGTCATCTCGGTGAAGCTGCGGAACCCACAGTTCGAAGGTCAGACGAAGACGAAGCTCGGGAACCCCCACGTCGAGACGCTCGTCAAGACGACGGTCAACCAGAAGCTCGCCGAGTTCCTCGAGGAGAACCCGACGGACGCGAAGCAGATCATCACGAAAGCCGTCTCCGCTGCCCGCGCACGGCAAGCCGCGCGCAAGGCGCGCGAGCTCACTCGCCGCAAGAGCGCGCTCGAGTCGAACTCGCTGCCCGGGAGGCTGGCGGACTGCCAGATCTCGGATCCCGAGGTCGCGGAGCTCTTCCTCGTCGAGGGGAACTCTGCCGGCGGCTCGGCGGTCGACGCGCGCGACCGGAGCTTCCAGGCCATCCTCCCGCTCCGGGGGAAGGTGATCAACGCCGAGAAGAACCGGATCAACAAGGTGCTCTCGAACGAGGAGATCCAGTCGATCATCACGGCGATCGGGACGGGCATCGCCGAGGAGTTCGACATCTCGAAGCTCCGCTACCACCGCATCATCGTCATGACGGACGCCGACGTGGACGGGGCGCACATCCGGACCCTCATCCTCACCTTCCTCTACCGGCAGATGCAGGAGCTCGTCGAGCAGGGGCACGTGTACATCGCCGTCGCACCTCTCTACCGCGTGAAGATCGGGAGCCAGCAGCGATACGTCGAGAAGGAGTCCCAGCTCGAGGACATGCTCGTCCGCGAGCGCGTCAAGGACATGGACGTCACCGACCGCTCCGGCGAGACCCACAAGCTCACCGAGGCGCGATACGGACGTTTCACGCGCGTGCTCCACGAGTTCGAGGGCTGGGTGTCACGCCTACGCGAGGACTTCGGCCCGGCCGCGGCCAACTTCGTCGTCGACCACCGGCTCGTCGAGGCCGACGCGGTCGACGTCGAGGGAGCGCTGGCCGAGCGCGACGCGAACGGGTACGAGCTCGTGATCACCGCGTCCGACGAGGACGACACCCACGTGAAGGTCGTCGAGCGGGAGACGGGGGCTGCGGCGAGCGTCGTCGTCCCGAGCACGCTGCTTACGTCGCCCATCTACGCGAACGCCCGGAAGACGTATTCGCGGCTCGTCGAGATCGTGGGGAGCCCGCCCTTCGACATCGCGTTCGGCAAGAAGGCACGGCACGCCGACACGTTCGGGCAGCTCCGCAGCGAAGCCCTCGAGCTCGCAAAGGAGGGGATCCAGGTGAGCCGGTTCAAGGGGCTCGGCGAGATGGATGCCGAGGAGCTCGCCGACACGACGATGGACCCTGCGAACCGGATGCTGATCCGGGTCGAGGTGGAGGACGCAGCAGCCGCCGACCGGATGTTCTCGACACTCATGGGCGACCAGGTCGAGCCGCGCCGGCAGTTCATCGAGCAGAACGCCCGCGAGGTGCGGTTCCTCGATGTCTAGTGATCGCGGGGGAACCCATGGTTCCCCCGCGTACCCCCTCCTTCCCGCTCGCGCACTGGCCGCTCGCGCCTGGCCTCCCGGCCGACGGAGCCGGCCTCCGGCCGCGATTGTGAGTGCAGAGCAGCCTGGTCACGGAGAGGAGCACCGTGTCTGACGTCGTCGAACCGCTCGGCTCGGGCCGGATCGAGTCGCGCGAGCTCGAGCAGGAGATGCGCTCGAGCTTCCTCGACTACGCGATGAGCGTCATCGTCGCGCGGGCGCTGCCCGACGTGCGCGACGGGCTCAAGCCCGTGCATCGCCGCGTGCTCTACGCGATGCACGAGGCGGGGCTCCAGCCCAATCGGCCCCGTCTCAAGTCCGCTCGCGTCGTCGGCGACGTCATGGGTTACTACCACCCACACGGCGACCAGTCGATCTACGACACGCTCGTCCGCATGGCGCAGCCGTTCTCGCTGCGCTACCCGCTCGTGGACGGTCAGGGCAACTTCGGGAACATCGACGACTACCCCGCCGCCGCCATGCGGTACACGGAGTGCCGGCTGACGCGACTCGCGACCGAGATGCTGCGGGACATCGACATGGACACAGTCGACTTCGTCCCGAACTACGACGAGTCGCGCCGGGAGCCTTCCGTGCTGCCGTCGCGGTTTCCGAACCTGCTCGTCAATGGCTCGGCCGGCATCGCGGTCGGGATGGCGACGAACATGCCCCCGCACCGGCTAGCGGAGGTCACGGACGCGATCGTCGCGCTCATCGACAAGCCCGACGCGAACGTCGAGGACCTGATGAAGCACGTCAAGGGGCCGGACTTCCCGACGGGCGCGATGATCGCCGGCCGGTCGGGGATCCGCGACGCGTACCGGACGGGTCGCGGCCGCATCGTGATGCGCGCGCGCGCGCACGTCGAGGAGCTCCGCGGCGGGCGGAACGCGGTCATCGTCACCGAGCTCCCCTACGGCGTGAAGAAGGGCGGCGACTCCGGCGTCATCAAGAAGATCGCCGACCTCGTCAACGACAAGGTGCTGACCGAGATCTCCGACGTGAAGGACCACTCCGACCGC
>JBOHBB010000255.1:0-6162 GCA_050698135.1 Gaiellaceae bacterium
CGATCAGCAGGCCCTCGACGAGGAGGAAGATCGCGAAGACGAAGATCGAGACGAAGAGCCAGCTGTCGCGGATCCCCTCCGCATTCGGCGACTCGGGCGCGACGGGCGCGAACTGGGCCAGGAGGGAGGAGACGGCCACCGGCTGCCATTCTATGAACGTGCCGCAGAGCCCGCCCCGGGGAACGCGCGTCCGTCTTCCCGCCGACGTCGTGCGGCCGTTCGACGTCTTCGTGAACGGCATCGAGCAGCGGGAGGGCGCCGACTACCGCGTTGACGGCCGCACGCTCGTCTTCGAGCGCGAGCTGAAGACCGAGGGCAAGCTCGGCTTCTGGCGCTGGCTGTCGCTGTGGGTTGGGTTTGCGGGCACGTTCCGCCAGAACGATTCCGTGGATGTGGCGTACCAGCGGGAGGGGAAGCCGGTGGTCGCCACGCGCCTCCCGCTCGAGCCGCTGGCCTGAGGTACGCCTGCAGGCCGTCGCTCAGGCGCTGGGGCCACACGGCGGCTGCGGCCGCGAAGCGGACGCCTTCAGGGATCTCGCGCGGAGCGGAGCCCGCGCTGGCGGGTTCCGCTCTCGTGCAGGGCATAGAGTGGCGCATCGTGGCGCGGAGGGAGTGGACGCTCGAGGAGCTCGTCGCCGGTGTCCGCGCTGGAGAGAGCAGGGCGCTCGCGCGCGCGATCTCGCTCGTCGAGAACGGCGATCCAGTCGCGTACCCGCTCGTACGTGAGCTCTATCCAGAGACCGGAAGGGCGGCGGTCGTCGGCGTCACCGGCCCGCCGGGAGCTGGCAAGTCGTCGCTGATCGCTGCGCTCGTCGCCCACGTCCGCGCCTCCGGGCCCACCGTCGGCGTGGTCTCCGTCGACCCGTCGAGCCCTTTCTCGCGGGGTGCGCTGCTCGGCGATCGCATCCGGCTCTCGGACCACTTCCTCGACCCCGGTGTCTTCATCCGCTCGATGGGCTCACGCGGGCACCAGGGCGGCCTCGCGGAGACCACGCTCCAGGCGGTGCTCCTGCTCGACGCCTCGGGCAAGGACGTCGTCTTCGTGGAGACCGTCGGAGCGGGCCAGAGCGAGGTCGAGGTCACCGCCATCGCGGACACCGTGCTCCTCGTGCTCATGCCGGGCTCGGGCGACTCGGTGCAGGCGCTGAAGGCCGGGATCATGGAGATCCCCGACGTGATCGCGATCAACAAGATGGACCACCCGGCGGCGAAGACGATGCTCAGCGAGGTGCGCTCCATCGTCGGGCTTGCGGACCGCGAACGGCGCCCGCCCATCGTCCTCACCGAGGCGCTCCGGGGCGAGAACGTCGCCGAGCTCTGGGCGAAGCTCGAGGAGCATCGTGGCGCGCTCGAGCGCGACGGGGGGCTCGAGGAGCGCCGTAGGCGGAACCTCGCGGCGGAGGTGTTCGCGGTCGCCTCGAGCCGCGCGAAGTCCAGGCTCGAGGCGGCGGTGGCCGACGATGCCGAGCTGCGGCGCCTGCTGGAGGCCGTCCAGCGCCGCGAGCTCGACCCGCTGACAGCGGTGCGCGAGATCATGGAGAAGGTGTTCAGGGTGCGAGATGACGGAGCGGGACGGGCCCCGTGACGGGGCCGACGCTCGCCGACGTCGAGGCCGCGCGCGCACGACTCGCGGGCGTCGCGCGGGAGACGCCGCTCTACTCCTCGGAGACCTTCTCGCGGCTCGCCGGGCGCCCGGTCCTGCTCAAAGCCGAGAACCTGCAGCGGACCGGGTCGTTCAAGATCCGCGGCGCGTACAACACGATCGCCACACTCACCCCTCGCGAGCGGGACGCGGGTGTCGTCGCGGCGAGTGCGGGCAACCACGGCCAGGCGGTCGCGTGGGCTGCGCGGGAGGCCGGGATCTCCGCGACGGTATTCATGCCCGAGGACGCGCCCACGGCGAAGGTCGAGGCGACCCGCTCGTACGACGGGGCGGTGGAGCTCGTGGGCGCGAGCTTCGAAGCCGCCGTCGCCGCGGCGGAGGCCCATGTCGAGAGCACCGGAGCGACGCTCGTCCACGCCTTCGAGGACCCGCGCGTGATCGCGGGGCAGGGCACGATCGGGCTCGAGCTCGTCGACCAGTCGGTCGACACCGGCACCGTTCTCGTTCCCATCGGGGGCGGTGGCCTCGCGGCCGGGATCTCGCTCGCCCTGCGCGAGCTCCGGCCGGCGTTGCACATCGTCGGCGTCGTGTGCACGCCGGGCCTGACGATCGCGGACGGGATCGCGGTCAAGCGCCGGGGCGAGCTCGCCTCCTCGATCCTCGACCGGACGCTCGACGACACCGTGGAGGTCACGGACGAGGAGATCTCGGAGGCGCTCGTCCTCTGCCTCGAGCGGACGAAGCTGCTCGTCGAGGGCGCGGGCGCAGTGGGCCTGGCCGCCCTCCTCGCCGGACGGGCGGGCGGCTCCGGGCCGGCTGCCGTCGTCCTCTCCGGCGGGAACATCGACGCCACGACGCTGATCCCCGTCATGCGCCACGGCCTGACGAGGTCGGGCCGGTTCCTCGCGATGCGCATGTTGATCCCGGACCGCCCGGGCGAGCTGCGGAGCGTTCTCGACCTCGTCGCCCGTGGCCGCGGCAACGTCGTCTCGGTCGACCACCGCCGAGAAGGCACGACGACGACGGCCCTCCAGACCGAGGTCGTGCTCGTCGTCTCCACGCGGGACGAGCAGCACTGCGACGAACTCGTGACCGCCCTCCGCGAGTCGGGCTACACGGTCGAGCGCCTCGGTCCTCCGGCGTAGACTCGCGCGAATGCCGGCCTGCCCCTCCTGCGGCACCGAGAACGCCGAGACCGCGAAGTTCTGCTCCGAGTGCGGGGCCGCACTCGCCGCGCCTCCGATCGCGCAACGCGAGGAGCGCAAGGTGGTGACGGTCGTCTTTGCCGACATGGTCGGTTCGACCGAGCGCGCCGAGCAGCTCGACCCCGAGGACGTCCGGGCGCTTCTCGCTCCCTACCATGCCCGGCTCCGCCACGAGCTCGAGCGCCACGGAGGCACCGTCGAGAAGTTCATCGGCGACGCCGTCGTCGCGGTCTTCGGAGCGCCGGTCGCGCACGAGGACGACGCGGAGCGTGGCGTGCGGGCGGCGCTGGCGATCCAGGAGGCGATCACCGAGATGAACGAGGCCGATCCGACGCTTGCCCTCGAGGTACGAATCGGGGTGAACACCGGCGAGGCCCTCGTCGCGCTCGACGCCCGACCCGAGCTCGGGGAGGGGATCGTCTCCGGGGACGTCGTCAACACGGGAGCCCGCGTCCAGTCGGCGGCACCACCGGGCGGGGTCCTTGTGGGGGAGCATACGTTCCGCGCGACCGAGCGCGCGATCGAGTACGAGGTGCACCAGCCCGTGACGGCCAAGGGCAAGGCAGAGCCGCTGCTCGTGTGGCGCGCGGTCGGGCGTCGTGCCAGCTGGGGGATCGACCTCTCGGATGCTCGTGTGCCGCTCGTCGGGCGCGACGACGAGTGCGACGTCCTCGTCGGTGCCCTCACGCGCGCTCGGACACGGCTCGAGCCCCAGCTCGTCACCGTCGTCGGCGTTCCCGGGATCGGGAAGTCGCGTCTTGTCCGAGAGCTCTTCCGCGTGGTCGACGAGGACCCGGAGCTCATCGTCTGGCGCCAGGGACGCTCGCTCCCGTACGGAGAGGGCTCGGCGTTCTGGGGGCTCGCCGAGATCGTGAAGGCTCAGGCGGGCATCCTCGAGACTGACGGGGCGGACGAGGCGGCTGCGAAGGTTGCCGCAACGGTCGCGGATCTCGTTAGCGACCCGACCGAGGGCCCGTGGGTCGAGCGCCATGTGCTCTCGCTGACGGGAGTGCACCAGACGAGGTCTTCGGCGCAGGCGGATCTCGACGAGGCCTTCGCCGCATGGCGGCGGTTGCTCGAGGCGCTCGCGGAGAGGCAACCCGCAGTTCTGGTGTTCGAGGACCTCCACTGGGCGGACGATGCGCTCCTGGACTTCGTCGACGCGCTGCCCGACCGCGTGACGGGCGTTCCACTCCTCGTCGTGTGCTCCGCGCGCCCGGAGCTGCTGGAGCGACGGCCGGGCTGGGGCGGCGGCAAGCGCAACGCGGCGACCGTCTCGCTCGCTCCGCTGTCGGACGAGGACACCGCCCGCCTGCTCGCTGCGCTCCTCGGAACGCCCGTCCTGCCCGCGGACGAGCAGGTCGCGCTCCTGCAACGCGCCGGGGGAAATCCGCTCTTCGCCGAGGAGTACGCACGCATGCTCGCGGACGGCAGCGACCCTGCCGTGGCCGCCCCGGAGACGCTGCAGGGCGTCGTCGCCGCTCGCATCGACGCTCTTCCGCCGCCCGAGAAGGAGCTCCTTCAGCTCGCCTCGGTCCTCGGGAAGGTCTTCTGGACAGACGCGCTCGCGAGCCTCTCGGGAGCGAGTCCCTGGGAGCTGGAAGAACACCTGCACGCGCTCGAGCGGAAGGAGTTCGTGAGGCGGGAGTATCGCTCGGCCGTCGCCGGCTCCAAGCAGTACGTCTTCGTCCACGCTCTCGTCCGGGACGGCACGTATGGCCAGATGTCCCGTGTCGTGCGGGCCGATGTCCACCAGCGCGTCGCCGAGTGGATCGAGACGCTCCCTGCCGACCGGGCGGACGACCGCAGCGAGATCCTCGCGCACCATCTGCTCGAGGCGATCGAGTACTCGCGGGCAGCGGGCCTCGACGCCACCGAGCTCGTTCCGCGAGCGGCCAAAGCGCTTCGCGAGTCGGGCGGCCGCGCTTGGAGGATCGGCGCTCTGAGCGCTGCACTGGACTTCTACAGCCGTTTGCGAACGCTCGATCCGTCCGTCGAGGACGACCCGTACTTCCTTCTCGCGGTCGGTCTCGCCCTCGCCACGGGAGGCTTCAGGGAGGAAGGCACAGAGGAGCTCGAACGAGCGGCTGCGGCGCTCGAGAGCTCGGACCCCGCGGCAGCCGCTCAGGCGACGATCACGCGCGGCGAGTTCGTGTGGCAGGGGGGCGACCAGGAGGGCGCTTTCGTGTACTTCGATCGAGCGAGAGCGCTCGTCGACGGCGTTCCGCTCTCGCGCGAGAAGCAGTACGTCGTCGCCCAGAACGCCCGCTTCCTCGCTCTCGCCGGGCGTTATGACGAGGCCGGCGAGCTGGCCGAGCAGTCGGTTCAGATGGCCGAGGAGCTCGGGGACGACGAGCTTCTCGGAGACGCGCTCAACAACCGCGGCCTGGTGCGCGCCTCCCTCGGAGACCCGCGGTGGCTGGAGGACTCCGAGCGAAGCGTCGAGCTCGCGCTCCGCACGAACTCCTTCCGCGTGACGCGCGCGTACATCAACCTGGGATCGCACCTTGTCGACACGGCGGGTGACCTCGCGAGGGGTGAGGCGGTCACGCGCGACGGCCTCGCGATCGCACAGAAGATGGGGCTCCCGTCCACGCCCCTTCGCTGGTTCATCGGAAACCTCGCGGAGATGGCGTACCTCTCGGGCAAGTGGGATGAGGCATTCGCGCTGGCCGAGCAGGAGATCGCGAGTGATCATCACTACCTGCAGCACATGGCCTTCGCCATTCGCGCCGCGATTCTCCTGGCGAAGGGAGACCCCGCCGGGGCGTCCGAGGATGCCGACACGTGTCTCCGCGCCGCCCGTGCCATCCGGGATCCGCAGGCGCTCCATCCTGCGCTCGTCACGGCGGCCGAGATTGCGTACCGAGCTGGGGATCCCGGCGCAGCGCACCGCCTGCTCGACGAGCTCGGCGCGCCCGAGCGCGCGGCAGGCACCTGGACCGTGCGGGCGGCGCTCCTCTGCCACGATCTGGGGCGCGAGCTCACCTTCGTCGCGCCGGGGGGAGAGGGCCGGCGAACGGTGTGGCGTGAAGCGGCTCTGGCGGTCGCAGGAGGCGAGCTCGAGCGTGCGGGTGACATCCTCGAGCCGACCGGAGCGCAGACCCTCGAGGCCGCCGCGCGCCTGCGAGCGGCCGAGCAGGCCACGGTGGAGGGTCGGCTGGCCGATGCGAAGGCGCAGCTCGGGCCCGCGCTTGCGTTCTACCGGGAGGTTCGGGCCACGGCGTACGTCCGCGCGGCAGAGGCGCTGCTGGCCGAGGCGAGCTAGTTGCCGCAGCGGCGGAACTCGACGGTGGGTCCACCCGCCGCCGCCCAGCCGTCGATGCCGCCCGTCGCGACCGCGCGGGCGTCGAA
>JBOHBB010000256.1:0-9768 GCA_050698135.1 Gaiellaceae bacterium
TCAGCCGTGTGCTCTACCAGCCGAGCTACCTCGCCGAGGCACCGCAGTGTACCCGCGTCTGGGTGCCGCATCGATCGCGCTGCCTGGAGGTCGGCTTCGGGCCGAGCGGCCCCGCCGAGGCCGTCTCGTGGGGACGGCGAAGGAGGGCCCGCGGAACCATGGGCTCCCCCGCGTACCGCTAGCCTTCGGCGCCGTGGAGGGCGCAGCCAAGCGAGACGTTGCGATCATCGGGGCCGCGCTCGACCTCGGGCAGGAGCGCCGCGGGGTCGACATGGGGCCCTCGGCGATCCGCTACGCGGGACTCGCCGAGCGGCTCGAGAGCCTCGGTCTCACCGTCCGCGACCACGGGAACGTCGAGACCGCCGTCCCGGAGGCGACGGCGCTCCGGGACGAGCGCGCGCGCTTCCTGCCGGAGATCAAGGAGACCTGCGCGCGGATCGCTACGGCCGTGGCCGAGGAGTCACGTGCCGGGGCGACACCGCTCGTCCTGGGCGGCGATCACTCGGTGGCGCTCGGCACACTCGGCGGGCTCGCCTCCGTCCACGGACCGGGCGGGGTGCTCTGGATCGACGCGCACTCGGACATCAACACGCCGGAGACGAGCCCGAGCGGGAACGTCCACGGCATGCCCTTGGCGGCCGCCCTCGGCCTCGCCGGCGAGGCGTTCGAGAACGACGCGTGGCCACTGCCCGCGATCGACTCGGCTCGCGTCGCGCTCCTCGGCGTCCGCGAGCTCGACGAGGGTGAGCGGGGGCTCCTCCGGACCGCAGGCGTACGGGTCGTCACCATGAGCGAGATCGACCGCGTCGGCGTCGAGCGGGCCGTGCGCGAGGCGCTCGACCGGATCGCGGGTCCAGGGTTCGTGCACGTGTCGCTCGACATGGACGCGCTCGACCCCGCTGTCGCACCCGGCGTGGGGACTCCGGTGAAGGGAGGCCTCACCTACCGGGAGGCCCACCTCGCGCTCGAGCTCGTCGCGGAGTCGGCGCTCGCCGGATCGTTCGAGGTGGTCGAGGTCAACCCGATCCTCGACCGCGAGAACCAGACTGCGCGGACGGCCGTCGAGCTCGTCGCGAGCGCCCTCGGGAAGACGATCTTCTAACCCGGCTGGGCGGTCACCGCGCCGAACTGCGGGATGACGTCCTTCCCGTAGGCGCCGAGGACCTCTTCCTGGCCTTCGGTCATGAGGTAGATGTTGAACTGATCGACTCCGACGGCCTCGAGCTCCTTCAGCTTCGCGGTCGCCTGCTCGGCGGTGCCGAGCACGCAGAAGCGGTCGCAGATCTCATCGGTCACGAACTCGCCATGCTTCGCGCCGACCCGTGAGTGCTCGTTGTAGTCGTAGAACTTCCGCACGCGCACGTACTCCGTGAGCTCGTGCGGGATGTCCGACGCGAAGCCGTAGCGCTCGATGAGGTCCATGACGTGGTTCGAGACCATCGCGGGGAACCAGCGCACCTGCTCGCGCGCGCTCGCGATGTCGTCGGAGATGTGGCTCGGGGCCGACACGATGCACTTGAGCTCCGACGGGTCCCGTCCGGCCTCCTCGGCCGCCTGACGGGCGGTGTCCATGATCCACTGGACGATCACCGGATCGGCGAGCTGGATGATCACGCCGTCGCCGATGCGGCCGGCCACGGCGAGCGCCTTCGGCCCGTAGCCCGCGACCCACATCGGGATCTCGGGCAGCTCCGGGCGCACCCACTTCAGCTGGAGCTCCTTGTCGTTCCACTCGACCGGCCGACCGTTCATGAAGTCCTTGACCATCCGGCAGCGCCGTTCGAACTCCGCCACCCTCACCGGCTTCTGGCCGATGTAGCGCCGAGCGGAGTCGCCGCGCCCGATCCCCATCACCATGCGCCCGTCGGAGATGTCGTGGAGCGTCGCGTAGCCGCTCGCGAGCACGGTCGGTTCCCGCGTGCCGGGGTTCGTCACGCAGTGGCCGAACTTCATCGTGCTCGTGGCCTGCACGGCCAGAGTGAGGAGGGGGAACGACTCCTGCCAGAGGACGTGGGAGTCGTAGGTCCACCCGTACTCGAAGCCGTGCGACTCCGCGAGCTGGAAGAGCTCGACCAGGCGGCCGGGGGGCGGATCGGGCAGGACGGTGACGCCGAAGCTCAGTGGCATGTTGTCTCCTTCGCTCGTCGAGAGCAGGATTATCGCGCTAGAGCGACGCCCGGCGAAGCACGACGAGCGCTGCTGCCGACAGACCCGCGATCGTCGCGAAGGCGACGCGGCCGTCGCCCGGAAGGTCGAAGGCGAGGCCTGCGAGCGGCGTGCCGACGAGGATCGCGAGAATCGCGGCGCCGTTCACCGCCGCCATCGCCGCGGCGGGCGCGTCCGGGCGGAGGCGCTGCGCGGCTGCGAAGACCACCGCGAAAGGGAGCCCCGCGCCGAGCCCGAGGACGAGAGCGGCTCCGGTCGAGAGCCACAGCGGGCCTCCGAGCGCGAGCACCGCGGACCCGGCGGCGACTCCGGCGAGCCCGAGCGCGGCGACTCGCGTCCCTGCGCCCCTCGCGGCGAGCCAGCCCCCGCCGGGGCGGGTCAGGATGCCCGCAAAGAGCACGAGCCCGGCCGCGACGCCGGCCGCCGCCGGATCCACCCCCTGGCGCTCGAGGAGCGGCACCGCCCAGTTGCCGGCCACCACCGCCAGCCCGAAGCTTCCCGCCTGGATCACGCCGAGCGGAAGGAGACGCGCGTCTCGCACGACGCCCTCGCCCGCGTCGCCTACGCGCGGCAACCCTGTCGCCGCGAGAGCGGGCACTGCCGCGACGAGGGCGAGGAGCAGGGCGGTCCAGTAGGGCGCGCGCCAGTCGGTCGCCTCCGTCAGGGCGGGCACGATCATGAGGGCGAGGCCGCCGCCCGCCATCGTCGCCCCGCCGTAGAGCCCCTGGACCACCGCGCCACCCCCGCCCGCGCGGACCAGGTCGAGCCCTGCGACGAAACCGGCTCCCGAGCCGATCCCGACGATCGCACGGCCGACCAGCGCCAGCGGGTACTGATCGTCGACCAGGAGCAGGGCGCAGCCCGCGACGGTTGCTGCGATCGCAGCGAGCGCGACCGCCCGCGCGCCGAGTCGGTCCGCTCCCCTGCCCGCGGGCAGTTGGACGAGCAGGTGCGTTACGAAGAGCGCCGTCGTGAGGAGCCCGACAGCGGCGAGCGAGACGCCGTACGCCTCGCTCAACGGGTCGGCGACCGCGCCGACGTTCGAGACGTTCCAGGTGAGGCAGCCGCCGACGACGAGGCCGGCAGTGACGGCGGCCGTCCGAGTGCGGTCGGGCCTACCGAGCCCGACCGCCGTCAACGACCGCCGCCGTCCGCGACCCAGGCCACCGTCCTTGCGGCGAGCCGGTCGAGCGCGGATACGGCGAGCTCGAGGTGCTCCTCCTTCGTGTCCTCGAGCTTCGTGTGCGAGAGCCCGCGCAGGCTCTGGACGAAGAGCATCACCGTGGGGACGCCGGCGCGCGACACCTCCGCGGCGTCGTGGAGCGGGCCCGAGGGCAGGCGGTGCGAGCTGCCGGCGACGTCCGTCACGGCCTCGTCGCAGTAGCCGAGCAACGTCTCGTCGAAGAGGATCGGCTCGATCGACCAGATCTTCTCCCAGGCGACCTCGATCCGCTCCTCGGCCGCGAAGCGCTCGCTCGCCGCCTGCGCCTCCGCGAGCATCGCCGCGAGGCGGGTGCGGTTCAGGTCGCGCTGGTCGAGGAGCTGCTCGGCGGTCTCGACGACAGAGGTGACGATGCCAGGCCTGCAGGAGACGTTCCCAGACGTGCAGACGGCGTCCCCGCCCGTCCGCCGGGCGATCTCCCGGATCTCGAGCGCGAGCTTCGCTGCCCCGGCAAGCGCGTCCCGGCGTTCGGCCATCGGCGTGGATCCGGCATGGGCGGCCTGCCCGCGCCAGGTGATCCGGTGTCGCTCGACGCCGAACGTCCCGAGGACGGCGCCGAGCGGGCGGCCGAGCGACTCGAGCACGGGGCCCTGCTCGATGTGCAGCTCGAGGTAGGCGGCAGCCGACGCGAGCTCCGAGCGCGCTTCGGGCGCGCGATCGAGGTCGACGCCGTGCTCGGCGAGGGCGTCCGGCAAGGACACGCCGTTCGCGTCCACGAGCTGGCGCAGCTCGTCCTGGTCCGCCAGCGAGCCGGCGGCGGCGCTCGAGCCGAACAGGCTCCGCCCGAACCGCGCGCCTTCCTCGTCCGCCCAGTCGACCAGCCGGATCGTGACGGGCGGGGATCCCTCCGCGGCGATCCTCCGCAGCACCTCGACCCCGGCGACGACGTTCAGGGCACCGTCGAGCCAGCCGCCGTTCGGCACCGAGTCGATGTGGCCTCCGATCAGGACGGCGCGCTCCGACGAGCCGGCGAGCGTGAACCACTGGTTCCCCGCGGCGTCGATCGTCTCCGCTGCGCCGGTCTCGGCGACCTTCTCGCGGAGCCACCCGCGCGCCTGCTCCCAGGTCTCGGTCCAGGCCACGCGCTGAGCCCCGTCCTCGTCGCCCGTGAGCTCCCGCAACTCCTTCAGCTCGGCGACGGTTCGCTTCGGGTCGAGCGGCACGTGAAGAAGCCTAACCCGCTCTCGGCCCGAGCCCGCGGCTGTGGTGGAATAGCGCCGATGGCGTACGCCGCTTCGGCCGCCCCCGCGCGTCCCCCGCTGTTCGACCAAGCGCGCATGCGGAGCGCCGCCGTGAACGTCGGGCTCTTCCTCGCGGTCCTTGTGGTGCTGTGGGGCCTGTGGGAGGGCTTCAAGGCCTTCGGCGAGGCCGTCGACCTGCGCCTCGGGCGGTTCGAGCCGAACGACCGGACGATGCCACACATCCACGACATCGTCGGGACACTGTTCGAGCCGTCGCGTCGGAACGGCCCGCTCCTGATCGGCATCCTCTGGGACGCAGCGCTCTTCACGGCGAAGGAGGCTGCCGTCGGCTTCCTGCTCGGTGCGCTCGTCGGCTTCGTCCTCGGCGCCGCACTCGCGCACTCGGGGCTGCTCCAGCGCGGGTTCCTGCCGTACATCGTGGCCTCGCAGACGATCCCGATCCTCGCGGTGGCGCCCATGGTCGTCGTCTGGGTGAACCCGAGGCTGCCCGCCGGGCTCAAGGACTGGGGCGCGGTCGCGGTCATCTCCGCCTACCTCACGTTCTTTCCGGTCACGATCAACACGATGCGCGGGCTGACCTCGGTCGAGCCCCGGGCGCTCGAGCTCATGCGCTCCTACGCGGCGACCAACTGGAGTGTGCTGTGGAAGCTCCGTGTCCCGGCGGCGCTGCCTTTCATTTTCGCCGCGCTCAAGATCGCCGCTCCCGCAAGCGTCGTCGGGGCGATCATCGGCGAGCTCCCCGCCTCGATCCAGAGCGGGCTCGGCGGGGCGATCCTCAACTTCAACCAGTACTACGTCACCGCCCCGGCGCGGCTCTGGGCCACGAACCTGATCGCGGCTCTGCTCGGGATCGCGTTCTTCCTGCTCGTGGTGCTCGCCGAGCGCCTCGTCGTCCGCCGCGCACCGGAGCACGTCGCCTGATGAGCGAGCCGGTGGTGTCCCTCCGCAGCGTCACGAAGTCGTTCGGTGCGGGCGGCGTCACCGCGCTGCAGGCAATTGACCTGGACATCCAGCCGGGCGAGTTCGTGTCGCTGATCGGGCCGTCCGGCTGCGGGAAATCCACCTTGCTCCGGATCGTCGGCAACCTCGTCGAGCCGACGGCGGGAGAGGTCGTCGTGAACGGCAAGACCGCACGGCAGGCACGCCTTGATCGCGACTACGGCATCGTGTTCCAGGACGCGGTCCTCTACGACTGGCGCACCGTGTCGAAGAACATCGCGCTGCCGCTCGAGCTCATGGGCTTCGAGCGAGCGTCGATCACCGGCAGGGTACGCGAGCTCATGCGCCTGGTCGAGCTCGAGGGCTTCGAGAAGCACCACCCCTGGCAGCTCTCGGGTGGGATGCAGCAGCGCGTGTCGATCGCGCGAGCCCTCTCGTTTTCCCCCGCGCTCCTGCTCATGGATGAGCCGTTCGGCGCGCTCGACGAGATGACGAGGGAGCGCCTGAACCTGGAGCTGCTCCGGATCTGGGAGGGGATCGGCTCGACGGTCCTCTTCGTCACGCACTCGATCGCGGAGGCGGTGTACCTCTCGACCCGGGTCGTCGTCATGTCGAGACGCCCCGGACGGATCGCCGCGATCGTCGACGTGGACCTCCCGCAGCCGAGGAACGCGGACACGCGGGAGGAGCCTCGGTTCTTCGAGCTCGTCACGGCAGTGCGCGACCGGCTGCGCGAAGGCGGACTCGACGAGGCGAGCACCGCGCCCGACGAGGGGGAGCTCCTCGTAGGCGAGGAGACGGCATGAGTCGCGCTCGCCGCCACGCGTACCACTGGCTGCCCGCACTGATCGTCTTCGTCGCGTCGATCGTGTTCTGGGAACTCCTCGTGCGCGCGTTCGACATCCAGAACTTCCTGCTCCCGGCTCCGTCGGACATCGTCGCGACCCTTCGCGAGGACTGGGGCGAGCTCTGGAGCGCGGCGTTCTTCACCTTCCGCGAGGCGCTCGCCGGCTACGTCGTGGGGTGCTCGGCCGGGTTCCTCGCGGCGGCGGCAATCGCGCGCTTCCGCCTGCTGCGGACTGCGGTGATGCCGTACGCGATCGCTGCCGGGGCGATCCCGATCATCGCGTTCGCGCCGATCACGAACAACTGGTTCGGGGTCACGGGCATGTCGTCGAAGATCGCCATCGCCGCGATCCTCTGCTTCTTCCCGATGCTCGTGAACACCCTGAAGGGCCTCACCTCGGTGCCTGCGTCCTCGATCGAGCTCATGCGCTCGTACGCGGCGAGCGAGCTGACGATCTTCCGCCGCGTCCGCCTGCCGAACTCGCTGCCGTTCGTGTTCTCGGGGTTGAAGGTCGGGACCGTCCTCGCGATGATCGGCGCCATCGTGGGGGACTACTTCGGCGGCGCGCCCGGTGCGCTCGGGGTCGAGATCCGTCGCTGGGTCGGGATCTTCGCGTTCGACCAGGCGTGGGCAGGGATCGTGCTCGCGAGCGTCCTCGGGATCCTCTTCTACGGCGCGGTCGCGCTCGTCGAGCGTTTTGCGATGTCGTGGCACCCCTCTGTGCGGGGCGCCGGGGCGGAGTAGGGTTGCACCGTTCGTACGGACACGCTCGAGCGAAGGAGGAGAAGCGGAGATGGGGAGCAGGAAGTGGGCGCTCGTCGGCGCGCTCGCGGTCACCGTGGCCGCGCTCGTGGCGGCGGGTTGCGGTGGTGACGACGACGAGACGGCGGCCGAAGACTTGACGCCCGTGACCCTGCAGAGCAAGTGGGTCGTGCAGGCGCAGTTCGCGGGGTACTACGCGGCCGTGGATCAGGGCTACTACGAGGACGAAGGGCTCGACGTCACGATTCGAGCGGGCGGGCCGGACATCGTCCCCGAGCAGGTCGTCGCCGGAGGTCAGGCCGAGTTCGGGATCAATTGGCTCGACAGCCTGCTCGCGACGAGAGACAAGGGTCAGGATCTCGTCAACATCGCCCAGGTGTTCGCTCGCTCGGGCATGACCGAGCTGACGTGGGCCGACGGCGGCCTCGACGACATCACGAAGCTCGAGGGCAAGAAGGTCGGCGTCTGGCTCGGCGGGAACGAGCACAAGCTCTTCGCCGCGCTCACGAAGAACGGCATCGATCCGCAGAAGGACGCGGACATCGTCGCCCAGCCGTTCGACATGAACCTCTTCCTGAACCGCGAGGTCGACGCTGCGGCGGCGATGACGTACAACGAGCTCGCCCAGGTGCTCGAGGTCGAGAACCCGGACACGGGCGAGCTGTACACCGAGGACGAGCTGAACGTCTTCAAGATGTCCGACCTCGGCACGGGCGCGATGGAGGACGGGATCTTCGTGCGCGGGGACTGGATCGCCGACGAGGCGAACCAGGACATCGCGAAGCGGTTCCTCAAGGCGAGCTTCCGCGGCTGGATGTATTGCCGGGACAACCCCGACGACTGCGTGGACATCGTGCTCGACAACGGGCCGACGCTCGGCGAAGGGCACCAGGCGTGGCAGATGAACGAGATCAACGCTCTCATCTGGCCGAACACGCTCGGAATAGGCGTCATGGACCCCGCGTCGTTCGAGCTGACGAACCAGATCGCGACCGACTACGGGATCATCACGAAGCCCGCGACGAACGACGCGTACCGGACGGACCTCGCCGAGGCGGCGCTCGCCGAGCTCGAGGACGAGGACACGACCGGCGAGGACTGGGAGAAGCCCGAGGTGGAGGTGACGCCGGGCGGCGAATAGGACGGCAGAGTGCTCTCGGGGCCGCGGCCCGTGCGACGCGCCGCGGCCCCGTCGAGCGATCCAAGGAAGGAAGTGAGATGACGTGTCGGTTCTGATCAAGGGCGGCCGGATCATCACGGCGGCCGACGACTACGTCGGCGACGTCTATGTGGAAGGCGAGCGGATCGCGATGATCGGCGAGTCGCTCGAGGTCGACGCGGACCGGGTCATCGACGCGGCGGGCAAGTACGTCTTCCCCGGCTGTGTCGACCCGCACACGCACCTCGACATGCCGTTCGGCGGGACCGTGACGATCGACGACGTCACATCGGGACAGACCGCGGCCGCGTTCGGGGGGACGACGTGTCACGTCGACTTCGTCATCCAACCGCCGGGCTCGAGCTTCGCCAGCGCGCTCGACGACTGGCGCGCGAAGGCGGACGGCAAGCAGGTGATCGACATGGGGTACCACATGGCGGTCACCGATCTCCGCGAGGGTGGCTCGCTCGAGGAGCTCGCGCGTCTACCGGAGCAGGGCGTCACCTCGTACAAGCTCTTCATGGCCTACAAGGGTGCGCTCATGGTCGACGACGAGACGCTCTTCCGGACGATGGAGGTCGCGGCCGAGACAGGCGCTCTCGTCATGGTGCACGCGGAGAACGGCGACGCGATCGACGTGCTCGTGAAGCAGGCGCTCACCGCCGGCAACACCGCCCCGCACTACCACGCGCTGACCCGCCCGCCCGAGACGGAGGGCGAGGCGACGAACCGCGCGATCCAGCTGGCCAGGGTCGCCGGTGCGCCGCTCTACGTCGTCCACGTCTCCTGCCGGGAGGCCGTCGAGCCGATCGCGCGAGCTCGCGAGCGGGGCTGGGACGTCTGGGGCGAGACGTGCACGCAGTACTTCTTCGTCGACTACACGTACCTCGAGCGGCCAGACTTCGAGGGCGCGAAGTACGTGTACACGCCACCCCCGCGGCCGATCGAGAACCAGGAGGTGCTCTGGCACGCGGTCCGGTCGGACATCCTCTCCGTCGTCTCGACCGACCACTGTGCGTTCCTCTGGGACGGTCAGAAGACGATGGGGAAGGACGACTTCTCGAAGATCCCGAACGGAGGGCCGGGGCTCGAGAACCGGCTGCACATGATCCACGAGTTCGGAGTCCGGACCGGCCGGATCTCGCTGAACAGGATGGTGGAGCTCCTGTCCACCAATCCCGCCAAGCTCTTCGGCCTGTACCCGCGGAAGGGGACGATCGCCCCCGGGTCCGACGCGGACATCGTCGTCTTCGACCCGGAGAAGCGGCACCTGATCACGGCCGAGACACAGCACTCGAAGACCGACTACAACCTGTACGAGGGCACGGAGGTGACGGGGTCGCCCGAGACGGTCCTGCTCCGTGGCACGGTGCTCGTCGACTCGGGCGAGCTCGTCGCCGAGCCCGGGGTCGGCCAGTTCGTCGAGCGCGCGGCGTTCGGGCAGGAGCTTCTGCCCGCTGCGGCACGCTGA
>JBOHBB010000257.1:0-10066 GCA_050698135.1 Gaiellaceae bacterium
GGCATGGGACCTGCGGCCCCCGGCGGCCGAGGCCAGCAGCGTCCGCTTCGCCTGGGAGGCGGACTACGACGGGATCCGCTTTCCTCCCACCAAGACGGTCGTCCTGACGGTCGAAGGCCCCGAGAGCGCGCACTACTGGCGCGCGTCCACCCTCGACCTGTTCACCTCCGACCGCTGGTTCGAGGATCTCTTCTGGCTCGCGCGCGTGGAAGGCGAGGCCGACGCGATGCCGCTCGACCGGCTGACTCCACGGCGGGCCGCGCGCCGCGAGAGCTGGCTCGAGCAGCGCATCGAGGTGAAGGCGCTCGTCGACGACCACCTGGCGGCCGCCGGGACACCGGTCGCGCTCGACACCCGCCAGGTCGGTAGCGCGTTCCTCCTGTCCGGAGGGGTGCTCCGCGTACGGGATCCGCTCAACCGCGGCCGGCGCTACCGGGTGTGGAGCTACGTTCCCGACCCGGCCCCCGCCGAGCTGGCGGCCGCGAGGCCGCGCTACCCGGCGGCTGCTGCCCGCTACCTCGAGGTCGACGGCAGGGCATTCCCCGAATTCCGCTCGGCGGGGCGGGAGGCGGTCGCCGAGAGGTTCTTCCGCTCGACCTATGGGAACTTCGCCCGTTACCGGCCGCTCTACGCGTCGGCTCGCCGCGTCGCCGGATCCGCTGCCACTTCCTACCACGCGGTGCTCTCGCTCGAGTCCTGGTTCCGGCAGCGCGGAGGCTTCACCTACGACGAGCAGCCGCCCAAGGCCGCCGGCCCTCCGCTCGTCGCCTTCGTCACCGATACGAAGGCCGGCTACTGCCAGCACTACGCCGGGGCGATGACGGTGATGCTGCGGATGCTCGGCATCCCGGCTCGCGTCGCCGTCGGCTTCACGAGCGGCACGCGCGACGACGGCAAGTGGGTGGTGACGGACCGGGACGCGCACGCCTGGGTGGAGGCCTGGTTCGCCGGCGTAGGTTGGGTGCCGTTCGATCCGACGCCGGGCAGGGGAACCTTCGGCGCGACGTACTCGTTCGCCTCCAGCTCGCTGGAGGCCGTAGGTGCTCTGCGCCGCGGCGAGCTCAGCGCGCGGCGTTTCGGCGACGACGTGCGTCGAGGCGACAGCCCCTCCGTCGGGGCCGGCGACGGGGGCAGCCGGGCTCCGTCGCTCTTCCGGTTCGCACTCGCGTTCGGCGGGCTCTGGGTGGTGGTGGTCGGAGGGGCGAAGGCACTGCGCCGGCGTGCGCGGTATCTCACGCGTGACCCGCGGCGGGTCGCGACGGCGAGCCGGCAGGAGCTGGAGGCGTTCCTGCGCGATCAGGGCATCTCGCTCGTCCCCGGGACGACACTCGAAGCGCTCCGGCGAACGGTCGGCGTCGAGCTCGGTCTGGACGTGCGGGCGTTCACGACCGCGGTCGCCCGTGCCCGCTTCGGCCCGCCGGGAGAGGCGGGCCGGGATCCCCTCGCTCCGCGCCGGGAGCTGAAGTCCCTGCTCCGAGGGATCCGCTTCGAGCTGTCCGGTTGGGCCCGGTTCCGGGGGTTCGTCTCGCCGCGTTCCCTGGTCGGAGGCGGATCGCGGTGACGGAGACGTACGACCTCTTCCAGAAGGGCAGGGAGCAGCTGCGGAACGGCATGGCGGCTCAGGCCACCGTTTCGCTCGAGAAGGCGAGGCGGCGCGAGCCCAACTCGCGGTCGATTCGCGAGGCCCTCGGGATCGCGTACTTCAGGCTGAGCCGGTGGTCGGAGGCCGAAGCCGAGTTCCGTGCGCTCGTCGAGCTCTCGCCCGCGGACGACTGGGCGCACTACGCACTCGGGAGGGCGCTCGCGAACCAGGGTCGCCGCAAGGAGGCGACCCCGCACTTCAAGCTCGCGCGCTCCCTGCGCCCGCGGGCCGACCTCGACCTCGACTGATCGTTCAGTCGAGCGCTACGAGCCGGACTTCCGACGACGTCGTGACGCCGTCGAGGCAGAGCCCGACGGCCTCGTCGTGCAACGTCGACATGCCCGCGTCCACCGCGGCGTCGCGAATCGCGGCCGGTGAGGCGCCGCCCTCGACGAGCGCGCGGACCTCGTCCGTCAAAGGGAGACACTCGAACACGGCGGCCCAGCCCCGGTAGCCGGTGCCCCGGCAGGAGGAGCAGCCGCGCCCCCGCGCGAGGAGCCGGCGCCCTGCCTCCTCCTCGGGGCGCCCCAGGCTCTCGATCTCCTCTGCGCTCGCGTAGTACGTCTCGCGGCAGTCGCCGCAGACACGGCGCAGGAGGCTCTGGGCGACGACGCAGGAGAGCGTCGACGCAAGCAGGCGAGGATCGACTCCGAGGCTTGCGAGCCGGGCAGTCCCGGCTGCGGCAGTCGGTGCGTCGAGCGAGGCGAGGACGATGCGCTCCGAGCGCGCTCCGCGGAACGCGACCTGTGCGGTCTCGCCGTCCTCGAGGTCGCCGACGAGCACGACGTCCGGATCCGAGCGAAGGAGCGTGCGCAGGCCCTGCGCGAAGGTCATGCCGGAGGCCGGATCGACCGCGAGCTGGGCGATCCCGGCGCTCGGCCGCTCGACGGGGTCCTCGATTGTCGCGACCGCGCGGTCGGGCGTTGCGACCTCGTGCAGGGCGGCGTACAGGGTGGTCGTCCTCCCGCTCATCGGCGGTCCGCACACGACCACGACTCCGGACGATCCACGGAGGGCCTCTCTCAGGGCAGCGTCGGTGTTCGAGCGCAGTGCCAGCTCCGAGAGCGAGGAGGGACGACCGTCGTGTCCCGGCACGCGGAGGCTGAGCTGCAGGCCGAGCGTCGTCGGGACGGCCGAGACCTCGTAGTCCACGCTGCGCTCGTCGTGCGTGAAGGCGAGCAAGCCCATCTGGGGCTCTCGGACGGACGGGTCGAGGCCTGCCCGCGCCGCGAGCTCAGCGGTCACGACGCTCGGCGTGCTCGCGAGCGTCTCGAGCTCGTGCAGCGAGCCGTCGATCCGGCATCTGGCGACGAGGCCACGCGACTGGGGCGCGAACTGGATCGTCGTCGCACCGAGCGACAGTGCGCGATGAAGGATCTCGTCGAGCTGCTCCGCGACCCGGACGTCGGCGTCCTCGTCCGGCCCGTCCGACGCTGCGACGGGAGGCTCCTCGTGAACGTCGACGAGGTTGAGGGTCACACGTTCCGCGACTTCGGCGTAGAGCTCGTCCTGGACGTCGACGACGCCGACGGCCATGCGCTCCTCGACCTCGGCCAGCGGCTCGTCCTCGAGCTGCGTGTCGTTGCCGGGGAGCTCGAGGATCTCGCCGACCGACTCCAGGTCGGGATCGGCGTCGTCCGAGCTCTCCGGGGCTCCCTCGTCCTCGGCGGGCTGCTCCTCCTCGAGCCAGGCCTCATCGGCCGGGAGCTCCAGGACCTCGGCGAGCTGGCCGGGCTCCGGATCGTGGACTTCGGCGATCTCGGGATAGACGGGGCCCTCGAAGGCGAGCTCCGCGACCTCTCCGACCTCGGCGAGGAGGTCGTCGTCGAGCTTCGCGGGAGGGCCGCGATCTTCCATCTCCACCGGTGCTTGGTCCTGCTCGGCGTGGGGAACGGCGTCCGGCACGTTGGAGGGGACGTCGTTGTCGAGCTTCGCGGGAGGATCGACATCTTCCATCTCCACCGGCGCTTCCTCCTGCTCGGCGTGCGGAACGGCGTCCGGCACGTAGGCGTGGACGTGGTGGATCGCGTCGTCGATCTCGTCCGGTGTCACGACCGCGAACCGGATGGGCGCGGCGAGCGCGACGCGGAGCTCGTCCGCGTACACGACGTTCGTCGGGTCGGAGACCGCGACGAGCAGCGAGCCGTCGGTCGAGCGGCCGATGGGGATTGCGGAGAGCCGGTGGGCGACGCTCTCGGGAAGAAGGAGCGACGTCTCGACGTGGATGCGCGCGAGGTCGAGCTCGACGAACGGCAGGTCGTACTGCTCGGCCACGAGCTGGGCGACCTGCGTTCGCGTGACCGTCCCGCGCTCCACGAGGATCTCGCCGAGCCGCTTGTTGCCGGCGATCCGCTGCTGGGCGAGCGCGGCGTCGAGCTCGTCCTCGGTCACGAGCCCGTCGCGCACGAGGAGCGCGCCGAGAGCCGCAGAGCGGTGGGCCCGCGGGTGCTCGGGGACGACGAGCGTCATCGCGGGCTCGTCCGGGGTCATCGCGAGATCGTCCTGGGTCTCGGTATCCGAGACCAGGACCGCGAGCTCCGCCGCCACGCCACCGCCGGCCGCGTCGTGCTCCGTCGGCGGGGCGGCGAGGGCGTACGCGATCGCGGCGTCGAGCTCGTCCTGAGCGGCGACCGCATACCGGAGCGGGACGCCGAGAAGCCTGCGGAACTCGTCCGAGAAGAGGACGAGCGGGGGGTCCGAGACGGCGACGAGGATCGAGGCGTCCGGCAGGACGCTGATCGGGAGGGCGGCGAAGTCGCGTGCGTGCTCCTCGGTGAGGAGCGTGGCGGCGCGGAGGTTCACGTCGGACGTCGCGAGCTCGAGATACGGGAGCTCGTACTGCTCGGCGACGAGCTGGGCGACCTGTGCGTGTGTGACGGTGCCGCGCTGGACGAGGAGCTCGCCGAGGCGTCGCGCGGAGAGGCGATGGTGGCCGGCGTCCTCCTGCACGGTGAGCACCTCCTGGAGCTCGTCTTTATCGACGAGCCCGTCGCGAAGGAGCAGCGCGCCGAGCGCTGGCCAGGGGTGGTGGGCGGCTTCCATCCCCTCCTTATCGGCCGTACGCGCGAGATCCTGAGAGGGGAGAATCGGCCGGTGCGTGCGGTCGTCCAGCGTGTCTCCAGCGCCTCGGTCACCGTGGACGGCGAGATGCGCGGCGCGTGCGGGCGGGGGCTCGTCGTCCTCCTCGGGGTCGCAACCGGCGACGACCCGAGCGCGGCCGAGCGGCTCGCGGCGAAAGTCGCCCGTCTACGGGTGTTCGAGGACGAGTCCGGGCGGCTCGACCGCTCGCTCGTCGACGTCGGCGGCAACGCCCTCGTCGTGAGTCAGTTCACCCTCGTGGCGGACAGTAGGCGTCAGAAGGGAACTCGTCCCGACTTCTCGAAGGCGGCGCGCCCGGAAGTAGCCGAGCCCCTGTATGAACGTTTCTGCGAAGCGCTGCGAGCCGAAGGCGTCCCCGTCCAGACGGGAGTCTTCGGAGCGCGTATGGAGGTCACGCTCGTCAACGACGGTCCGGTGACGCTCGTTCTCGACATGGACTAGTTCCCACGGATGGGATAGTGTCCCGCCTGCACCGAGAACGGAGCTACCGAGGTTGATGGCTCCCCGAGTGGCAGACGCTTCGGCGAAGGTCAGTCGGGTTGCCGGACGAGGCAGCCACCACTCGGTGCATTTCTTTGGACCTCGCGCAGAGGGAGGGACTGCGCGACGGACCGTGAATCTGGCCAGTCGATGGCGTGGTTGAACATCATCGGCCTGGCCTGTGACATCGTCGGAGCGGGCTGGCTCGCTTGGCGTTCTTGCGGGATGGCGTCGGCCTGCGTGCCTCGTACGATTCGAGGGCGTGTCAACGGCCTGGGTTTTTGTCGTCATCCTGTTGTCCGTGTCCGCCGTCGTGACCGTCATCGCGATGCGGGTATCGGGGTTCAGCCTGCGCGCGAGCTGGATCGAGATCTCCCTAGGCATAACCATCGTGATCGTCGCAGTGGTGGCCTTGGTGTACGTCGGGCTGCGTGAGAACCCACGCGATCCGGGCATCTCGGTCTCGAACGCTCCCCCCTGACCACATCATCGGATCCCGAGAACCTGACCACCGCCCGACTCAACCTCGCCTGAGTCCGGCGCGTTCGTCACGTGCGAACCCATGACAGTGCAGCGCTCGAGAGCGAGGCGTTGCAGTCGCGCGAGGCGTCTTCGGGGCGCGCATGGAGGTCGCGCTCGTCGACGACGGCCCGGTGACGATCGTCCTCGATGTCTGAGCCCGCCGCCGTCGTCGACCGTGTCGCCGGGGCCGCCGCGCGGACGAGGACCGCTACTCCCACCAGAGCGCTTCGCCCACCACCAGGAAGGCGGCCACGGCAGGGAAGGCGCACAGCGGCGCCCACAGCAACGACCAGCGCTCGCGCTCGATCTTCGCGACGATCGCGAGGACGAACGCGGCGAGGGAGGCCAGCAGTCCGATGAGCGCGAGGATCCCGCCGAGGGAGGCGACCCAGGTGTCCTCGATCGCGCTCTGCCCGCCGACGGCGTATCCGACGGCGAACGTCACGATCGCCGCGAGCACGGCTCCTGCGAACACTGCCGTCAAGGAGACCGCCCAGCGCGCGGGGAGGCCGTGCGCAGCGCGAGGCCCCGGCGAGACGGGAACGTGACCCAGCACCGGCGCACTCTTCACGAGACTCGTCTCCTTTCCGCTTCCAGGATCGCGGGCTTCTCCGACCTCGAGCATCGCCGAGGGCGAGGGGACGCGCATCGGTAGTTGCCCTCCGACCGTGGGGCCGGACGTCTAGTGCCTGCCTCCGCCCTTGCCCTCGCCCTGGGGGCGGCGGCGCTCCACGCGGCCTGGAACGTGCTTCTCGCCCGCGCACGCGACGTCCGTGCGGCGACCACGGTCGCGCTCTGCCTGGGCGTGGTCGCGTTCGCACCGCTCGCGGCGGCGACCTGGCGCGTGGAGCTCGCCGCGGTGCCGTGGATCGCCCTCTCGTCGGTGCTCGAGATCCTCTACTTCCTCCTGCTGACCACCGCGTACGCCAGGTCCGACCTGAGCCTCGTCTACCCGATCGCGCGTGGCGTCGCGCCGGTGCTCGTACTCGTCGGCGCCTCGGTCACGGGTGCGGTGATCGGCGGCTGGCAGGCGATCGGCGTGGTGCTCGTGGGCGGGGGCGTCGTTCTCGTCCGCGGGGCGCGGGGGCCGGTGGACGGGGTCGGAGTGGCGCTCTCGCTCGCGATCGCAGGGACGATCGCGGCGTACACGCTCGTCGACAAGCAGGGCATCGAGCATGCCTCGGCCGTCGCCTACCTCGAGCTCGTCCTCGTCCCGGTCGCGGTCGCAGCTCTCCTCCTCCACGTGCTCACGGGCACGTCTGCGAGCGTCCGTGCCGAGATCGGCCCGGCGACGATCGCGGCAGCCGTGTGCTCGTTTCTCGCGTACGCGCTCGCTCTCGGCGCGCTGTCGCTCGCCCCTGCGGCCGCGGTCGCAGCGGTGCGCGAGACGAGCATCCTCATCGCCGTCGCCCTGGCCGTTTTCGTCCTCAGGGAGCCCGTCGGCCGCGAGCGGGCGCTCGGCGCCGCGCTCGTCGTCCTCGGGGTCGGGCTCGTCGCGGCGGCGTGATCCCGGTGGGCCCGGTGCTATCCTGGTCGCACCACATTTCACCGGCAACACGAAATGGGCGCGCCGCGCCCATTTGTTCTTTGAAGGATCGAGCAGCGATGACGAGCACCTACACGCGCGAGCGACAGCTCCAGGACGAGATCGCCCCGACGGTCGAGCGTCGCCTGCCCGAGGTGGAGGTGCTCGCGGTCGAGCTCGTCTCGCCGAGCCGGTTCTGCGTGTACATCGACCATCCCCGCGGCGTCGACCATGCGCTCTGCGAGCGCGTGACGCACCTGCTCGACGACTACCGGGCGAACTTCACGATCGACGTGTCCTCGCCGGGGCCGGAGCGGCCCCTGCGCAGGCCCGCGCACTTCGCCGCCGCCAGGGGGCGGCGCGTCGCGGTCCGGGTCGACGCCGAGATCGCCGGCAGGAGCCGCATGCGCGGCGAGGTGCTCGACGCCGGGGACGAGTCCGTGACGCTCGAGGTCGCCGGGGAGCCGGCGCCGCTCGCCATCCCGTACGACTCGATCGTGCGGGCCAACCTGATCGACGAGGGGTAGACGACATGAGCCAGGAGATCATCGAGGGAATCCACCTGATCGAGAAGGAGAAGGGGATCGAGGAAGGCATCCTCATCTCCGCTCTCGAGGACGCGCTGCTCGCGGCGTTCAAGAAGACGCCGGAGGCGACCCGACACGCCGAGGTCAAGCTCGACTCCGACGGGGAGTTCCGCGTGTACGCGATCGACATCCCCGAGGACGTCGAGACGCGGCTCGTCGAGGAGGCGCGGGAGGCGCGGATCTCCGAGCTCGAGCGGATCGAGGAGGAGACCGGCGAGCGCCAGCACACGCTGATCACCGACGAGGACCTCGACCTCGACTGGTCCCAGGTCCCGCCGACGCAGATCGTGCGCACCGACGTCACCCCCCACGACTTCGGCCGGATCGCCGCCCAGACCGCGAAGCAGGTCATCCAGCAGCGGATCCGGGAGGCCGAGCGCGCGATCATGTACGAGGAGTACGTCGACCGGCAGGGCGAGGTCGTGACGGGGATCGTGCAGCAGGCCGGCGACCGCAACAACGTGCTCGTCGACCTCGGCCGCGTGGAGGCCCTGCTGCCGCGGTCGGAGCAGGTGGACGGCGAGCGCTACGAGCAGGGGAGCCGGATCAAGGCGGTCATCGCCGAGGTCCGCGCCGGGACGAAGGGCCCGCAGGTGATCCTGTCGCGCCGCGACTCCGAGCTCATCCGCGCATTGTTCGAGCTCGAGGTGCCCGAGATCGCCGACGGCCTCGTCGAGATCCGGGGCGTCGCGCGCGAGCCCGGCTACCGCTCGAAGATCGCGGTCGAGTCGCACATGCAGGGCGTCGACCCGGTCGGCGCCTGCGTCGGCCCACGCGGATCGCGTGTGCGCATGGTCGTCTCCGAGCTCCGTGGCGAGAAGATCGACATCATCCCCTGGAACACGGAGCCTGCGCGCTTCGTCGCAAAGGCGCTGTCTCCCGCGCGGGTGCGCGAGGTCTACATCGACGACGAGACGCGCGAGGCGACGGTCATCGTTCCGGACGACCAGCTTGCGCTCGCGATCGGCAAGGAGGGCTTGAACGCACGGCTCGCGACCCGCCTCACGGGCTGGAAGATCGACATCGAGTCCGAGACGGAGTTCGCCAAGGCCGAGGCGGCGGCCGCGTTCGCCGGCGCCGCCGACGACGAGGAGTACTCGGGGCGCTGCGCCGCGATCCTCTCGAACGGCAAGCGGTGCCCGAACTCCGCGCTCCTCGGGTCGCGCTACTGCGGCGTCCCGTCGCACCAGGCGCTCGTCGGCACCGAGCCCGAGCCCGAGCCGGAGGGAGAGCCCGAGGTCGAGGGAGAGGCGAACGAGGCCGTCGAGGAGGTCGCCGCGGTCGCAGCCGAGACCTCCGCTGCGAGCGCCGACATCGCGCGGGACGACGTGTCCGCTCCGGACGAGGCAGCGAGCTGAGGCCTCTACACTTGAACGCTGATGGCCGACGGACGTAACAGGCCGAACCGCCCGATCCGTCCCCGTGGAGGCTCCTCGGGGCGGAAGCGCCGCGTCGTCATCGAGGGCGGCGGCGCCCGGAGCCAGGGACGCCAGCCCCGCGACCGCGGTTCGGCGCCTCCCTCGCCTCGCCAGCAGCCGGTCGCCCCGCCCAGCGGGCCCGTGACGGTCGAGTCCGGGGTCACCATCAAGGACCTCTCGCAGGCCCTCGGCGTCCCCATGCCCGAGCTGATCAAGATCCTGATGAACATGGGGCAGATGCGGACGGCGACGCAGTCGCTCTCCGACGAGGAGGTCGAGCTCATCGCGACGGAGGTCTCGCGCGAGGTCACGATCAAACACGCGGCGGAGGAGGAGCTCGAGCCGACCGAGTTCGAGGACGCGGAGGAAGATCTCGTGCCGCGGCCGCCGGTGGTGACGATCATGGGCCATGTCGACCACGGCAAGACGACGCTGCTGGACGCGATCCGCGAGGCGTCCGTGGTCGAGACGGAGCAGGGAGGGATTACCCAGCACATCGGCGCGTACCAGGCCGACGTCGACGGCCGGAAGATCACGTTCCTCGACACCCCCGGCCACGAGGCCTTCACGGCGATGCGCGCCCGCGGCGCGAAGGTGACGGACATCGCCGTGCTCGTCGTCGCCGCCGACGACGGCGTCATGCCGCAGACGAAGGAATCGATCTCGCACGCACGCGCCGCCGAGGTGCCGATCGTCGTCGCGGTGAACAAGATCGACGTTCCCGACGCCAACGCGGATCGTGTGCGAAGCGAGCTGGCTGCTGAAGGCCTCCAGCCCGAGGAGTGGGGTGGGA